>JAJFJS010000037.1 GCA_021773815.1 Gammaproteobacteria bacterium
ACCGCCGAGATCAACGCGGACTCAAGGTTGCCGGCCGCGAGGTACCACACGACGAAGGTCACCACGGCGATGACCAGCACCGTCGGCACGAACAGCTCGCTGATCCGGTCGACGAGTCGCTGGATCGGGGCCTTGCCCGCCTGCGCGTTCTCGACAAGACGGATGATTCTCGCCAGTGTCGAGTCCTCGCCCACCGCGGTCGCGCTGACTTTCATCAGGCCCGTACCATTCATCGATCCGCCGGTCACCTTGCTGCCCGATTCCTTGTCGACCGGGATGCTCTCACCCGTGATCAGCGACTCATCGACCTCGCTGCGGCCGTCCGCAACGGTACCGTCAACCGGAACGCTCTCGCCGGGACGCACGACGACCAGGTCACCTTTTCGCACCTGCGCGACAGGCAGTTCGATCTCCTTGCCTTCGCGCTCGACGCGCGCCGTCTTCGGCCGCAGGTCCATGAGCTGCCGAATCGCCGCAGTCGTCCCGCGTTTCGCCCGCGACTCCAGGTACTTGCCGAGCAGTACCAGCGTGATGATGACCGCCGACGCCTCGAAATACAGTTTGCCGCTCGCGGCGGAACCAAGCATCCAGAACAGATACAGGCTATAGGCGTAGGCTGTCGTCGTACCCATCGCAACCAGCACGTCCATATTGCCGGCCCCCGCACGGATAGCCTTCCACGCCGCACGGTAGAACCGTGCACCGATGACGAACTGGACCGGCGTCGCGAGCCCCAGCTCGACCCACGGCGACAGATGCACGCGCAGGCCGAGTACCATCGCACCCATCTGCACCACCAGCGGCAACGTCAGCAACGCGGATGCAATCAACACGTAACGTTCCCGGCGCAAGGCACGCGCATCATGCTCGCGTTGCTGTTCGTCCGCGTCGCCGGCGGCGGTGTCCGAAAACCTTGCCGTAAAACCGGCGGCGGTAACTGCAGTTTCCAGCACATGGCGATCGACCTGACCTGCGATCGCTCGAACGTCGGCGCGCTCCAGTGCGAGATTGACATTCGCTTCGCCCACACCCGGAACCCGGGAAAGCGCTTTCTCAATTCGTCCGGCACACGCGCTGCAGGTCATACCCTCGACCGCGAAAGAAAACGTCGACTCCCCGACGCCGAAGCCGGCGCGCGCGATGGCGCCGGTCACGCCCACAACGTCGGTGCTCGCCGGATCGTAGATAACGTCAGCCTGTTCGGTTGCGAAATTGACGTTCGCCGACTCTACGCCAGGGACCCGACTCAGGGCTTTCTCGAGCCGGGCCGCGCACGCGCTGCACGTCATGCCGGTGATTCTCGTCAGCAAGTGGCCAGATTGGCTGTCGACATTCGCTACGTTCATGACCCACTCCGCTTTACCGCAATCATTTCGGCAACCTCATCGCAGTCCGCATCCTCGGACAACGTCTCAATGATCGGGCAGCCGCGCACATCACCGGTACCCGAGCATTCGGAATCAAGTTGTTGCAATACTTCACGCATCCGCGACAGTGCGATGATCCTGGTGTCGATCTGCGCGAGCTTGCGGCGCGTAATGGCCTTGACCTCGGATTTCGGCCCGCCGGTATCCTGCAATGCCAGCAGCGAGCCGATCTCATCCAGGCTGAAGCCAAGCTCCTTCGCCCGCCGGATGAATCGCAGACGCGTGATGGTGCCGGGCGGATAACTCCGATAACCGGATCGCGTCCGCTGCGGTTCGGGCAGCAGACCGCGACGCTCGTAAAAACGCACGGTATCGATACCGACATCGGCGGCTACCGCGATCTGGCCGATACGCATCGGTTTGGGTTGTTGATCTGACATGCCCCGGATTGTAAACCCTAGAGCATGGTCCAGAGTCAAGCATATCGTCAAATCAAAACAACTTATTGTCTTATATGGTTTTTTTCAATAATCCAGTATTAGCCTGTCGCTCAACCCCGTTCTCAGTGCCGAATCCGGGCATCGGTACTCAAGGTATTGAATCAGGCACCTCTTCCGCTGCCGCACGTGAACTGATCCACGCGATTCATGAAAATCCACGCCAAGTAACACCGGAATACCCGCGATCAACTATCTGGCTGGCTGCTTCATTTTTGAATTCCCGTGTGTAACGTGGACTGCCCATGGTCTTTCTCCTTTGCTCATATCGTAGCCCGGAGATGGCTATCTGGCCCGTGAGAAGTCCACGGCCTGTTCTTAGATATCTGCGATATCGGGGTCGAACCGTCTTCGTTCTCTAACACTCCTGAATCCAGTCTCACCAGCGTTCAACTATTCAACGCCGTTACCGACATCCAGCTCGCCATTCGCGAGTCCGGCAATTTGGCGGCGGTGTCATCGCGTCAATTATCGCGCTGGGATGAGTACTGAACAGGTCCCATCAAGACTCAGCAAAAAAAGTATCTCGAAATTATCGCAAATCGGTCTCAAATCTTACGCTTTTTAGCGCCCGCCGATACCCACAGAATCCGAGTGTGTTAGCGTCAAACTCGATAAGCCATTTGTTGTTGTCTCGTCTTTTTTCTAATGGTCAGTCACTCGCTCCGCACTACATATTTCCCGAAACGGAACCCTTTGGAGCCATTCTTCCGTCATGCAATCTGAACTACGTTCAATTTTGCACAGTTCAACACGATTTTTTTGTACAGCTGAGGGGAATACGATGAATCAAGCAACGAGTTTACGCTCGATAATTCTGACGTTGATCACTGGCCTGGTCTGGGTCAGCTCCGCAAATGCGGTTCCTTCATTTGCACGCAAATACGATATGAATTGCTCCGGATGCCACACAGCGTATCCACAATTAAACTCGGTTGGACGAGGCTTCAAAGATGCGGGTTATCGATTCACCACGGACGACGACAAAAGTGTGAATCAGTCAATTTCTGATTTCCTGCAACTCGAGAAGCATGTTCCACTATCCGGCGTTCTCGTATCGCGCCCTTTCGACAAAAAGGATTCCGGTGACGCGAAGGTTCGCGCCATACACGAGGTCGAAATCATTTTGGCCGGCAACGTGGGCACAAACTGGTCGGGCTACTTTGAACTGGAGGGCGAGGATGAGACCGATTTTGAGCCCGAAATCGGCCCGGCCGTACTGAGCTACAATTTTAACCAAATGTTCAATGTACAAGCCGGCTGGTCATCAATATTCTGGGCGGACCCCTACGGCATTCTGGTCGACCATTTTCGCCTGACTCGAGGAAGCTTGGCGGCAATTGATCAGAGTTTCGGTGGTGCAGACGGCGACAGCGTTATCCGCGCTCTGCGACAAAACGTCGGCATTTTTGGCCGCATTGCAGATCGTGTATTTTATAACGTCAATTGGAGTGGCGATGCGGAGAATTCCGAAGGTGAAAACGCGAGCACCATCAGCGCATTGGTAGATTTCGATATAACCGATGACATCATGGTGGGCGTGTTCGGCATGACCGGTGAGAATGAAAACACCGGACTTGGAATGGCCACGCGCGACTACACAAGAGCCGGGATTCAGTTCCAGGCCGATGTTGCGGACGTACGAATTCAGGCAGTATATATCGCCGCCAGCGACGACCTGGCCAGTGGAATCGGCGATGAAGATAATGACGCGTACTCGGTTCAGGCATTCTGGACATTTACGGATGACACGCTAAGACCAACGTGGGTACCGCTGATCCGATACGACAGTTATGAAACGAATGACGGCAACAGTGATTTCGATGAACTGACATTGAATCTAACCTATTACTTCACTCAAAATATCAAGGGCTACGTTGAGTATTGGGATCGTTTCGATGCGCCGACGTCGATTGAGGAAGATGACCGCCTAACGCTGCAAGTCATCGCAGCATTCTAAAAACCGGTACCACGAGATCAGCAAATCAGCCGACGGGGCAGAGTACCCCGCCGGCTGCATGATTATCGCGGACATGAAAATCGGTAGAAATGGCACCATGAATAGATTGCGCGGATCGCACAAGACAACCGAATTTGGCGTTTGCCTCGGACTGATGATGCTGATTCCCGCTGCCTTCGCGGCTTCCCTGGATGGTCAGGCGCTATTCGAAAAGCGCTGCGTGGCCTGTCACATACTCCCCGACATCGATAATCCACCACCCGAAGGTTGGGAGCAAAGACTCAAGCAAATGGCGCCACTGGCAAAGCTCAAGAGCCAGCAGAGGGAAGCCGTTCTGACCTATTTGTCTTCTCATGTCCAGGAAACAACCAAACGTGCCTCTCTGGACGATGACAAAATGTTCTTTGAACAGAAATGTAGCCGATGCCATACACTCGATCGAATATTTCTGGAGCCACTGACTGATGAATCCAGGCTACATGTCGTCAATCGCATGCAGGCGAAGAGCGGGACTGACTGGCTATCCGACGAGGACGTCGAGCGGGTGTTGAATTATTTGTCCAAAGCGGCGCTCGACATTCCAACACCATCGAAGCTGGGGGCGGATGCCGGAGGCGCAGAAATTTTTGCAGCGCGCTGCCAGAACTGTCATTCGATGGAAAGAATTTTCGAACACCTGGGCCCAAATCACGATATGAAAATGAACTGGTCGCACGTTGTTAATCGTATGCGGGGCAAGGCTCCACAGTGGATAACCGACGTCGAATCTCAACAAATCATTGACTACCTGCAATCCTTCAGCACCGCGGACGATGGCCGATAATGTCGCCATCAACCGAGGCGAGTAACCCGGGATAGGCATGACACAGTTCTACGAATCGAGTCGCCAAGCGATTTTGGTGATATTGCTGCTCAGCTCACTTCCGTTCACGGCCTCTTCAGCTTGCTGGAATATCGAATTATCAGGCGCGACAGTTAACGTCAGCGATCTATGGCAGATCCGGAATCGCATCAGTGGTGAGGCAGTTCTACTGGGAGAATCGAGCGGTCGCAGCCTGACCATTCCCCTGGAACGGGTCGATTCACTCAAGGTACGAAGTGACGAGACAACCGGCTGGCTCTCCGGGCGCCGGAAGGCAGTCGATATGGAAATCCTGTTGATCGACAATCAGACGATTACATTGGTGACCGAAATGAACCTCTACTATCAAGTCGGCGAGAGCCGACACGCCGTACGACCCGAGGATATAGTCTCCATAAGCCGGTGCGTAGACGATCACGCTATAGATTTATCGGAGCCGGAAACCACTGTTACGAAGCAACTGTCACCCATCCTCGTGATGAAAAATGGAGACAGGCTCTATGGAGAAATCGTAAGTACAGAATTTTACTGGCAGACATCGTTTGCAAAAATTGCATTCAGCCCTGCTGAGGCCAAATTTATCAATATTGATTGCGATATATCGACGGCTGGAAAACTGGAGACGCGAGCAGGAGATCTGCTCAAGGGTAGTTTCGCCAACAGCAGCCTATTGCTACATCTGACGACCGGACAAATACTTGACGTTCCGACAGATCAGATCAGGATGATCGATTTCATCGGCACACAACTCTCGGGACAGACAGCACGAGAAACCTGTAGAAACGAAAGCCAGTAGGGCACATGCATGGCGGGTAAGATTTCAGCATCGGCATATCAATCAGGCAGCAAAGACCTCGCCAGCCTTAGCTCATTATTTTTATTCGTTCCGGGGCTGGAAACCATTCGGCGGATGCCAGGCTTCATGGGCTTATTCGCTTTGGCAGCCTGCGCGGCGCCATCCATAAGTTGCGCCGCAAAACCAGGAAGCGAGTATGCCGACCCGGTCGCACCCGTAATCCTGGGCGTGACCGGGGTTCTTTTTTTGCGATCGTTGGTCGCTTTGCCGCCCGGCGTTTGGATCAACCATCGGTTCTCGGGGAGGTTATCGTTGGGATCCTGATCGGATCGCTCGGCAGCTATTTCGGGCTAGAACTGATCATCCTGCTGCGCGACGGCCCGGCGGTGTTCGAGATCCTCAATATGGTGCTGACAGGTCAACCATTGGAGGTAGCCGCCGAAAGGATCGTCGGACGCCCAGCGGCCCTGCAATTGATAACGGTGCTGCAACGGCCGAATGGCGGCATCCTGATGCAGGTCGCACATGTCGTCGATATTTTTTCCCGTTACGGCGTCATATTTCTACTTTTTCTGGTCGGTCTCGAGTCCAATCTCAAGGACATGCAGACGGTCGGATTCGAACGGCAAAAGTGGCCATTCTCGGAGTCATCGCCCCGTTTGCTCTCGGTTTTCTGGGCATTCGCCTCGCAGCCCAAGACCTGTCTATCAATACGGACATGTTCATGGCAGCCACGCTCGGCGCGACGAGCATCGGAATTACCGCAAGCGTTTTGGCTGATTTAGGTCGGCAAGCTTCCCGTGAAGGACAACTCATTCTGGGTGCCGCGGTAATCGATGACATTATCGGCCTGCTGATGCTTGCCGTGGTATCAGGGGTTATCGTCTCAGGAGCAGTAGAGTTAGGCAATGTTCTGCTCACCATTATGGTTGCACTCATTTTTCTTTTTGGCGCTGTAGCTTTGGGGCCGTACGTCATTCGATTTACCGTGCGCATATTGGGTCAGCTCGACATTGTTGAAGCAAAGATGTTCACATCATTTATGTTCGTCATGGTCCTTGCCTGGATGGCAAATCTAGCCGGACTTGCGACAATTATTGGTGCATTTGCCGCCGGGGTAATTCTGCATGAAGGCTATTTCGACGGCCTGCATTCGAACAATAGCCGCACAACCATAAAGGACCTAATCATGCCGCTTGAGGTAATTCTTGTGCCGATCTTCTTCGTACTCATTGGAATACAGGTCAATCTCGAAGCCTTTCTGGACCCAAGAATTGGCCTGCTCGGCGGAATCCTGATTCTGGCGGCAATTGTCGGTAAGGTTCTCAGCGGCTGGGGGGCGAAATCCGGCACAAATCGCTGGTTGATCGGTTTCGGCATGATGCCCCGTGGCGAGGTCGGACTCATTTTTGCATCGATCGGCAAGAGCCTCGGTGTTATTTCTGATGCATTATTCTCAGCCGTCGTACTGATGGTAATAGTCACGACACTCGCAGCCCCACCCATGATGAAACTAGCGACTCGCTGGGATCGTCATGAACGTTAACTCAATCGCGTATTGCGCCGAATACCAAAGCTCATATTGAACGTGGTGATTGAAAATCACTCTCAGTGCGCATGATGCCCCATGCCCTTGGCCTCTTCGAGCAGCTCCTGATAAGCAATGCCGTCCAGATCCGGCAGAACCTGCAAAAACGCAATGACAGGCCAAATATCTTCATCACTATGCGAAGCGCCCCAAGCCGGCATGCCGGTCATCCGAATACCGTTCTTCGTAACCCAGAAGAGTGTTTCCGGAGACTCCTCTAATGCTTCTTCGGCAAGATCCGGTGCCGGCGGATTCAAGCCCCGCGCTAATGGAGAAGGCACGCGGCCCGGCGCCGTATGACACTCCGCGCACATCGAATTAAAGTCGTTAACACCCGCCAATTGGAGCTTCTCATCATCAAGGTCCGGAACCGCAATCCCACGCGACCGGGCCGCGATTGATTTGCTTCTCGTTACTTCCAACAGCCAGCTCGAAACTGAACCATGCCGCTCAGTCGCAGCAACATTGAAAATGCCGGAGTATGCGAAAGCAACGGCAGTAAAGGAGAAAATTACCATGACGATTATCACTGATGCTAAATATCTCAAAACCTTCTCACTCTTGCCGAATCGATATACTCAAGATACAGAATCCGATTAGAATAGCTAGTCGAGTCCAGGCCGGTCGAAAATTGAATTCACTCCCTGTTTCACTCGGCGAAAACATCAATCGAAAGGAAATTCGCTAATGTCAAAAGTCGTACCGATGAAGAAATGGCTGAGCACGGCAACACTATTCGCTACTGTCGCAATCTGCAGTCTTGCAACCGCCCACGAGGGCGAAGACCACAGCTCCGACTCAGCACAACCCGCGCTAAGCGCTCAGGGAAAACGCGTCGTCAGCACATTGGAAGATTATGCGGCAGCCGTTCAGTCAGCGGACATTGCGGAGATTGAGAAATACGTTATCACCACCGACGGATTCAGCAGCCTGGAAGGCACCAATCATGATGCTGGCTGGCAAAGCTACCGGAAACATCTGGCTGATGAATTACCGATGTTTAACGAAACGAGTTATAGCTTGAGCAACATACGTCCCTATGTACGCGGCGACATGGCCTTTGCCACGATGGAATACCAAATGGACGTCACGATTAAAAGCGACCGATTCGACGGAGGCGAGCATAGAGTTGCGATGAAAGGGAAAGCGACCATGGTGCTGTCGAAGTCAAAAAATGAATGGAAAATCCGGCACATTCACACCTCGCGTGAGCAAGCAATGAACTCTGAGGCAGCCGGAAACGCGCATTGAGAAGGTGTTAGAGATTCTGTGTCAATCCATTAATCTATACGAAAAGAGGATTGACCCATGGCTGAGAAGTTTGATTTTGACACAGCCCTGAAAGCGGTGCGATCAGCGCAATCGATTATCGGAAAAGCGGCCCCACCCCCTATATTCGGACATTTGCGGTTAGAATTTTTCGGTTTGTTGATGCTCGGTGGCAACTTCCCGCGGCGTTCTGTTATTCCGCAACTAAGGAATGGTGTCGACTGACAACCCGGTCTCCGAGATTTCCAGCGAATCTGGACGCGGGGCCTTTTCTGATCAGGCCCAGAGTTCCAATACAAAATTACGCATTACGGCGCTTAGAATATCGCTTCGCGTTACGATTCCCACTAACGTGCCCTCTGTTACGATGGGCATTGATCCGATGTGTTGATCGACAAACAAGCGGGCAATGTACCGTACATCTGTATCGCTGCTGGCTGTCAACACAGGGCTCTGCATCAATTGCTCCACCGGGGGATCCGATCGATTAGGCGCCTGCAAATGATAATCTGCAGAAATCCCGCCAACGTAGTGAAGGATGTCTCTATCCGAGACGATACCAACGAGTCTGTTAGCATCCCCCACAACGGGCAAATGACGAAAAGTGTTCTTCTGGTAAATATCCAGCGCATCGGATACGGTTTGTCGGAGCGATAAAGTGACAACCGACGACGTCATTATTTGATCGGCATGCAGAATAATTGCGGTTCTTGGCAGTTCGTCTGTGGCGTGATATGCCGCGGCACCAGTGCGTTCTTGCATAGCCGATGGACGCTTTTTATCAGGATTGTCATTACGATTAACGGACTGCGGTTTTTCGCTCTCATCAGTAGAGCGAGTCGGAGCAATAGGTTGAATTTTTTTTACATCAGATTCTTTAAAAAGTCGCTCCACCGACATAAGTTCGTGACTATTCAGCCCCTGAATAATAAAAGTCATTATTTACCTTGCCTATAGCATGCTCAGACAGAAGCGATAGTTCGCGGATCGAAAAATGCTATGCACCGTGATGCTCAGAATCGTCCTTCATAGCCTTCATTTCCATGTGCATACGGCCGCTGCTGTCTGTATGAGTGATCATAAATAGTCGTTGTGCAACCAGGATTGCACAGATACCGACCAGCGATACAATAATTATCAGCGGATCGCGTTGGTACTTCAATAGTAAGAATGTACTGAGAATAAAGACATCCAGTATGATCGCGATTATGGGAATGGCCGGGATCGCTTTCGTCTCATCAATGAGGTAGCGAAATAAGCCCCAATGAATTGCTATGTCCATAATTAGATAAAAAATAGCGCCGATCGAGGCAATGCGAGTCAGATCGAAGAGCACCGTTAAAGCGATTGCGAGAGCTACCGTAAAAACCAGTGCCGGATTTTTTAGGCCCCGATACAACCGTGGCAATTGTTTCATGTCGCTGAGCATGGCCAACATTCGGGATGCAGAGAAAATACTGGCGATCACGCCCGATATCGTAGCGACCATCGCCAGCAGGACGGTGAATAGCAACCCTAGTTCGCCAAACACGGGTCTGGCGGCAGCGGCAAGTGCATAGTCTTTCGCAGCAATGACCTCCTCGATGTTCAGGCTGCTGGACACCGACAATGCCAGAATCGTATAGATCACCGTGCAGATGAAAATCGATATGATGATTGAGCGCCCTATATTGCGATGCGGGTCAATGATGTCCGCACCTTGATTGGTTATGGTGGTGAAGCCTTTGAAGGCGAGAATTGCCAGGGCGAGTGCGGCGACGAAGTTAAAGTTACTGCCGCTCGCCGCAACTTGACCGGATCTACCCCATCCCTCCACCGAAGGAAAGCCAGCGACCGCCAATCCGGCTATTGCCAGTACGCCGATTCCTGCGATTTTTACAACTGCGGTTACATTGGCAGTTCGCTCAATGGCTTTGTTACCAGAAATATTTATGACGTAGGCGACAACAATTAGAAATACGCCCAGCGCTGGCACCAGTGCCGCCGTGTTATCTACTTCGAATAATCGCAGCGTATAGGATCCAAAAGTTCGAGCGACAAGGCTCTCGGCTATAACCATGGATACGTACATAAGCAAAGAATAAGTTCCCGCCAAGGTGCCGGGGCCATAAGCCTTGCGCATAAACATGGCGATGCCCCCCGCTGAAGGGTAGGCGTTCGAGAATTTGACATAGGAATAAGCGCTGATACCGACCACGATTGCGCCGGCCAGAAAGGCCAGTGGGAAAATCTGGCCGACCAGTTCCGCGATCTGCCCCATCAATACAAATATGCCGGCGCCAATCATGACGCCCGTACCCAGCGATACAGAGCCTATCAGGGATATTTTGCTTTCCGAATGATGCTTCACGATAGTCACTTCATGGAATGACCGGAGGAAACTATCATGCGCCCATTCGTTCACAAGTGCATGTTGGGTACCGGGAGTAACGGACAGGCGATATACGGTATTTCTCTGTCGACGCCATTTCTCTACCGGGTCTGGCTACTGGGATTGTTCAGCATTGACGGCCACAATGAAAACGATTCGGGCTCTTTTTTCAAACCCAGCTCGCGACGCTCATACGGTTCGCAACTCAATACCTGACAAGTGCGCCGGAAGAAAGCGCCCGAAAAATACCCGTGAATACCGACATCCACCTGGCAAGAACGCTGCAAGCGTGACGAGTAGAACCGCCGGCGGGTGGATGTTCGCAATTTCATGCTGGCATCTAGGACCGGCCTCTTCACCAGTTCCCCGATAACTGAAGAACCAGACTACAGCGCATTGGACCGCTCAACGCGATTGTACAGCCAGCCGATTAGCCAACCGGTTGCTGCGGCACAAACTACCCAGGCAACAAGACCGATCACGAACCCAACCAGCGTGAGAGTCCAACCGATATCGCCCATATTGGCGTGAAACATGTGCCCCGTTATGGACATCATTGGTCCGGGTATTAATGCTATGAGTGCACTGCAAAATATCCACAGAATGGCGGCGGCTATTCCGAATGCGATTGCCAGTCTTCTTGCACTAATTGTCACGATAAGCCTCCTGCCGATGGCGAAGTCACGCAACCTGATCAATTTAGCCATTAGGGCTGCCTGATGCAAGCAGGGCTTGTGCCTACCCCGTCAACGATATCGTTGCTGATTGCCGCAGCCGGAATTCAGGGACGCGAAGAACTGGAATTCGTTCGCACGAATTGGATCGCAGACCTACCCAATCAATAAAGAATATCCAACCATTGACAGAAAAACTCAATTAAACCTACGAAGGCTTACACGAAAATTTCGGCGACACCCTGTGCATCACTCCAGCACAAAATGGCGTATTAGCGCGCGCAAAATCTCACTCCGCGTCGCAATACCGATCGCGCGAGGTGTGCAGTCGAAGTACTCCGGTCGTGCCGGTGGAACCAGGTCTATCTCGTCTCGGAACTGAAATCTATCTTTACGTATCTTGGGAAGCGAATACGCATACACCCGTCCTGAGAGCAAGATGAACCGACAAGGCGTCAGCCGCACACGGATCAAGCTGCCCCACGACACGCCCGTATTTCCCGGCTGCATGATTCCGGTAATTCCGGCATAGGAGCTACGGTGGTACTGACAAATTCAATACCGCTAACCGACGGAATCCAGTATGTAATGGCGCGTCAGCGGCAACGTGCCTGCCTGCTTGGCCAACTGCATCTGAAATACCATACCGGCGCCATGACGAAACGACGTTTCGACACTCAGCAGGTAGAACTCCCACATGCGGCAGAACCGCTCGTCGTAGAGTCTCGCGATTTCGTCCCGGTTCTCTTGAAACCGGCGGTACCATTCCATCAACGTCATCGCGTAATGCATACGCAGAATTTCAAGATCTGTCACCCAGAGCCGGTTGTTCTCCACGTGGGGAAATACTTCCGACAATGCCGGTGAATACGCGCCGGGAAATATGTATTTGTGGATCCACGGGCTCAGTGAGCCCGGCGGACAAGATCGTCCGATCGAATGCAGCACGGCAACGCCATCATCGACCAGCAACGCGTTTATCTTCGCGAAAAACTCATCGTAGTGTGACACCCCGACGTGTTCGAACATGCCAACCGAGACGATACGGTCAAATTTCTGATCGATATGCCGATAGTCCATGAGTTCGAAGCGCACCCGGTCTGCCAGGCCCATTGCCTGCGCCCGTTGGTTTGCAATGGCATGCTGTTCCCGCGACAGGGTCACACCCAGCACCTCGACGTCCGCCTGCCCGGCGATGAACAGAGCGAGCCCGCCCCAGCCACAGCCGATATCGAGAACCTTCTGCCCGGGTTGCAACGCAAGCTTTGCCGCCACCAGGCGCTTCTTGTTTTCCTGCGCAATTTCGAGTGTATCTTCCGGCGTACAGAAATAGGCGCAAGAATATTGACGGTCTGCGTCGAGAAACAATTCGTAGAGCCTGGCCGACAGGTCGTAATGGTGCGCGACGTTCTTCTGCGCTTTGCCGACCGGATTTAGCTGCTGCAAGGGCTTCAGCAACCGATTGAGCCGGTTTACCACTTTGAGCATCGGGTGAGTGGCAACACTGGCCTGGTTCTGCACGAGGAGACGCAGAAAATCGTGCACGGTACTGCCTTCCTCAAAGGTCAGCGTTCCGTCGGTGTAGGCCTCGCCGAATGTCATCTTGCCGTTCAGAAACAAGCTGTGATAAAGCTTCCTGTCCTGCAACCGCATAGTGACGACCGGCTCTGCCGGCTCCCCGACAAACTCATGCAGAGCATTGTCGACGTCATAAACGCGTAACGTCCCGCGTCTGACCGCCCGTTTAAAAAGATTCTTCAGAAGCCACATAAATTACCGTCCTGAATCAATAAAATTGATGAATGCCGCATGAGCGCTTTCGAAGGCAAGCCAGTCATTCGACATCTATGCCGGGAGACTCAGCTAAAGGCATCTCCCAGCACCGTAACCCGATGCATTTCCCGCGGCTCAGTGTAGTCGCGCACCGCATAATGCGCGGTGCAGCGGTTGTCCCACATCGCGATCGAATTTTTTCGCCAGTAAAACCGGCAATGCAGCTCTTTCCAGTCAATGTGTTTGAACAGCATGTTGAGTAATGCATCGCTTTCCAGCGGACTCAAGCCGACGATGTGTGTCGTCGTCAATTCGCTGATGTAGAGCAACTTTTTCCCGGTTTCCGGATGGATCTTGACGAGCGGCTGCTCGGTGGGCGGCGCTTTCTGGAAGGTTTTCCAGTATTGGTCTGCGCCACCTTCTCTTTGCAGTTCGGTGCGGCGGTAGGTTTTGGTGACGTCGTGCACGGCAACCATGTCTTCCAAAATCACTTTCATGCGATCGGACAAGGTGTCGTAGGCTTTGTATAGATTCACCCACATCGTGTCACCGCCGCGTGCAGGTATCTGCACGCCGCGCAGAATGGCGGCCAGCGGCGGATTGTCGGTATAGCTCAGATCCGGATGCCAGGAATTGGCCAGACGCAGAGTGTCTTTTTCGCCGGTTTCTGCAAACAGGCGGATGATTTCATCATGCCCCGGCAGCGCCGGAATAAACGGATGCACATGCAAGTCGCCGAAACGCTTGCCAAAGGCGATCTGTTGCGCGGGCGTGATGTCCTGATCGCGAAAAAAGACCACCAGGTATTCCAGCAGCGCCTGTTTGATCTCGGCATAGGTTTCATCATCGAGTGTTGCGCTGAGATCCACGCCATGAATCTCGGTACCCAGGGAGCCCGATACAGGCTGCAAGGAAATCCGCTGGTATGTCATCTGCGCACACTCCTGATATGTCTTTGCCCATAGTAATACAGCCGTGGTTGCCGAAATATGACGGCACCGTTCGGCTGCCGCGGATCGGATACAGCGCCAGCTCTGCCGGCCGCAGAGAAGCGTCGAGCGGAGCAGAGAAATGCCCGCAACCTGTCGTGCGGGAATCGTATTTCACGTGCTGACAGACCCCGGCGACATGATTGTCTCGGCAATCTTTCAAACAGGAGACCTGGCTCTCATGAAAACCGGCCCAAGTAAACGGCTGATCGGCACCGTATCCGTGATGTGCAGGACGGTGAAATTCCTATATTTCAAGACCACACGATTAGAAAGCCCTATGAATTGCTTTTAGACAACCTAAAATGAACCGCGTGAATACCCGTATCTCACGCGCGCTGCTGAAAGGCTCCCGGCCCGGAATTCTGAGCGCAGTGATCGCCATCCCCTTTTTGATCTGGCTCGGCAACCCTGCTATTGCCCTGCTGGTGGGGTGCGCACTAACCTTGGCGCGAAGTCAAAAGCCGCTTGCACTGCCTGCAAACGCCGGCACATGGCTGCTGCAGGGAGCTATCGTATTGCTGGGCCTGGGTTTATCACTGAACACTTTATGGGACCTGTCGAGCACCTATATCGGCCTGATCAGCGCTATCGTGCTGGGCACGTTGGGTATCGGCCTGGCACTCGGGCGACTACTCGGCGCACCCGCCGACGGCGCCACGCTGATCTCATCCGGAACTGCAATTTGTGGTGGCACGGCGATTGCCACGCTTTCCGGGGTCATCAAGGCCAGCCCCGCACAAACCGGAGTCTGCCTCGCGGTGGTGTTCCTGCTGAATGCTGTTGCTTTGTTCAGCTTCCCGTTTATTGGCGAGCAACTGCACCTGACCCAACAGCAGTTCGGCATCTGGGCTGCATTGGCTATTCATGACACCTCCTCGGTCGTAGCAACGGCAGCGATATTCGGGGATGAAGCGGCTGAAGTGGCCACGACCCTGAAGCTGGTGCGGACCCTGTGGCTGATTCCAGTGGTGTTTATCGTTGCATTACTGCGGCAAGCGGGAACCGCACGCCTGCGCATCCCGGCGTTTGTCCTGCTGTTCGTCGCTGCTGCCGCCCTGGGCACGCTGGTAGAATTGCCACCGGCTTTGTTGCTGGCCGCCAAAACCCTGTCCAAATCCATGCTGGTTCTGGCCCTTTTCCTGGTGGGTACGGAAATTACCCGTCAGACCCTGACGGACCTGCGTGGCAGGGAGGTCGCTCTGGCCGTACTCCTTTGGGCCATCGTGGCGCCGGTCGCGCTGCTGTTGAGCGTGTGGCTGGGCTAGAGCTGCCTGCGCTTCGACCGCCCAAACCTGAGGTTATTTCCTAACAGCAAAACGATAATTCGATTGCATGCGTGCCTGCTCTACAGTTAACGCATGAAACTGCTGAATGTTTACCTGGATCTCGCGAGCCTGGCCGCCCTGGCAAGCTTTCTGGTATTCCTGCTGATTAGCTACATTTTCTGATACCGACCGTCTGGCTACCGCTTGCTCAAATGCCTGGAACCACATACACCAAGAAGCACCAGAAGTGGCGGCCAAAGCTTTGGTCGGAGCTGTGCAGCGGTCATTGGTCAGTCGGATAAACTGGCAAGCACTGCACTGTGAATGCCGGGCCCGCCAGGATCGGAAGAGATAAGTGCTTGAATTGAATGATGGTGATGGGTGGACTTTAAGTGACACCATCTTGGTGGGCGCGCTCTGCACGATCGCAAGGATATGCGGTGGAACTTAGGCCCGGAAAACCATTGGTTTTCCGGGCGATCCACCGACCCCGGCATTATGAGTGCGATTCTTTAACTCTAATGATTCGACTCAACCGCCGGGATAGAAGTCCCTATCCTTAACGCCATTCGAGACGATTCAATCACGCCAATACTTGAAAATGACCCAACATTCATCTCTTTGGCGAGCGTGAAATGCGACCATATTTGTAAATATAGGATACACTTAAACAACTCTGCTTTACCTGAGGGCCATCATGGAGCCGGACTCTGAATTGCACCGAGGATTCAGACTAGGCGAGTGGGAAGTCAGACCCGCAGAAGGTCTGCTGATTGGACTTCAGGGACGACGTCGTCTGCAGCCGAAATGCATCGACGTTCTTATGTGCCTGGTCGAACACGAGGATCAAGTTGTCACACGTGACGAGATCCTGCGCACGGTTTGGGGTGAGCGTGCCTTTACCGATGAACCGCTGACCCGCTGTATCGGCGATCTGCGCAAAGCGCTCGGGGATAACCGGGAAAAGCCTCAGTACGTCCAGACCATTCCCAAACGAGGCTACCGGCTGATCACCAAGGTTATTCCTTTATCCCCATCTGAACCAGAACCAGAACCAGAACCTGAAACTGCGCCGGCACCAGAAGCCAAACCCACATACTTTTCAGCACTGGCCACATACCGTTTGCCGGCAGCCTTGTTGGCCGGCCTGGCCGCTATTTTTACGGCTATTGGCTTGTTATCGCCGACAACCAATCAAAACGTTCAAACAACACTGACGACAAACGACCATTCGATTGCAGTCCTGCCATTCGAGGCCATGACTTCTGGCACGAACAACGACTGGATGGGCCGCGGCATTTCGGAGGATTTACTCAATGTGCTGGCCCGGATCGACGGCCTGGAAGTCGCGGCGCGCACCTCATCATTCAGACCCTCCCTGCAAAGCATGGACATCCGCGATATCGGCAAGGAACTGAACGTGCGTTATGTCCTCGAGGGCAGTATCCGGCGCAGTGACGATCGACTCAAGATCGCAGCCCAGCTGATCGATACGAGCTCCGGTTATCACCTGTGGTCGGAGGTGTATAACCGCACGACGTCGGACGTTTTCACAATCCAGTCCGAGATCGCCGAACGCGTCGTCAAGGCCCTGAAACTGGTCACGCCGATCGGTTTGTCGTCGGAACAATTTGCCCGCTCGACGGAAAGCGTCGATGCCTATGATTACTACCTGCAGGCCCGCAGTTTTCTTGACGGGCCGACGACCGTGGAAGCCATCAGCAACGCCATCCGGTTCTACGAACGGGCGCTCGAGTTCGACCCTGAATATGGCGAGGCCTATGCCGGGCTGTGCTCGGTGCGCCTCAAAGCCGTCGGCGATAACCAGGCGCCGGATACGATGCCGGCAGTCAGACAAGCCTGCGATGCAGCCACAAAGTATGCGCCCGAATCACCACTGACCCGCACGGCGCTCGGCAAGCTACGTCGGATTTCGGGCGAATTGCAGCTTGCCGAGGATGAATTTTTACAGGTCATCGAGCAGTATCCGGCCTACACGGAGGCTCGGGTCGAACTGGCGCTGGTGTATGCCGAACGCGGCAATCTTGAAGCAGCGGAACGGGCCTATCAGGAAGCCATCGAGGTCGGCCCCGGTGACCCACTGGGCTACTCGCACTATTGCCTGTTCCTGTGGACGAACGGACGCGCCGCCGAGGCCATTCCAATGTGCCAAAGGGTCACAGAGCTACAGCCCGGCAGCGCCCAGGCCTACAGCAATCTCGGCATTGCCTATGGCGTCTCCGGAGATTTCGAACAGGCCGCGGTCGCCTATCGCGAGGCCATCGCGCGCAAACCCTCGTCACTGGCCTATTCGAACATCGGCATCAATTATTACTATCTCGGACGCTACGAAGATGCTGCCGTCATGTTCCGGGAAGCGATCAAGCTGGCACCGAGGAATTTCACGTTTTGGGGTAACCTCGGCGATGCATTGCTGCAGCTTCCCGACCAAGAGCAGGAGACCGCCGCCGCGTATCGCGAAGCCCGTAAGTTGGCTGAACTGGATCTGGAGATCAATCCGGATCAGGACTTTACGCTGGCAGCACTAGCCCACTTTTGCGCCCGGCTCGGGGACTTCGCATGCGCGCGAAACAGGCTCGAAGCCAGTCTGGCCGCGGAGTCCACCGAATTTTACAAGTATTACTACGCCGCGCTCGCCTACATTCAAATGGACGAGTATGAGAATGCCGTTGCAGAAACCATGCGTGCCGTGGAATTCGGTTTCCCGCTGGAGATGCTCGAAGCCGAACCATTGCTCGCATCGGTCAGGGGAAATGAACGCCTGACCTTGTTAATAGAAGAAGAAACCGACACTCGTAAGTGACTACTCACAACAACAGGGGAGATGACATGAAAATAATGAATAAAAAACTAATGCTGTTGGCCGGACTGATGACGCTGACCATAACAAGCTCGGCCTACGGGTCCACCGAAGGGCTGGCGCCGGTACTACCCGCCGTTGGTCAGGGTCAGAAACCATTGGGCATTGATAACTGCCCGGTGATGAAGAGATATAAGGGCAACGATCGCCGTGTCGAGATCATCGTCGACAAGTTTGGCAACATTTACCTCGACTCCCACGACAAGCAAAAGGATTTCTGGCACAAAGACACCCTGAGCTGGAAGATATTAACCACTCCATTCCAGCGGACGGCTAAAGGTACGGGTGCGGAAATTGAAGAGTATGAAATTCAGTTCAGGACAGAAATCCCCGATTGCGCGCTTAGTCCTGATGCCCCGCAAGCCTGGCCCTGCGATCCTCAGGGTAATAAAAATAATTGGAAAAACGGAAATTCGGGCAAATACAAAGGCAATCAAAAGATTTCCTGCAAGATTCGACCTGACGGGGCCCCAGGACATGAAGGCGCCACTAAATGGGATTACTGTTACGACATCAAAGTCACGACCAAGAGTGGAGATATAATTAATGTGGATCCGGTCGGCGGCGGCAATGGCTGCGGCGGCTGCCACCTTACGGAGAAGATCCCCCAATAGAGATAATCCCTGAGTTTCAGCCAACTGGCTTATTCGATAGCCTGGGGTATCACGGCTCAGTCACCGGGGCACCCCAGGCTGATTTTTTTCTACAGTAAACTTTTTTGGTCAATAATGACCATTATTGGCAAATTCCATACAAAAAGCGGTTTTTGCCGGCAATAAAACCCGTTTTTCCTCAGTTCTCAGAGCGCCCCGCTCGCGATCATTTCTCCCAAGCCCGACGAACGGGCCGAACGTCAACCCAGTCAGGAGAAATGTCATGTTCCAGAAAATCTACGAAATCGTTACGCAGTGCTCGATCTACTTCATCATCGTGCTGGCCTACTCGTACAGCCTCTATCAAGTCGGGTCACCGATGGCATGAAGCCAACCGAATGCAAAGAATCCCTGGCAATGTCAATGCGGACGACTCGATGAGCCTGCGGCTAATCCTCCAACATTGAGCCGCCCGGTTGGCATCATGGGCAAAAATGGCTTGCCCATACATTCCAAAGCCGGAATACACCAATTCTTCGTGTATTCCGGCTGCCGGGGGCCTCATTCCTGCCCCATCAGCGTCTGCTTTTCCGGACGATTATTTCTTCGGAAACATGAACCGGAACCGGATACGACTGGACCAGTCGCCGAGTAAGCCCCTTGCGGCTGCCTATTTGGCCACCCGGGCACGGCGGGTATTGGAGGCAAAACACATCTGGTAACTGTTGTCCCGTTACACCATCTGAACCGGCAGGCCGGGTGGACACTTGCGCCGCATTCCTGGCATGGATGATGCCCTTCAAAAAATCACCAAGTTTCACTACAGTCGGCCCCGGTTGCGACCCAAAGATAGCCCCTGAATAACCGGTTTTTACTCTGACCCCATTTATTGGATTACTTTTGCTACGCCAGAAAAAAATCCGGATACATAAGAAATCATCCAAAAGCCCCACACCATTATCGAAATCCTATGGAAATTTGTGATTGAACGATCACTTTTATTGCGATAGGCCAACATCGCCCAAACAACGTGGATTGTCATTAAAGCAATAGAGATAAAACCAAGGATCGCGTGCCAGGTAAATACTATTCCACCAACACCGATATAGGTGAGTACTGTCGCTAAATAATCGGTAAAAAGACCAATCAGAAAAACATAAATATGCCAGAGTTTTAGACGCTTTGAAAACCACCCTGCCCACACGCTAACTGAATAAAATACTAGCGCAATTGTGAAAAGGACGATTCCCCATAATATTATTGCTGGCATGTAATGCTCCTGAAATACATTTGAATAGTAGTCTTAGGTTCTGAAGATTTTGATTCGCACGAAAGTTAACCCGGGTGATGCTCCAGAGAGCAACCCGATCACAAGGAAAAGGATGGAAACTGTCCGAACAACTATCGATTAATTCGTATTTTCGATCTTATGAAATATTATTCCCTCGGCAAAACTCCACCGGTGAAATCATATTTTTGATATGAGGTATAAGCACAGTAGGTGCGCACCCGTTTAAGGCAAGGTGATTTTATGCAATTGAGTCCTATAGCTGTGTCAACCGTAAGTTAATAGATAAGAATGCTATGCGATCGTCTGTGTTAGCTAACTGATAATCATTCGTATACAAACAAATGAAAAAGGTGTCAGGTTTATTTAGAAGGAAAATAAACCTGACACCTTTATCGTTATCCAAACGGGGTTTTCCTTGGTAAGGCCGCCATATATTGTGAAAAATCGCTCCGCAATCCATGCATCCCAATCGCAATGGGCTAATTTGCTGCGGCAGCGGGCGCTCGACTTACCGGTCAGCCACGATCTCGACAAGCTGCTGAATCGGTATCGTCGTCACGGCCGCTTCTATGCCGACAGAATCGGTACCGCAGATGCGTGGACACAAGTCCGGCCGTTGGAGAAACCGGAGCTGGCCCTCATTCCCCTCGATCCCGCAACGCCGACCAGAGAGGCGCGAACCTCCGGCACCAGCGGACTGCAGGTCACGATTCACAATAGCCGGCGCGAACGTGAGTTTCGCCGGGCGCTTCTCTACAGGCCGCAGATTTTCTATGACCTGCCGGAGTCCGTGACGCAGGTCGTATTCGTCGACGGTCGCTGGTGTGCCGACCCGAACATGAGTCCCAAGGAGTTCACTTTTGCCGGGCGCCACTATCGCACCTGGTTTACCGGCGCCAGCGCGGAACCGGCGGCCATCCTGAACCTGCTTGAGACGCTGCGGCCCCAGCTGATTCGAGGCATAGCCAGTGGCATCGTTCGGTTTATCGGTGAGTCACAACGCTCGCTCGATCACATCGGGGTCAGCATCATCGGACCGGGCGGAGAATTTCTGACCAACGAGTGGCGGAACTTGATGGAACAGGCGTTCGGCGCAACGGTGCTGGATCGATATGGCTCGACCGAGACCGGCGCGATCGCCTGGCAATGCCCACATTGTCATCGCTATCACGCCAATACTGACGAAATCATATTGGAAGCGGACCCCGCAGGCCTGATTGCGACACCATTGTTTGTTTCATCGCAACCGCTATTGCGTTATCGCCTCGGCGACATCGTCACGTTCGACAATGAGAGAACTGATTGCCTCGTGCAACTGCCGACGATCACGATTAATGTGGCCCGTCGCGACGACTGGATCATCGACGGCGCGGGTCGGAGGATATCGCCGCTGAGCTTTCAATTTGAACAGGTACCGCACCTGACGGCATGGCGACTTCATCAACTCATCGACGGGTCACTGCATCTGTTTTTCGATTCGGACCGACCGGAGATCGCAAGGCAGATGCTCGTTCAACATCTCGCCGAGGCTGTGCCGGACCGGCCGTACCGGATCACCCGGGGCATCTGGAAGCTGGATCGGCCCGGTAAATTCAAACGCGTCAGCTCGGATCTTGCCTGAGTCAATTTCTCGACGCATTCCATGCAGCGCGTGTCGGTAATAATCCGTAAAGGTGTCAAATTTATTTGACCTGTCTTTAGGCAAGTTATTTCATGGCTAATTCGGCAACCGATCAAATATTGTTAACAGGCGATTACTGAAACCGTCCTTCCATGCCACGTTATCCCCGCCAGTTTATCTCAGGCATGCCGCTACACGTCGTATAACGGGGTCCCGCAATTTTTCCCTACTGACCATTCTGAATTTTGTGCGAGAGAAGGTAAGCGCTTGATTATGTTGGTGGTGATGGGTGGGCTTTGAGTGACACCCTCTATGTGGACATGCTCTGCGCGACCGAAAAGATTTGCAGCGGAACTCATGCCCGGAAAACCATTGGTTTTTTGGGCGAACCACCGACCCCGGCATTTCGATGTGCAGGGATCATAAGTGCCGCAGAGACCATGGATGACCGAGAGCGGCGCGAGCGCGGCAGAATATTTGTAAGTAATTGTTTTAATTAACAATCACCAAAGGGCGTCCATTGCTATGCACATGAATGTGACCGGAAAAGTGTCGCCGGATCAGCGCCGGACGCACAAACGTTAGTCGATCGAGAGGTGGCAGCGGTGCTTGCCTTTACACCGCACGCCCGAGCGGCGCCGCAAGGAATAAGCCCGGACAACTCCGAATCCCGCGCGTCTCCCGCAGCAACTTCAACGCGAAAAAATACACGATGTAACGGCCTTGTCCCGCTTGCCTCCGAAAGCCCCTTTTCCCTTAGTGAACGATGGATCCGTCGACCCTGACTCTACCGGATTCATGCTACTCTGAGCCAAGACATTCACATGCAGTTGAATGGACCCTAGAAGCCAGATCAGCATGATGCCTGCCAAAAAATCAATTGCGCTCATCGGAAATTTCCTCCCCCGGCAATGTGGAATTGCCACCTTCACTTTTGATCTCGCCGCAGCAATTCTCGAGAACGACCCGACTATAGACTGTTCGATCGTGGCCATGAATGACCGTCACGAGGGCTATGAATACCCGCCAGAGGTACGATTCCAGATCAGTCAGGATAATCTCAACGAGTACGGTCTCGCCGCCGGCTTCCTGAACTTGCGCGATCCGGATGTGGTTTGCCTGCAGCACGAATACGGCATATTTGGCGGCCAGCGGGGCAGCTTCATCATAGAGCTAGTGCAAGATCTTAAGAGTCCGTTGATTACGACCCTGCACACGGTACTTAAAGATCCCTCGTCGCAAGAACGGAAAATCATTACGCAGCTTGCCGCCCTTTCCGATCGATTGGTCGTGATGAGCGAACGTGGTGCCGATTTTCTTCGTGACATTTACCATGTACCCGAACGCAAGATCGCTTTGATTCATCATGGAATTCCCGATGTGCCGTTTCTGGAATCCGATCCGATCAAGAGCAAGGTGGTCGCAGACGGCAAAATCGTAGTTCTCACATTCGGACTGCTGTCCCCGGGTAAGGGTATCGAGTATATGGTCGATGCCTTACCGGAAATTGTCAGCTCACATCCCGAGGTACTCTATTTTATCGTTGGCGCAACGCATCCGCATTTGAAAGCCGAGAGTGGCGAGGAATATCGCCTGAGCCTGCACCTTCGGGCAAAGGAGTTAGGCGTCGCCAAAAACATCGTCTTCCATGATCGCTTCCTGGAGCGTGATGAATTACTCGATATCATTCGGGCTGCAGACATCTACGTTACCCCATACTTGAACGAAGCCCAGATAGTCTCCGGCACGCTGGCCTATGCCCTGGGAGCCGGCAAGGCGGTCGTATCGACTCCCTATTGGCATGCTCAGGAGATGCTGGCCGCCGAGCGCGGAAGGTTAGTTCCGTTTAAAGACCACGTCGCTTTGGCCCGCGAGGTCAACTATCTTCTGGACCATCCCGACGAACGCCTCACGATGCGGCGGGCTGCCTATGAATACTGTCGACCGATGGTCATGAAGAAAATGGGCCGCCGCTATCTGGATTTGTTCGCCGATGCGAGATCCCCACGTTCGAAGAAATCGGATATCGCTGTGCTGGATACCCTCAGTCAGCGCGAGCAGCGATTGCCGCAGGTCAACCTGAAACATCTGCGCGCAATGACAGATGACACCGGCATACTGCAACATGCGAAATACACAATCCCGAACCGCGGGCACGGATACTGCGTCGATGACAACGCACGCGCGCTGATCGTCACGACCAGGGCAAACGATCTGAATAGAACCGACGCTAGCGTGGCGGATTTGTCCGCTGTCTACCTGAGCTTCCTCGACGACGCATTCAATCCGGACAACGGCAGATTTCGCAACTTCATGAGCTACGAGCGTCAGTGGCTCGAGGAAGTCGGCTCAGAGGATTCTCACGGCCGAGCGCTATGGGCGCTGGGCATAAAGGCAGGCTGGGGGCGTCGCAGCGGACAGGTCGCTCTCGCGACGGAACTCTTTAACAACGCGCTGCCCGCACTGGACACTTTTAGCGATTCCCGCGCGATCGCGTTTCCTATTCTGGGCATCCAGGCATACCTGCGGCGCAACGACGGTGACCAGCGCGCCTGGGAGATCCTGCGATCGCTTGGCGACAGGCTCACCAGCCGCTTTACACAATACGCCACCAACGACTGGAATTGGCACGAAGATCATTTAACCTACGACAATGCTCGTTTGCCGCAGGCACTCATGGCCTGTGGTCGGGCCACACAAAATAGCGACATGGTTGCCCTCGGTCTGGATGTCCTCAAGTGGCTGCGTGACGTTCAGCTCGATCCGTCCAACCGATGCTTTGCCCCGGTTGGCAACGAGGGCTGGTTCCCGAAGTCAGGCGCCAAAGCCCGATACGCACAGCAGCCCCTGGAGGCTGCCGCCATGATCGGCGCCAGCATTGAAGCGTATGAATGCACCCACAGCGAGGAATGGGTTGACCTGGCCACCACGTGCTTCAACTGGCACCTGGGCAAGAACGACCAACAACTGCAAATTTACGATCACGCCAGCGGCGGCTGCCGGGACGGACTCCAGCGAGACGGCGTCAATGAAAACCAGGGAGCAGAATCAACACTGTCTTACATACTCTCACTGCTCGCCATTTATAATCTCCGAGGTTTAACGACCAAGCAAAGAGGTGTAGAAGAAGCGGAGTTCGAAAACCATTCGGTTGACAGCTCCGGACTGCGACTCAAGGTTATTGACTTGCTTTGAGCCGCGACAATTACGCCGAACCTCAATGCTGATCGGCGTCGCGGATATCCTCGAAGAATGGCGTACTCTTGCGTTCCACGCACGCCGCTGCGTACAGGTACATCGCGGCCGACCAGCTCTGCCAGTCACAGCCCATGGGCTCACCGGTTTGCGCCTTGATCCACTCATTGAAACCCCAGGTCAGGGAATCCCGGCGATGCAAGCGGACGAGGTCCGTCAGAGCCGAAAGTTTACGGCGTGCGAGGCCATGGCGGCCAGCGGCCACACAGGTCGCCACATGCAATCCAGAGATGAAGGGCCAGATGCCGCCGTTGTGGTATTCACCCGCCTGATTAAATTCCTCGTACCTCGGTCGCCAGTCGGGGTCGTCGCCGCGTATGTATGGCAGCAGGCATGGAGACAAATCGACGCCAAGCTCACCTTGCTCCCGCAATGCATCGCATTCGCCTTCCAGCCACCGGATGAGTTCCCGTCGGCGACTCCTGGAAGCAAGGCCCGTGAGCGCCGCCAGACAGTTGCCCAGAAGATCGAAGCGTTCGTTGTTGTAAACCTTATATGAGTACATCGCAAAATAAGGTTTTGCGCGCACGACAAGCCCCTCGTGGATGTGATGATTGCCGACATCCCGCCGAACATCAAAACGGTTCACCAGAGCGCGAAGCGTATCCGCCTCCTCTTCCTGACCGTAAAGTTTCAGATAGGCGTAAACCAGGCTGTTCACATACAAGCCATAGCCCAACACCCAGTGCTCATCCCGCCAGTCACTGGTGGGGAGCTGCCCTACCATCACCGAATCATCCGGACTCTGGTACAGCATCCAGGTCAAAGCCTTTTGGACCGCGCCACGGAGGAAATCTTTTTCACCAGTGGCTCGTCGGTACAGAGCGACGGCGATCAGGAACAAGGGCGTCGTATCGCTCGACCCGAGGTTACCGGGGTCGTGCACCATCGAAGGAATGTGACCGCGCCGGGTCTGATTCTGCGCCAGAACAGTGAGCGTGCGGCCCAGTGTTTCGATGAGTTCCTCGTTGTCGCTGACAAGAACTCCGAAAGCAGAAAGCATGAGGTCGCGGGTGTAGGGTTCCGGGTAACCCCATCCGGCCGTGCGGGGCAGACCATCAACGGGCCCCCGCGCATTGTGCAGCAGCACCTCGACAGCAGCCAGCTTCGCCTGCTGAACCGATTCCGGCAGCGAATCGCCGCGCTTGAGACTTTCAACTGCAGTCGTCACGAGGTTAGTTAATTCCCAGTCGATCGTGGACGATTTCGGTAAAGCGTCTGGCGACAGTCCGATAGTCGTAACGCTCGACCACACGCTTGCGCCCGGCCTTACCCATGCGTTCCCGCAATTCCCGGTCTCGCATCAGCTCCAGCAAATGGCCGGCGATGTCATTAACGTTGGCGCGGTAGTCAGCCGTGCGAGGACGGGGAAAGACCACTCTGGAATTCTCCTCGAAACCCTGATCCTCGCCGAGTATCGCCTCGTTGATCTGGATTTCCTGCGCCACCCCGGCGAGGAATGCCGTCTCACCGTGGACCATGGTGTCAAGGAAAGCCATGGCGTTGATAGCAATTACAGGCTTCTCACAGGCATTCGCCTCCACCTGGATCATGCCGAAGCCTTCGAGGCGAGATGGCGCAGCATAGATATCGCAAGCCGCCAGCAGGTAGGGCATGATGTTTCGCGACAGGCGCCCGGTCGAGATAGCCACATTCTTGTCAATCCCAAGATGTAACGCGAGCTGCATGTCGAGCAGATTCTGCTGCTCTGTGCGCGGCTGGGGCCAAACCTTGCATACGTATTTCCAGTCAGGCGCCTCCGAGTCGATTTTCGCGAGCGCCTGCATGACCTCCTGGGCACCTTTGGAGGCGGCATCGCCGCCCACCGTCAGAATCAGGAGCTGGTCATCGGCCACACCCAGCGTTTCGCGAATGGCGCGGACTTTTGGATCGTCCCGGTCCCGCGGAACGAAACGCTCGGTCTCGCAGCCGACCGGGAGCACCTCGATGAATTCGGGCCGTATTCCGTCGCGTACGTAGGTCTCCTTGACCCACGTCGAGGTCACGAGCATCAGCGGAAGATCATTCAGTACCTCATGGTAGTTGGCGATGTACCCATCCGCCACGAACCAGGGAACGGCAGTAATGCCATAGCGCTGGGGATGCTGAATCAGGTGCGGCGTGTGTCCCCAATAGCCAATGCCGACGACGACGTCGGGTTGAAACCAGCGGTAATACCACTCCTTTTCCTGCGGCGCCTCGAAATGCGCCGCGTGGACATCTACGCCGAGCTCAGCCAGTCCGCGATACAGGAGATCTCCCTGCGTCGCAAGGCCACCCGGACTCGGGGGGTAGTCATAAAGAATCAAAGCCTTCACGTATCAGAACTCCATCGCTGCACTTGCCGGTGCGCTGCGCCGGCATCGTCGAAGCACCACCAACCTTCTTCGCGCGGCGCAGCCCGAACCTCCCAGCTATCCTTGCTGAAGCCATAGAGATCGATCAATACTCTGCGTTTCTCACGCCAGACGGTCGGCGTAAGCATTTCGCGTTGACTCGCATCGGCACATACCAAGGGCAGACGGCTGCCGCCAGCGTCCTCGTAAGCAAACATCCAGAGGCGGCGGGTTTGCAGTCGCCCCGTGCGCCACAACGATGACACCCCCCGACAGCACTCCTCGTGCCGGCGGTGGCGCGTATACTCGCCGCGCGGCCCGTGGGTCAACACCAGGTCAAACTCCGCTCGGGGTAGCAGCCGCAGGATCGTCTGCTCTATATCCGCAGCCGGCAACGGCCTCTGATCCGGGCCGTCATCCAGGTCAGCCATTTCTCCCTCTGCTCCGAATAGCCCGAGGACACTCCGGAACCGCGTCGCACGCTCATCATCGGAAACTCGACACAACGTGACGATACGCCAGTTCCAGTCGGGATGTTGCAGCATGAGGCCCCCGCACCAGAGCGTCTCATCATCCGGATGGGCGACGATCACAGCGACTGCGGGTGGGGTCTCAAACATATTGCGCGCAACGGGCCTAGCATGCAATGCAATTAAGGAGCACTCTAGCTTGGAACGTGTCGGGTGGCCATGGATATCAGAATTTTTTCAACTGCGAACGAACTCAGCGCCTTTACGGCACAGGAGATTATCGAGCTCGTCCGGGCGCGCAAATCCAGTAATCGAACTTGCGTGCTGGGCCTGGCCGCCGGCGCCACCCCTGTTGCGGTCTATCAGAACCTGGTTCGTTTACATCGGCAGGGACAATCATTTGCCAACGTCGTGACATTCAATCTCGATGAGTTCTATCCGATGCCACCCAACTCCCCCCACAGTTTCTCCCGGTTCATGCGAGAAAACTTTCTCAATCTTGTGGATCTGGATCCGGCAAATATTCATGAGTTTGATGGGTCGCTTCGGAACCATGGCGTTGCGGAATTCTGTGAGCGCTACGGGCGGGCCATTGCTGGCGCCGGAGGGATTGACCTGCAGTTGCTCGGCATTGGTCGCAACGGGCACATCGGGTTTAATGAGCCGGGTGCAGCACGAACCAGCCGTACCCGACTCGTCAATCTCGACACGGTGACCCGCCGCGACGCACGGGACTCTTTCGGCGCGGATGAAGTTCCTCATCAGGCGATCACGATGGGCATCGGCTCCATCCTGAGTGCGCGCCGAATCCTGCTTCTGGCGGTGGGCCGTCACAAGACAGCCATTCTCGCCAAGGCACTGGATGGTGCCGTGACAGACAAGGTACCGGCGAGCTTTCTGCAAAAGCACCCCTGCGCATCCGCCTATCTCGATCGGACCGCTGCCGAACGTCTTGCTCGAGTCAACCAGTCGTTATGATCGACCTGCGACCATGCTCCGGCATACCCGTACCTTCTGCAAGCAGGCAATTAAATCGACAGTGATAAATTTTTTTAACAGCACGGGTATCAACGATCTTCTTAACCTTGACGGTATCCAGGATATTTAACATGACTCAATGCGACCCGCGACCACGGCTGATCAGCCGACATGCCGCCAATCCGATTCTGACCGCCTGCGATTGGCCCTATTTCGTCAATTCTGTCTTCAACCCGGGGGCCTGCCGCCTGGCATCGGGAGAAACCTTGCTGCTCTGTCGTGTAGAGGACTGCACCGGCATCTCCCACTTCTGTGCGGCTCGTTCGGATAACGGCGTTGACGGGTGGCGTATCGATGCAGAGCCGACCCTGGCAAGCGACCCGGAGAACTTTCCCGAGGAACTTTGGGGCATCGAGGACCCGCGCATCGTTTGGCTGCCGGAACGCGAATCCTTCGCGGTCACCTACACGTGCTATTCGCAGCGCGGACCCGGAGTCTCACTCGCGTTAACCAAGGATTTCAAACACTTCGAGCGACTCGGCAACATCATGCCGGCAGAAAATAAGGATGCAGCGTTGCTGCCGAGAAGGATCAACGGCCGTTGGGTGTTGATTCATCGGCCTGTACCCGTGTTGCGTGAGGCACACATCTGGATGTCATTTTCACCGGATCTGAAGCACTGGGGTGATCACACGCTGGTTCTCGGTGCAAGAAGCGGCGCTTGGTGGGACGCCAACAAAATCGGATTAGCCTCGCCGCTGATCGAAACCGCCAAAGGCTGGTTGATGCTATATCACGGGGTGCGCAACACACCGGCGGGCTGCCTGTACCGGATCGGCCTCGCCCTGTACGACCTTGAGGACCCGACGCACTGTCTGCAGCGTTCGACGAAGTGGATCATGGGTCCCGAGACGACTTACGAACGCTCGGGCGACGTGAGCGATGTTGTTTTTCCGTGTGGATACGTCATCGGGGATGACGGCGACACACTGAATATCTATTACGGCGCGGCCGACTCGTCGATCGCGCTAGCCAGTGGCAGCATCGGTGAAATGCTCGACTGGCTCCGGGAGAACAACACACCCGGAAACCCGCGTGACGGGTAAGAAAAAAGCTATTAAAAAATCATCCGCAAATGACAAATTGTCTTAGCGATCTCTTCAATTTCCAGAATCTGCTGCCGGAATAGATGCTCATTGCACGCGTCGGAATAGAGGTCAATTCGGCCGATAGGCCTTAAGGCGTGACAAAAGCTCCGGCAGCGAAACGGTGGCCACTCTGCACCGTTGATCAGCGATGCCATAGGGCACGACCAGGGCATCGCCGTGGATCATGCTGCCGCAGGTGTACACCACGTTGGGCACGTATCCGTCTCGTTCATGCTCATCGGGCGCGAGCACGGGTTCATCGAGTCTGCCAATAACAATGGAAGGATCGTCGATATCCAACAGTTCGGCCCAGATGCTGTATTTACGCATCGGTCCCACGCCATGAAATAATGCCAGCCACCCTGCAGGCGTTTCGACCGGAGATCCGCAGTTGCCAACCTGAACGAACTCCAACGGATGGATGGGCTCCTGCAATAATTTCGCATCTTCCCAGAACCGCAGACTAGTCGAGGACATGATGTAATTATTCACACCGTCCTGACGTGACAGCATCACGTATTGACCATTGATCTTCCGCGGAAACAAGGCCATGCCCTTGTTTTGCGCCGCGCGGCCGCTCAGCGTATGCATCTTGAACGTCAGGAAATCGTCAGTCTCGAGAAGCTGCGGCAGGATTTCAAAACCATTGTAGGCGGTATAAGTCGCATAATACGTAACCGACCCGTCGTCGCCGATGAATCGCACGAAGCGCGCATCCTCAATGCCTGATGATTCGTTCTGCGACACCGGGAAAATTACTCTCTCGGAGATTGGCTGCTCGGGACTGAAAACCACTTCATAGTTCGAGCGGGCCAACCACCACGCTGTATCAATTGCGTGGTTCTTGTCTGCCGTCCTGAACTTGGTCGATTTTAGAATATCAATCTGTTTTTCAAGCTCGCCGATCGTGAACTGCTCCCCCAATTTTTCCAGCAAACGATTCATGACCCGATCACGGGCCCCCATTTCCTCGAGCTTGCGCTTGAAATGAAGCCGGTCATAGACGGGGTCCGTGTGGATCTCGGGTGTTGCCACGTACTGGCTCACGGGATCGAAGAAAATATCGTGGTTCGGATCGACGATCCCGCTGCGAAACTCGATGGACGAGACATGACCCTCACCGGTTGCCCTGAAGCTCATGATGAAACGCAACGATCCCTTTGCCACACCTTTCTGATCGGGGTGTGGCACTATGGAAGGATTAAAGAGCGCCGCCGCTTCAACCGAATATTCGGAAGAAAAGTACGCACCGAGCAGGAGCCTCTGTTCGACGGACAAGGACATGTGCTTCGGAACATACTCTGAAATTCTTTTGAAGTTTTTGCCCAGAACCTCCCTGAAATTCCGGTGACGCGCGGCAAACTCCTGAAAAATGCTCTCCAGCAAGTTATGCGTATTTTCATCGCCCAGGTCTGCGACTCGCTCGATCAGGCGCTTGATGCGCACCGGGTCACCGGGGATATGCGGGCGCATGATTACGCGAGAACTCTGGGCATTCAGCAACGTCGAACGCCGCTTTACCAGCTGAGTCCGCTGTTCTTTAATCCTCATAGCTGTTTGCGCATCCAAAAGACCCGACTAACAATGAACCGGAACCAGACGATCCGAGTAAAGCGGCAAGAAGTATAGCGGTGAAGGCAAGGGTACGCTTGATTTATGAGTCACAATTCTAAACATTGACGGATTGAAAAAATGGCCATTCGGATCGCTGTTCTCAGCCCTGTCTCATGGCGCACGCCACCGCGTCATTATGGGCCATGGGAATCAGTCGTCAGCCTGCTGACCGAGGAGCTCGTGCGAATGGGCCTGGACGTGACCCTGTTCGCCACCGGAGATTCCCAGACCAGCGGAACGCTGGTCGCCGTATGCCCAAGCCCCTATTCAGAGGATTCTTCGGTTGATCCGAAGGTCGCGGAGTGCCTGCACATATCCGAGGTATTCGAGCGCGCCGCAGATTTCGATCTTATTCATAACAATTTTGACTTTCTGCCGCTGACATATTCTCGGCTAACGAATACACCGGTCGTGACGACAATCCATGGTTTCTCGTCCCCGGCCATTCTGCCCGTGTACAAGAAATACGACACCAGTAGTCACTATGTAGCGATCAGCGATGCTGATCGGTCGCCGGCACTGGACTACATCGCCACGGTCTACCATGGAATCGACACAGCACAATTCCAATTTAGCGAATCAGCCGGAGAGTATCTCCTTTTCTTCGGGCGCATTCATCCGGACAAGGGTGTGCTGGAAGCCGTTCAGGTCGCCAGGCAAGCGGGGATGAAACTTGTTATCGCCGGCATCATCCAGGATCGTGATTACTTCCGGGAACTGATCGAACCCCATATTGACGGCGACCGGGTAGAATATCTCGGGTCGGTAGGGCCGGCGCAAAGGTCACGTGTGCTCGGCGGGGCGCTGGCGTTATTGCATCTGATCAACTTCGATGAGCCGTTCGGGCTGAGCCTCGTTGAATCACTGGCGTGCGGCACCCCGGTCATCGCGTTTGGCCGCGGCTCGATTCCGGAAATCATCAAACACGGCGAGACCGGCTACATCGTTGCGGGTGTCGAACAGGCCGTGGAGGCTGTGGCCGCCGTATCATCACTCGACAGAACCGCTTGTCGGCAGGATGCCGAACAACGTTTCTCCCGGGCCCGCATGGCCAGCGACTATGTCCGCGTGTACAACGAGATTCTGCAGGGGAACCAGGCATGAACAATGGACCATTGGTGAAACGATATCGGCGCAACCCTATCCTCACCAAGCATGATGTCCCCTACCCCGTCGAGACGGTTCACAATGCCGGAGCAGTCAAATTCGAGGGCCGGTACATCCTGCTGTTTCGATCTCACCGGCATAACGGGCGATCGATCATCGGCATTGCACGCAGTGACGATGGTTATGACTTTGACGTGGATCCCGAGCCATTCATGGTGCCCTCCAAAGAAGCGGCGTTCGCGCAATTTGAAGAATACGGCGTCGAAGATCCAAGGATCTGCCCGATCGATGACGCTTATTACATCACCTATAGCGCCTATTCCAGATTCGGTGTGCGCATCGGCCTGGCAAGAACCTACGACTTCAAGACCATCGAAAGAATTTCACTGATCAGCGAACCGGACATGCGCAATGTAGTCATATTCCCACAAACCTTCGACGGTCGTTACGCTCGTCTGGACCGGCCGCACTCGGAGATCAACGCCTGGTCCATCTGGTTATCCTGGTCCCGGGACCTCGTGCACTGGGGAGACTCGGTGCCGGTCATACAACCCATGTCCTATCACTGGGATGAGATGAAAATCGGTCCGGGCGCAACGCCGATCAGAACTCCGGACGGTTGGCTGAATATCTTCCACGGTGTCTTCCCCACCATGGACGGCTCCGTCTATCGGCTCGGCGTGGCACTGCACGATATTGATGACCCGGCAAAAGTTCTGGGCGTCGCCGACGACTGGATACTGTCACCCGAGGACCCGTGGGAATTGACGGGCTATGTCCACAACGTTGTGTTTAGCTGCGGAGCGATTGCCGAGGACGACGGGACGTTAAAAATATATTGGGGCGCCGCGGACACTGTCATGTGTGTCGGCACTGCCACAATTGCGGATCTGGTTCAGCTATGCCGTGACAAACCCAGAGCGGCATTGTGAAATCCAACGACGTAGGCAAAGACTGCTAATTATTTTCGGCCGGACTAAGCATCGTTTTCCCGGCAAGTTGGCAATACCAAATCGACTGAAAGCCTGAGATGAGCCACCAAATCACTGCGCTTTTTCCCACAGTTCGTGGCGCGTCTGCCCTGCAGTCTGTGCAAGTGGTTGATTTGGTGGTGATGGGTGAACTTTAAGTGACACCCTCTTTGTGGGCACGCTCTGCGCGACCGCAAAGATTTGCGGTGGAACTTATGCTCGGAAAACCATTGGTTTTCCGAGCATAAGTTCCACCGACCCCGGCATTTCGACGTGCAGGGATGCACAAGTGCCGCAGAGGCCATGGATGGCCGAGCGCGGCGCGAGAGCGACTGTTCAGTTGTAAGTAAAGGTTTTAACTGATGAATGCCAAGAAGCGTTCGTTGCTATCTGCAGTACCGAGCATAACGATGCATAACCGGGCCCAGAGAATCTCCCGAAGCTGCTTCAAACTTTCTGGCCTCTCATAATCCACGCAATGCCAATTAGGCCAATAATTAGCAATTCCAGACTGCCGGGTTCAGGAACGGCGATAGCCGCGCCGATAGTCGAGTTACCAAATAAAAGCTCGAAACGGAATCCGTCACAGCAATTTCTGGTTGTCATTTCCAAATTAAAATCCAGATCCAGAAGCCCGAACGTTGTAAGCGTCGATATGCTTCCGATATCGAGCGTCTGACCACTGAAAAAGTCCACAGCCAAACTAACGTCTGAAAATAATTCGTCAACAATCATGGTGCCTTCTGCCTCAACCTGAAACAGCAGCGAGTCAAATCCAAAGTTTGTTGACTGAGCCCCCAAAAATCCAATCAGCAAATTTTGAGGATCCGGAAGCAATGCAATATCAAGATCATATTCCAGTTGTGCGCTATGCATTGTCATTAAGCCATCAGAAAACTGTGAGTGCTCAGCTCCCAGCACCATAAGACCCAAAATATCACTACTGCCGCCCACATCGAAATTGAGACCAACTGATTCTCTGGATGGCGAACCGCTCAGAGCAGCCTCAGCAACGGTGTCAGCAGGCATGCTTGTCCCAAACGCAGCAGCCTGAAAGAAACTTGCCGAATTCAATGACAGGTTATCAGTACCTGTATTTGTTCGCGCCTGCACTGTACTCCCACCGATGCTCGATGCATCTGCGTATGCGGTGACAGATGGCACTAATTGACCACGACGCGCAGTTGTAGCTGAAGCTGTTGATTCAGAGTTCCCCAAAATGCCAATCGTTCCTGATTGCGAGGCTGCGCGTGCGATAACGGTCCCGCCGCCGGCGCCGAAAGCAGCAGCGCTAGCATCACCTGCCGATCTTGTATTTCTGTCTCCGCTGTATGCTCCCCGGGCATTTGCTTCGACAGTTACAAGTTCATTCCCCATACTGCTACCTCTTGCCGTGGAAGAAGCCGAACCTCCATCTCCACCTGTACCTATACCTGATCGAATACCGCCTCCGTTTCCGCCAAAAGCATTATCAGATACGCTGATGACGCTATTTCCCCGCACGGTACCGGTGGAAGAGCTAACTGCAGCGCCACCATTTCCAGCAATAACAGGAATAGTGCTGAAATCAGCATAACCGCCGGCCCCACCACGGGCCGTGCCGATTACCGATAGAGCATGACCATCGCCTGTGGTCGTGCCGAATGCTGTGGAACTTGCACCCCCCCCGGTTCCGCTATTTGCACCTCGAGTCCCTAAACCTCCCTCTCCACCGGTACTCGATGCAGTCACTGATAACGATCCGGCCTCATTTCTTCCATGAGCAAGAGATGTGGCGATTCCTCCATCTGTAGCTGAGCCACCATTAAGGCCCTGATGGGCCCCTCCTTTACCGCCAGCGGCTGATACATCTATATATAATTCCGATGAGCTACCGGAAAAATCGAGCGCACTTGTCGCGTCACCCGCAGATCCGGCCAGACTACCGGTATTATTTGTTGATCCGCCCCTCCCCGCGACAGCTTCCTGACTCAGCCTCAATTCGCCGACAGTTGCGCCTCCAACGGCATTACTTAGATTGACGCTCCCTCCATCGCTGCCATCACCATCGTTGCTGCCACCTCCCGAACCACCGATTGCAACACCAGAAACCGATACGTTGCCGCCGCCAGTTGACTCGCCCCAGACACCAATCGAATCATATCCAAGTATTGCCCGGCCACCAGGTGTTACCGGGCCATCGGCAGAAGAACTTTGGCTCGTACCGAGTGCCCCATGTGCCGTAGCAGTAGCCGTCACGTCATTCGCACTCGTAATGTGAATCGCAGCTATAGAAGACCCGGCTTCACCATGCTGAGCACCTCCCGATCCTTTGCCGCCTCGGCCGCCATAAGCATCGACTTCGGCAACAATGTCGCCGCCGGCTGGGTTGGCTGTTGTGAGTGACGAAATAGCATCTCCACCGTTGCCAGCCATATTGCTTTCACCTGAAGCATCACCACCGGCTCCTCCAAAAGCAGTTTGCTCCAGGATCAGGCGGCCGGAGGTTGAACCCGATACTGAATTAATTTGCTCGGCCGTCGTACCAGGCGCTCCGTTAGATTGAATACCATTGCCGCCCCAGCCGGCTTTTATAACGCTGGAGACAGTGACCATTCCTCCACCACTGGAACTCCCTGAAGCGATAGCTTTCGCTACCCCACCCACATTGCCATCGTTGCCTGAGCCATATCCCCTACCACCGTCACCGCCACTGGCTTCAGCGGATACACTCACGGGCAGGTTGCCGGCATTCTCACCGCTCGCAGTCGACGATGCGGAGCCCCCTATATTGCTCTGGCCTTTTTGATTAAAAACAGAACCGGCGTAACCGCCTCTGGCAACATCGTCAACATTTACTACGCTATTACCTTGAGCCACACCAGTGGAGGAGCTTTCGGCATCACCACCAGCCCCCGGTGTTGCCGAGTCATAACTGGGAAAGGGAAGTTGAAATCCGCTTGGGCCTCCAGGGCCACCATGTGCAGCGCCTGACGCACTGACGTTGTGACTATCGCCGCCTGATATTGCGATAACTTGAGAAAATGCATCACCCCCGTTACCGCCGTCAGCGCCCGTTGACCAACCGATACCGCCACCGGCGCCACCGGCGGCCGCCTCGGCTGACGCGGAGCCGTCCAGACTGCTGGCCTCTGCTATCGTGTTCGCGGTACCGCCTGCGTTTGCATTCCCGGAAGCGCCATTGTTCCCACCACCTGCGCCGGCGCCGCCGGCGCCATTATATAAGCCGCTCAACCCGCTGCTCGCCGTTGATTTGGCAAACGCATCACCAGTGACAAGAATCGTACGAGCTATTGCAGATGCATCACCTCCGCGACCAGCATCACCACCGGCGCCACCATCCGCATCTAAACCCGCGTCAATACCTTGGCCGCCGTCTCCTCCACTCCCGCCTCTGCCACCGGTTGCAGTTGCAATGTTTGAGCTATCCGCACTTACTGCTTTTGCTATCGCATCTTTTCCATCATCACCGTTGCTTCCCGACAACCCAGGATCTCCGGGAGCACCATTCATGCCATCTGCACCAGCACTTCCCGTCACATTCACAACTTCCGCATAAGCCGGGTGACTTACGATGAAACTTATAGTGATGGACAGCAGTACAGCGCGCATTATTTACCTCCAAAACATGAGTTTAAAATAGAGTAGTTAATCAGACATGTCCAATTTAGGACTTTCTTATTTGAGAACGGATCTCACTAAAGTGATTTACATAATCACTAATACCTACTCAGAAGTGGCGCTATGAAAGAAAAATCACCAACCAGGTGATTGAAAAACACAATAAAAACTTATGGTTTTTTCAGGCGTGTGATCAGCAAATCGACAACCAGATAAATTTGTTTAAAGAGCGAATGCTCAATTGTTTATGGATTTATTTCGGTAATCTCCGCCTCTACCCGCTCGTCGATTCGATTCAAGTCCACGGGAGTCGCGCCGCGACAAAGCCATGACTTACAGAGGCTTTCGACCCGCAAGGTTCGAGTACAACGATCGCTTGATCAGGCCGGGAAGGATGGTGGTGATGGGTGGACTCGAACCACCGACCCCGGCATTATGAGTGCCGTGCTCTAACCAGCTGAGCTACATCACCACGCCGGAAGGGACGGGCATTTTCTGCGCCGGCCCTGCCCGTGTCAAGGTAGACCGCGACCGGGTCCGGTCGGCGTTTCTAGCGCAAACCATTGTTATCTCGTGCTTAATACCACCCGCCGAAGGTATCGGCCGAAGCGCGACGGACAGAGGTGCCGGACACAAAGCCTAGATATCGACGGCAATGACCTCGCGCCCACTCGTTTCGTACGCGTCATCGGCATCGACGGCGGCCAGTATGCGCTGGCTGGTCTTGTCACTGATCAGTGCGCGTAACACCGCATCGCCGAGATCGATGGGGTTGATGTGACCGGAAACGGTGTTGCTGTCGATCAGGATCGCGCCGCCCTTGAAGTTCCGGCGCAACATGCCACCGGCGCGCACGATCGTCCAGTCCATGTCGGTGGTCTGCAACTGGCGTTCGGCCCAGGTCTTGGCCGTCAGCGCCTTGCCGACGAAGACCTTGACGAATTCATCGACCGCTCCGGCGCTGTCGCCGCAACCGATCGATGACACGAGCAGAAAACGCTCCACACCCGCCGCCTGCGCCGCGTTGATGACGTTCAGATTGCCCTGGGTGTTCATCTGCGGCGTGCCGCCGAGCACGCTGATGACCGCCAGCCCCTCCGGATCGAGTTCCGCGAACATTGTGTCGACATCCTCGCGGTCCGTCGGATCGATGCGCGCGGTGTCCGCACCCAGGCGATGGTAACGCGCCGCTTCAGTGTGCTCGCGGATGCCCGCAATGGCGCGATAGTCGGACCGACCAACGAGCTGCGCCAGCCGAAAGCCGGGATCGCAGTCCGCACACAGGATCAGTATCGTCCGGATGCCCATGCACATGGAATAACAGAATCATTGCGCGGGTTCAAACTGTCACGCCGATTCATAGCGGCCGGTCCGCACGTCGACCGCGACGAAGGCAGATGATGCTGCATGCGCGTTGACGACGACGCCATGCGGTCGTTTATTGCAATGCGATATGCGCCGGCAGATTCGTTACGTTTCGGCGACCGACAGGTCAGACGTTGAACAGGAAATGTACGACGTCGCCCTCGGCCATGACGTAGTCCCGGCCCTCGGCGCGCAACCGTCCCGCCTCGCGGGCGCCCTGCTCGCCGTTACCGGCGATGTAGTCGTCGAACGCAATGGTCTCGGCACGGATGAAACCTTTCTGAAAATCCGTATGGATCTCACCGGCCGCCTGCGGCGCCGTGCTGCCGGTCCGGACGGTCCAGGCACGTACTTCTTTCTCGCCGGCGGTAAAAAAAGTCTGCAGGCCGAGCAGTCGGTAACCGGCGCGGATGACGCGCGCGAGGCCCGGCTCGCTCAGACCCATGTCGTCGAGAAACATCTGCCGGTCGTCGTCGGCGAGTTGCGCGATTTCCGCCTCCAGCGCGGCGCAGACGGCCACGACCTCCGCATTCTCAGCGGCGGCATGTGCACGGACGCGCTCGAGCCATTCGTTGCCGTCGCGCAGCCCCGCCTCATCGACGTTGGCGATATACATGACGGGCTTGGCCGTCAGCAGGTTGAATTCCTTCAGTGCCAGCCGGTCGTCGTTCGTATAATTGAAGGTGCGCGCCGGGTGATCGCCGTCGAGGTGCGTGTGCATGCGAGCCAGCAGGTCGCGGCGCGCGATATCGGCCTTGTTGCCGGTCTTGGCCTGTTTCTCGGCCTTGTACAGCGATCGATCGATCGATTCGAGATCGGCCAGCGCGAGTTCCGTATTGATGACGCCGATATCACGCAGCGGATCGACGCTGCCGGAGACATGTGCGATGTCATCATCTTCGAAACAGCGCACGACGTGCGCGATCGCGTGGGTCTCACGGATATTGGCCAGGAACTTGTTGCCGAGCCCCTCGCCCTTCGATGCGCCGGCCACGAGCCCGGCGATATCGACGAATTCCATCGTCGTCGGCAGGATCCGCTGCGGCTTGACGATTGCCGCGAGTTGGCCGAGTCGTGGATCCGGCACCGGCACGATCCCCACGTTCGGCTCGATCGTGCAGAATGGATAGTTCTCGGCCGCGATTTCCGCCGCCGTGAGCGCATTAAACAAGGTGGACTTACCGACGTTCGGCAGCCCCACAATTCCACAACGTATAGCCATAAGGGCGGCGATTCTATACGGAAACGGGGGAGTATGTGGGTTTGAGGTTGTGCGGGGTCTGACCCCGTATGGGGTCAGACCCCTGATCGACCGCGTATGGACCGCGTATGGGGTCAGACCCCTGATCGACCGGTGGGAGGACGGTGCCCAGAAAATGGTGTCTGACACCAATTTCTCCGGGCGCTTGCTGAGGCAGACCGTCGGGGATACCGTCGGGGTCAGACCCCGAGGGCCGAGCCAACTAACAACAGCCGACATCCGGAGAGCAGGACATGCTGGAAACGACGATTGCCGGGAGCCTGCCGCGACCGGACTGGCTCGCGGAGCCCGAGGCGCTGAAAGGCGCGTGGAAACTCACCGGCGAGGCGCTCGAGCAGGGCAAGCAGCGCGCCGCCGAGCAATGGATCCGGCACCAGGAGCGGGCCGGCATCGACATCCTCACCGACGGCGAGGTGTTCCGGCGCCATTTCGTGCACACGTTCCTCGAAGGCGTCGACGGCATTGACCAGGACACGAAGACGGTCATGGGCATCCGCGACAACCGCTATGACCTCGAGGTACCGACTGTGACCGCCGCGCTGTCGCGGCCGGCGCCGATCCACGTCGACGAATTCCGCTTTGTCCGTTCGCTGACCGAGCGGCCGCTGAAATTCACGCTGCCCGGCCCGATGACCATCTGCGACACTATCGCCGATGCGCATTACGGCAGCCGTGCCGACATGGCGATGGCGTTCGCGGACCTGCTCAATGCCGAGGCGAAGGAGTTGGTCGCGGCCGGCGCCGATGTAATCCAGTTCGACGAGCCGGCATTCAACGTCTTCTTCGACGATGTCAACGAATGGGGCATCGATGCGCTGCACCGGGCGATCGATGGTTTGACCTGCACGACGGCGGTGCACATCTGTTACGGCTACGGCATCGAGGAAAATATCCGCTGGAAGGCCTCGCTCGGCGACGAGTGGCGACAATACGAGCGAATCTTTCCCGCGCTGAATGCGAGCCGCATCGACCAGATCTCGCTCGAGTGCGCGGATTCCCATGTCCCGCATTCCGTCATGGCGATCCTCAAGGACAAGGTCCTGATGGTCGGCGCGGTTGCCGTGACACCGGACCGTATCGAGACACCGGAGGAAGTGGCCGCGACCATTCGTTCGGCGATGGATTACGTTGACCCGGAACGCATCCTGCCCTGCACGAACTGCGGCATGACGCCGATCCCGTACGACATCGCGCTCGGCAAGCTGCAGAGCCTGGCCGCCGGCGCCAAAATCGTCCGCGACAGCCTGTAGGCGGGCTCGACGCTCAATCAAAGCCGGGGCCGTGGCAACGGCTCGGGAACCGCCATCTTGCATAACGCCGCCCCGGTGAGGCCCCGATCCGCGAATTCGCTGCCTTGATTTCGGTCTCCGGGTCGTTCGGCCGCTGATTTCTGCTCCGATTGACCACTATAATGCGCGGCCATGCCTGAATTAACCGCCATCGAACCGAACGTCGACCTGATCGAGCATGAAGGCCGCCGGTTCTTCATCGTCGGTACCGCGCATGTCAGCGCGAACAGCGCCGACCTCGTCGAAAAGACAATTCGCGAACGAGAACCCGACACCGTCGCGCTGGAGTTGTGCGACTCGCGATACGAAACGCTGGCGAATCCCGAGCGCTGGCAGGAAACGGACATTTATTCCGTGATCAAGTCGGGCCGCGCCTACGTGCTGATGGCACAGATGGCGCTGGCCACGTTCCAGAAAAAACTCGCCGACGAATTCGGCATCCGGCCGGGCGAGGAAATGCACCGGGCGATGCAGGTCAGCCACGAGACCGACACGAATATCGCGCTCGTCGATCGCGAGGTTCGCATAACACTGAAACGCGCCTGGGCCGGCGCCGGGTTCTGGACGCTGATCAAGATCGTGTTCACGATGCTCACGTCGGTCTTCGAGAAGCAGGAGATCTCCCAGGAACAGATCGAGAGCCTGAAGAACGGTGGCGAGCTGGCGATGGCGATCGACGAGTTTTCCGGCGCCCTGCCCGGCGTCAAGACCGCGCTGATCGACGAACGCGATCAGTACCTGGCGGCGAAAATCCTTGCCGCACCGGGCGACACTGTGGTGGCCGTCGTTGGCGCAGCGCACGTGCCGGGCATCAAAACCTGCTTTGGCACCGACATCGACCTGGCGAAACTCGACGAGATCCCGCCGCCGAGAAAGATCTTCAAAATAATCGGCTGGGGCGTGCCGTTGCTGCTGCTGGGCCTGATCGTGGCCGGCTTCATCGTCTCGGGCCGCGAGACCAGTGAGCAGATGGTTCTGGCCTGGGTGCTCGCGAACGGCATCGCCGCGTCCATCGGTACGATCATCGCGTTCGCGCACCCGCTGACGATCCTGACCGCGTTCGTGGCGGCGCCGATTACATCACTGAATCCAACCATCGCCGCCGGCTGGGTCTGCGGCCTGACCGAAGCCTGGTTGCGCAAGCCTCGCGTCATCGATCTGGAAAATATCGCCGAAGACCTGACGAGCGTGCGCGGCGTCTGGTCGAACCGCGTCATCAAGGTGCTACTGGTCGTCGTGCTGGCCAATCTCGGTAGCAGCATCGGCACCTTTGTCGGTGTCGGCTGGATCGTCTCACTGCTCGGCAACGGATAAGCAGCCTGACTGTCAATCGGGGCCGGCCACCCATGACCGGGCGATAATGCGGCCGAAAGAATGGTTCGGAGCACCTGTTCCGGCGCGCCGTGCAATCGCTGCAAGCACCCCGCCGATGGCCGTCGAACCACATCATTTGGCGGTCAAAGCCGTGCTTTTGCCGCTTGACATACCATATAAGTTATACATATTCTTTATAGCATGTGGCAGATTCTGGAGCATCGCCGCGTCGTCAGGCGCCTGGCCAGGATCCCGGTCGATATCCTGAAGCGCTATGAAAAATGGAAGGACATCGTCGCGATATCAGGCCCGCAGGGCCTGATACCCATAAAGGGCTTCAGAGACGAGGCGCTCAGGGGCGATTGGAATGGCCATCGTTCTTCTCGGCTGGGGGAGCAATATCGGGTCATTTACCTGGTTGAAGAGCAGGAGGTCATTGTCAAGGTTGTTGACCTGACCGCGCATGACTACCGAAGGAAATAGAGATGAGTGAGTTTCGACAAGCGAAAAAGTCAATCGAGGTCACATCAGGTGAATCGGTCAGGATTCTCAGGGAACTTCAGGAATTCAGCCAGAACGAACTCGCAAGATTGACCGGGATTCCCCAGTCTACGATCTCTGCAATTGAGAATGATCGGGTTCGGCTTGGTGTGGAGCGCTCAAAGGTGTTGGCGCGCGCTCTGCATTGTCATCCGGCAGTTCTCGTGTTTCCCGGCTGGAATGTCACGGTGGAATCTGCCGCCTGACCGAGGCATTCAACGGCACGACCGTGCCGCTCCCGTGTGCATTCGACCTCAACCGGCGGGTCCGAGGTCGTCCGTGACATCCTTCGGCGGCGTGGCCGTGTGCAGGTCCTGCATCGCCGCCTCGAGGCCCGCGGCGTACAACCGGTCGAGAGCACGCCGGCTCGCGTCGAGCGCATGCTCGATCTCGGTCAGCTCGTCCTTGCCCGGCGGTCGCAACACATAACCGACAACCTTCGATTTGCTGCCCGGGTGGCCGATGCCGATCCGCAGCCGCAGAAAATCGCTTCCGCAGTGCGCGATGATGTCGCGCAAACCATTGTGCCCGCCGTGACCGCCACCACGCTTCAGGCGCGCCGTGCCCGGCGGCAAATCCAGATCGTCGTGGATCACGAGCACGGACTCGGCGGACAGTTTGAAGTAATCGATCGTCCGACGCACCGACTGGCCGCTGCGGTTCATGAACGTCGTCGGCTTTAGGATACGCACGTTGTGGTTATGGAGCGCGATACGGCACACATCACCGAGCAGTTTCTGGTCTTTGGCGAACCCGCTGCCGATCCGGTCGGCCAGCCAGAAACCGACGTTATGCCGGTCGCGTTCATGTTCGTCCCCCGGGTTACCGAGGCCGACGATCAGTGTGGGAATGTCCGACATAGCAGATCCGGGAAATGATCAATGAGCGACGACAACGGCCCGGGCCGCCGATCATCGATCGCCGGCTCGCCCTGACCCGGCGGCAACCTTAACACGCCAAAAAAAAGCCACGCAATCGCGTGGCTTTTTCAGACAGGCAGCGGGCAAGACTAATCGCCGTCGCCCTCTTCCGCTTCGTCGCCGTCCGGCGCTCCGGCTTCCGGCACTTCGCCTTCTTCGCCTTCTTCGCCTTCGAGCTCTTCCTCGACCACGGCCTTGATGACATGGATCGAGACGACGCTGCGATCACCCTCGTTTATCAATTCGGGTATCTCGACACCGTCGGGCAGAACAATATCGGACAACATCAGCGATTCGTCGAGATCCATTGCGCCGATATCGAGTTCGAGATACTCGGGCAGATTGGCGGGCAGACAGCTGACCTCGATCTCGGTCACGAGGTGCGCCACAGTACCGCCGCTCTTCTTGACGCCGATAGCTGTCTCTTCATTCAGGAAGTGCACCGGTACCGTCATACGAATCTTCTCGTCGGCCACGATGCGCTGCAGATCCAGATGCAGCACCTGGCGCTTGGCCGGATGCATCTGCACATCCTTAAGGATGCATTGACGCGATTTGCCGTCGACGCTGACATTGAGCACGCTGGAAAAGAACGATTCGTTTTCCATCTTGTGCAACAGCGTACCGCTTTCGAACGTAACTGAACGCGGCGCGCGACCGGCGCCGTATACGATCGCGGGAACTTTCCCGGCCCGACGCAGGCGGCGGCTCGCACCTTTCCCTGTGTCTGTCCGTACTTCCGCGACCAGGTCAAATGCCTTGGCCATGATGAATCTCCCGTGGAGGTCTGATCGACCGCGTCCCTGCGACCGGGCGCGCGGCTAAGTGTGTAAAGGGGCGCGGATCATACCAGAATCGGGTCTGACGGGGGAATAGGGCCGGCACGGCAGCAAGCCCGCCCGGCAGCCTGTTGAAAAAGTCTCAGGTGAGCGCACCCCAAGGGCACTTCCTTCGGGCGCACCCCAAGGGCACTTCCTTCGGGCGCAAGATCAAGGCAGGAATGGCGAAAAAAGCGCAGGGTCCACACCAGTACATGAGCCCTCGTCAAATCCGCAAGAGTGAGCCGTGCTTAACGCAGGATTGTGCCGCCTGAGGGTTTTGCAACAGGCTGCTAGTCGAGGTACAGCGAGCTCACGGACTCATCCAGTGCAATGCGGCGCATCGTCTCGGCGAGCAGCTCCGCAACGCCGAGCTGGCGGATCTTCGGGCAGGCGGCGGCGGCCTCGGACAACGGGATCGTATCGGTCACGACGAGCTCGTCAAGCGCCGACTGGCTGATGCGCTCCACGGCCGGACCCGACAGCACCGGGTGCGTGATATAAGCGACAACGCGCGTGGCGCCCTTGGCCTTGAGCGCACCGGCCGCGAGACAGAGCGTGCCGGCCGTGTCGATCATGTCGTCGATCAGCACGCAGGTCTTGCCCGCCACCTGACCGATAATGTTCATGACCTCGGCCTGGTTCGGCTGCGGCCGCCGTTTGTCAATAATCGCCAGTTCGAGATCGTCCATGCGCTTGGCCAGCGCTCGCGCGCGCACGACGCCGCCGACGTCCGGCGATACGACGACCATGTCATCGACCTTGTGCTTCCACAGGTCGCCGAGCAGGACCGGCGATCCGTAGACATTATCGAGCGGGATCGAGAAAAAACCCTGAATCTGGTCTGCGTGCAGATCGACCGTCAGCACGCGATCAATACCGGCCGTCGAGATCATGCTGGCCACGAGTCGCGCGGTGATGGGCACACGCGCCGCGCGCGGCCGCCGATCCTGGCGCGCATAGCCGAAATAGGGGATCACGGCCGTAATTCGCTTGACGGACGCGCGGCGCAGCGCGTCGGCCATCACGAGCAGCTCCATCAGGTTGTCGTTGACCGGCGGACACGTCGACTGAATGATGTAGACGTCGCGCCCGCGCACGTTCTCGATAATTTCGGTACTGATCTCGCCGTCACTGAACCGCCCCACGTGGCTCTTGCTCAGCGGCACCATCAGATGACGCGCGATGCGCGCCGCCAGTTCCGGGTTCGCATTCCCGGTAAACAGCATTATGTTCGGGATGACGAGAGAACTGTCTTGATTCACTGGATCAGCCTTGTACGCGGCGGGTTGAATATGGCTGGGGCGGCAGGATTCGAACCTGCGGTACACGGGATCAAAACCCGTTGCCTTACCACTTGGCTACGCCCCAGCAGTTGCAGTCTTCGTGTCGCAGCGGAACGCTCCCTTCGTAGGCGCGGGTATTGTGATTTGGGTCACCATGAGTGTCAAACGCCATGGTCGTGAGACGGGTCAACCTGCGAGTCGTCACCAACTCCAGCGATCGACGATCAGCCTCACCCGCGCGTTCTCGCTGCGCATGACGATTTTTCCGGGCATCCAGCGACCGTCGACATCGGTGAATCGATCGTAGGTCACGAGCCAGCCGTTCTGCTCCAGTTGGACGAGCCAGCCGTCCACATCGAACTCGGACCGGCTGGCAAACGCCGGATCGGCGATGCCGAGGATCCAGTAGCGCGTGCTGCGAGCCGGAAACGACCAACCGACCTGGTCGGCCAGGTAGCGCTCGACGGCATCGTCGCCGGCATACGCGGTGGTCACCTCGCCGGCCTTGCCGGTCACGACCAGTCCGTCGCCGGTCCAGTCAATCTGCCAGGCGCCGGCCCCGAAGGGTCCGCGCAAGGCGATACGCACGTCATCGCCGCGCTGGCGCCACATGATGTTCCCCTGCCCGCCGTCGTCACCGGACTTGACCGCGATACGCCCGTCGGCCTGCCAGCCCGGCAACCGCAACAGGCTCTCGGCACGCCGCCCCCAGTCGACATCGGGACCGGGCGTCGTCGGCCGCGAGGCACAACCGACCAAGGCGACGACGACGAGCAGCGACCAGCTACGCGCGGTCGTCATCGGCGCAGTCGCTCGCGCGTTGCGGCCAGCGCCTCATCATCCGGGTGCAGCACGGCGAATCGGTCGAGCAAATCGCGGGCACGATCGCGCTCTCCCGTCCCCCATAGCGCCTCGGCCAAATGCGCGGCGATCTCCGGATCAGCCATCTGTGCGAGCGCCAGCTCGAGGAATCCCAGCGCCTCTTCGCGTCGGCCGAGCCGGAACAGGACCCAGCCCATGCTGTCGAGTATGGGCGCCGAATCTGGCGCAAGTTCCAGCGCCGTGCGAATCAACCGGTAGGCGTCGTCGTGGCGGCGCGTCCGATTGGTTAGCGTATAACCGAGTGCATTGAGCGCATCGGGATTCATCGGCGCGAGCGCCACGGCTCGCTCCATGACGGCCAGCGCCCCTTTGCGATCACCGAGCAGATCGAGCATGCCGCCGTAGCCGAGCAATGCCGCGACGGCGTTCGGCTGCACCATCAGCAGCGCCCGCATCGCGGCCAGCGCCTCGCCAGTTCGCCCGAGATCGAACAACAATTGCGCGCGCGTCGGTTCCAGCGCCATGGCATGGCGCGGGTAACGCTGCGCGAATGCCGCCAGGCTGTCGAGCGCCGCCTCCCGGTCACCACGCCGCTGGTACGCCAGCGTCGCGCCGATCTGCGCCGGGATGAGATACGGGCCGCTGCGCACGCGGAGAAAATAACCGGCGCCCTCGGTCAATGCGCCGCGGATCACGGCGATGCGACCGAGATAGTAGAAACATTCGTGCATGTCACTGCCGGCCGCCAGCAACTGGCGGAAACTCTGTTCCGCCGCATCGAGATGCTGTGCCGCCAGGCTGATCAACGCATGCATCCGGACGAAATCCGGCTGCGCGCCATAGGTCCTGGCAAGCTGCGCGAGGTGTGCCAACGCGCGAGACGTGCGACCGCTCGCGGACAACAGCCGGATATATTCGAGTTCAACGGCGACCGGCGTCGACTCGCCGCGCAGCCGTTCGAGGAGCGCCAGCGCCCCGAGATCATCGCCAACGGCCATCCGGGCACGGGCCACGAGTAATTGCGGCTCATACGCTTCCGGGTTCGCCCACGCGAACCGGCGCGCGGCATGCAACGCCAGATCACTGTCCCCCGAACGCAGGGCCGCGCGCGCCAGCGCGGCCTGCAGCCCGGCCGAATCCGGAGACTGCCGGGCGAACTGCTTGAATATTTCCGTAACGCCGGCCGCGTTGTCTTCGTCCGCAAGGTCGGCATCCAGCGCGAGGTATGCCTCATCGGACGCATCGGCGCCGAGCGCCGCGCTGAAATGCTCGAAGGCGCGGCCCGCATCATGGTTCCGCAGATACAGCCGCCCCGCCTGTTCCTGCGCAATGCGTCGGTCGGGCTCGAGCTCCAGCCAACGCAGCGCGGCGCTGAGCGCAAAGGTGTCATAACCAAAGTCGGCCGCAAACTCGGCCGCCCGCTGCGCCAGTTCCGGATCATCGCTCTGTTCGGCCGCATTCAGGTACTGCTCGGCCGCCGTGAACCACACCTTGCGCTGGACGGCGATCTCGGCCATCAGCAGGTAATAATTCGCATCGGGGATGTAATTCGACTCCGGTGCCGAACCGCGCGGCGCCGTCGCACAGGCGCCCAGTATCGCCAACAGCATCACCAGGGCCATCCGGTATAGCGGACGGACCAGGCGGGAGCGACCAATCGGGCGGTTCATGCGCGGACATGATACGGGAAATTCCGCGATGACCAACGGCGGACCCGTCAACCGGCGCCGGTTCCACAACGGTTGCGACGGTCCTTGTCACCACTTCGCCGGCAGCCGACAATTGCGCCTCAGCCGGCCGTGGACCGGCGAATCAATTAGCGGCCGCACCTGCGCCACCGCCCGAACGGATGTAACGCGTGAAGCAAAGCCTCGTCGACAAACTGCAGCAACTGGCCGCCCGTGCCGAGGAACTGGGAGGCCTGCTGTCAGACCCCGACATCATCGGCAACCAGAATCGCTTCCGCGACCTGTCAAAGGAATATTCGCAACTCGAGCCGATCGTCGCACTGTTCCGGCAGTTTCAGCAGTCCCGCGCCGACCGGGCCGCGGCCGAGGACATGCTGCACGACGATGATGCCGAACTGCGCGCGATGGGCCAGGAAGAACTGGAGCGAATCACGGACGAGATGGATGACGTCGAAATGTCCGTCCGCAAGGCGCTGATCCCGAAGGATCCACACGACGACAGCAACCTGTTCCTCGAAATCCGCGCGGGCACCGGCGGTGACGAGGCCGCGCTGTTCGCCGGCGACCTGTTCCGGATGTATTCCAAGTACGCCGATACGCAGGGCTGGAAGCTGGAAATAATGAGCGAACACGAGGGCGAGCACGGCGGGTACAAGGAGATCATCGGCCGCATCATCGGCAACGGCGCCTATTCAAAGCTCAAATTCGAGTCGGGTGCGCACCGTGTCCAGCGGGTGCCGGAAACCGAAGCCCAGGGGCGCATCCACACCTCCGCCTGCACCGTCGCCGTGCTGCCGGAGGCCGGCGAGATCGACGCAGTGGACATCAACCCGGCCGATCTGCGCGTCGACACCTATCGCGCATCCGGCGCGGGCGGACAGCACGTCAACAAGACCGACTCGGCCGTGCGCCTGACACACCTGCCCAGCGGCATCGTCGTCGAGTGCCAGGACGAGCGGTCGCAACACAAGAACCGGGCCCGCGCGATGTCGTTGCTCAAGGCCCGGCTCGTCGACGAACAGCAGCAAAAGCAGGACCGCGAGCGCGCCGCGGAACGCAAGAGCCTGGTCGGCTCCGGTGACCGCTCCGAGCGAATCCGAACCTACAATTTCCCGCAGGGTCGCGTCACCGATCACCGGATCAATCTGACGCTGTACAAGCTTGACGATATTTTGATGGGCAACCTCACCCATTTGATCGAGCCGTTGAACAATGAATACCAGGCCGATCAACTGGCGGCGCTGGAAACCTGAGCCGCCGCCCATGACCACGATGCACGGGTCGACGATCGACCATATCGGCAACACGCCGTTGATCAGGCTCAATCATGTCTCCGACGCGACCGGCTGCGAGATACTCGGCAAGGCCGAATTCATGAATCCGGGCGGCTCGATCAAGGACCGCGCGGCACTGGGCATCGTCCGGGACGCCGAACGACGCGGACGGCTGCGGCCCGGCGGCATCATCGTCGAAGGCACGGCCGGCAATACCGGCATCGGGCTGGCGGTCGTCGGCAACGCGCTCGGCTACGACACCGTGATCGTGATGCCCGATAACCAGAGCCGGGACAAGATCGATACGCTCAAATCATACGGTGTGACGCTGCACCTCGTGCCCGCGGTACCGCTCAGGGATCCGAACCATTTCACGAAAGTTTCCGAGCGCATCGCCGCGGAACTCGACGAGTCGCACGAGCACGGCGCCCTATGGGCCAATCAGTTCAACAACACGGCGAACCGCGCATTTCACGAACAAACGACCGGCGTGGAAATCTGGGACCAGACCCGCGGCGAGATCGACGGGTTCATCTGCTCGGTGGGCACCGGCGGCACGCTGGCCGGCGTAGCGCGCGCACTCCGGGCACGCAATGCGAAGGTGCAGATCGGTCTCGCGGACCCGGGCGGCTCGGCGCTGTACCATTTCTTTGCACACGGCGAGCTCAGGGCCGAGGGCAGTTCGATCTCCGAAGGCATCGGCAACAGCCGGATCACCGACAATCTCGCCGACACGCCGATCGACCGACCGTACCGGGTGCCGGACAGCGACGCGATCCCGATGGTCTATGACCTGATCCGACGCGAAGGACTGTCGGTCGGCGGCTCGAGCGGCGTCAACGTCGCCGGCGCCGTGCGCATGGCCAAAGACCTCGGCCCCGGCCACACCATCGTGACGCTGCTGTGCGACTCGGCAATGCGCTACCGGGCGCGGCTGTTCAACCGGGCGTTCCTGGTCGACAAGGGGCTCACACTGCCGGACTGGCTGAACCTGGACCAGTGCTGAAAACAACCCGACCGGGAGCCGTCGTCCATCATTGACGGACAGTCGACCCTATTGTCGGGCCTTCGACGTACTCAGGGTCGAATGCGATCAGCCGATGTCGATAAATGCTTCTTGAAATGCGCCAATGCGCTTTCCAGAAAATAGGCTTCGTTGCTGTTGATTCTCAGGCCGTGGCCCTCGCCCATGATGATCGTAACGCTGCCGTCGACGGCTGATTTCTTGAGCGCCTTTTCAAACCGGCGGGCCTGCTCTACAGAAACAATCGGATCCTCATCACCGTGAAATATGACGAATGGGACGGCCAAATCATCGATTCTGTTAATCGGTGAATGCTGCTTTAGAAATTTCTTCTCTGAGCGCGGGTCGCCTACCGCATATTTCCAGTACTCGTAATTGAAATCCTGATCGCTTTTCTTGTAATCCCTGATCTGTGCCACGAGGTCCAGCGGAGAAGACAAGGAAACGGCTGCCTTGTAGAGATTCGGATGGCGAATCGAACTCATCAGCGCTGCGTAGCCCCCGTAACTCGTTCCCATGATAAACAAGTCGTCGGCACGCGCGTAACCACTGGTAACGAGCCAATTGGCGCCATCGGCTATGTCGTCGAGCATTAATGTCGACAGGTTCCGTATGCCGGACAGAAAATGCTCGCGACCGAAACCCGTGGAGCCGCGGAAATTAACTTGCAGGACGGCAAATCCCCGTGTGGCGAAAAACTGGACAGCCGGATCGTAACCCCACACATCCCTGGCCCAGGGACCGCCGTGAGGCATTACGATCGCGGGAACCGGCCGCCCATCGTGATGCGGCGGCAGCGTCAGGTAACCCTCCAGGTCATAACCGTCACGTGCCGCAAACCGGATAACCTGCATGCTCCCGAGATCGAAATCTCTCAACGCCGGCGAAAAATCTGAATGCAGGGCCAACTTTCCTTCTTCAGTCAGATAGATAACCGCCTTGCCCGGCTCACGATCACTCCGGGTATACACCAGCAATTTTCCGAGATCGTCAGTCCAGTCGGCAATCAGATTGATGTTATTTGGATACTTGCCATCCAAAAATGCCTGGAAAGCACGGAACCGGTCATCAAACCACTCCGTATGACGCTTCGACTGGTCGTACCTGACGCCAATCAACTTCTGCTCGGGAGCGAAAAATAGCAGACTGGAATTGGCATTCTCTCCGCCGATATCAAAGCGGTCGTCTTCGATCACCGTATCAACAATTTCCTGATCAGACAGTCGGTATCGGACCAGCCGGAATCGATCCCTGCCCAGATTTTCTGCCAGATAAACAATGTCGTCGTCGTAGGAAAATTCACCCAGATATATGCGCTGATCGGCAAAAGACTTGCCGTCATAACTCAGCGGATAATTCGTATTGCCGTCGACGACCGCCATCGGACTGACATCACCCGATCGCGGGTCATAACGGAAATATTGCATCTTCCCCTTGACCGAACTGAGACCGACCCGCACATCGCCCTGCCGATCGACCCACCATCGGGAGATCTTCCGTTTCGACCCATCGACGACTTCTGTCAATTCCCCGGAAAATACATCGAGGCGATAAACGCTCGCGATTTCGTCCAGATTTGTGCCGGCAACCAGAATTTCTTCCCGATTGTCCGGCAGCGCGTGCAGAACCTGCCAGTTCCGGAAATCGCGCACGGCCTTTATCCATGAAATGGTTTTTCGCTTTGGATCATAGATATTCGGCAGGATGAGCCTGATTTCCGATCCATCGACGTTGACGGCGGCGATCGAACCCTGCACCTCAACACTAACCCGTCGCTTGCTGATCCACTGGAGATTCGCGGGCAATTCATCCCCAATCGGAATCCGTCCCACGATGCCCAACTCGTCAAGATCGGTAAAAGCGACGAAATACTGCCTTGGCCGGACCTGAATGAACGCCAGGTATTTTCCGTCCGGCGAAATCGTAAAGCCCATGTCATGATCGGATTTGAGCAGCGCATCGATCGGCACCGGCGATGGACCGGTTGTTTCCGTTGCCCCGGTCGACAGCGGCCCGCAAACGGCAAGGCAGCCGATCAGCGCACGAACAAATCTGATATTGATGCGACACCCCCCTGATGTGCGGACGCCCGACGGCCCGCGAAAGACCGACTCGATTCCCGCAGACCCCCGCGCCTCGATCGGCGCTGCGATCCCGATACCCCGCCACGTACCATGACGGGCCGCCCCAAAACCCGGTTCAAAGCCGATATTACCGCCAAATAATCAACTGACAAACTATCGGCACATTCTAGCCGTGCGGATGTCATCGGGGACGGTCAGTCGACTGACGGATTACCGGCGGCGGGCAGAAAAGCCGGGAACCGGTCGGTCGCAAACCGCGCGTGACAGCCGCCGCAGGCCTCGAGCATCCGGCCGAAACGCTCACGCTGCAGCGACCGATCGCCGGCCGCGGCCGCCTGTGCGAGTGCATGCGCCGCCTCGTGCAGACCCTGATCCATCGTGACGAACGCTTCCGGGACGGCCGCGCGCAGTTGCCGCCGGTCTTCGGGCGTCATCGATTGGCGCATGATGAAGCTGTCATGGATCTGCTGCGCCAGCGACGCAACGCCCGCATCGTCGCCGGCCACCAGCGCTGTCAATATTTCCCGGCTCGCCTCGTTGATCGACTGCATCTCCTGCAGCAGCAGCCCCCGAATCTGTGGCGGCAGTTTGGGACCGACCGGTTCGTCGGCCTGCACCGGCCCGGCCACGCACCAGGTCGCGACGAGCAGGATCAGCGATGCGATCGACAACGCCCGGCGCCGGCGACCCCTGACATGACCCGCCGGGCCACCAAGCGATAATCGGGTCATGGATGCACTCCTTTTAAATAATTAATCACGACGCGCCCAGCACGCGGTCCAGGTCCGCAAGCAGATCATCCACATGCTCGATGCCGACCGACAACCGGATCAGGTTGTCGGGAATACCGAGCGATGCGCGTTCGGCCGCGGACAGGCTCGAGTGACTCATCGTCGCCGGGTGACCCACGAGGCTCTCGACGCCACCGAGGCTCTCGGCGAGCGTAAACACGCGCAGCGCGTTGAGCGCCGGCCCGACGGCCGATGCACCGCCGCGCAGGACGAACGATACGACGCCACCGAATCCGGCCATCTGTTGCGCGGCCAACGCATGACCGGGATGATCTGCGAGGCCGGGATAAAGGACCCGTTCCGCGCGCGGATGCGCGGCCAGCCACCGCGCGATCGCCAGCGCATTCGACTGGTGGCGCTCCATACGCAACGCGAGCGTTTTGATACCGCGCAATACGAGATAGGCGTCGAACGGGCCGGCGACCGCACCGACGGCGCTGCGTAACGATGCCAGGCGTTGACCCAGTTCGTCGTCCGTAACAACGACTAGCCCGCCAAGCACATCGGAGTGGCCGCCCAGATACTTGGTCGACGAATGCATGACGATATCGCAGCCGGACTCGAGCGGCCGCTGCACGCACGGTGTCGCGAACGTATTGTCGACAGCGATCAGCAGATCGTTCGCCTTCGCCAGCGACGCAACCGCTGCAATATCGATAATGTTCAGCAGCGGGTTCGTCGGCGTCTCGATCCAGATCAGCCGCGTATTCGGCCGAATCGCCTGCTCGACGTTCGCAAGATCGCTGAAATCGACGAACGAAAACTCCAGACCCGAAGTCCGGGTCCGGACCTGTTTGAACAACCGCAGTGAACCGCCATAGATATCGGCCGGCGCGATAACATGCTGACCGGCATCGAGCAGCTCCAGCACGCCGGCAGTCGCCGCCATCCCGGACGCATAGGCCAGGCCGCGCACACCGGATTCGAGCGCCGCAACACAGCGTTCCAGCGCATCGCGGGTCGGGTTCGATGCCCGCGCGTAGACATGCTCGCCGGGTTCGTCGAATGCGGGCTGCCGAAACGTCGTGCTCGTGCAGATCTGCGGCATGACGGCCCCGGTTGCGCTGTCCACCGTGTCGCCCGCATGGATGCAGCGCGTTGCCAGGTTCATTTCATCTGTTTCGTTGCTCATCACCCTGCACTCCGCCATCCGGCATCCATACCCCGCGCCCCGACTCTCGACACCCACTCACCGCATTCGAACCATCCGCATCCATCCAACACGTCCCGACCATCGGCCGCATAAATCACGTCCCGACCACCGGCCGCAACAGGCGCCGCGCCCCGCGCGGTCGCCTGCTTGCGACCTTTACCCATGATTAAGTTTCAAACCCCTCGCCGCATGGGCAAATACGCGCTATCGTTACAGCTGTTCATGCCGGACAATCATAACCAAGCTAACATAAGGCGGCATATGCACACAGATCCCGACACCTCGGCGCTCACCATCGACAGCCTGTTGCGCCAGAGCGCGGCCGAACTCAAGGAAATGAGTCCGTCCGCCCGCCTCGATGTCGAACTGCTCCTCGGTCATGTGCTGCGGCGAACCCGCGTGGAGCTGATCAGTGCGAGCAAGGAACAAATCCATCCGTCGAGCGCGGCGCTGTTCGTCAACCTCGTCCGCAGACGCATGGAAGGACAGCCAGTCGCGCAACTGGTCGGCTCACGCGAGTTCTGGTCGCTGGACGTTGCGGTCACGGCCGACACGCTGATTCCCCGGCCGGAAACCGAGATTCTCGTCGAGTGCGCGCTGACGCATATACCCAGGGACCAGCCGGCAGATTTCCTGGATCTGGGCACCGGGTCCGGAGCTATCGCGCTGGCTGTCGCCACGGAACGACCGAATATTCACGTTACCGCGACCGACATCAGCGACAAGGCGCTCACCATCGCCCAATACAATGCGGCCGCGCTGAAACTCGATCACATCGAATTTGCCTGCGGCTCCTGGTTCATGCCGGTCGCCGGGCGCAAGTTCTCGACCATCGTTGCGAATCCGCCGTATGTCAGCGACATGGAATACGTCGTCCACGAATTCGAACTGCGCCACGAACCCGCGCTCGCGCTTCGCGGCGGCGAAGACGGGTTGGCCTGCATCAAGACGATCATCGCCCAGGCGCCGCGGCATTTGTTCAAGGATGGCTGGCTGGCGCTCGAGCACGGCTACCGGCAAGGCGCTGCCGTTGAGATCCTGATGCGCGAGGCCGGCTTCCGGTCGATCTTCGCCTACAGCGACCTGCAGGGCCACGGGCGCGTGACGGAAGGCAAGCTGACCGGCTGACCGGGGCATTGCCCGCGATTGACGGCACGTACCGCCGATACCGCCGGTGCTCCCGCCCCGGGCGCGGGCCGATCGAACCTGCCGCATCGGCAGCGCACCGAAACCTGCATTAGAATCGCAACATGCCCACGGATCGACACACACGTTTCGCGCGTCAGATTGCATTGCCGCAAGTCGGCGCCGACGGCCAGGCGACGCTCGCCCGCAGCCACGCTCTCGTGATTGGACTTGGCGGCCTCGGCAGCGCCGCATCGCTTTACCTGGCCAGTTCCGGCGTCGGACGAATGACGATCAATGATTTCGATCGTGTCGATAGCTCGAATCTGCCGCGCCAGATCCTGTTCGACGCCGACGACGTCGGCACGGCCAAGACGGCGGCAACCGCTCGCCATCTGCGCCATCGCTGCCCGACCGCCCGGATCGATGAGTCGGATGCGCGACTGACCGACGAGGCGCTCCTCGACGCGGTAACAGCCAGCGATATCGTGCTCGACTGTACCGACAACTTCGTGACCCGCGGACGCATCAACCAGGCCTGCCGGCTGGCCGAAAAACCGCTCGTCACCGGCGCCGCGATCCGCTTCGAAGGCCAACTCGCGGTGTTTCGTCACGATGAACCCGGCGGTCCGTGCTACAACTGCCTGTATTCCGAAGCAGATGAAAATCTCGAGACCTGCGCCGGCCAGGGTATCCTCGCGCCGGTCGTCGGCACGATCGGCTGCATGATGGCGACCGAAACCCTCAAGGTGCTGCTCGGCCTGGGCTCCCGACTGACCGGCCGGCTCTGGGTCTACGACGCACTGGCCGGCACGACCACGACCCTGACCATCAAGAAACGCTCCGACTGCCCGGTCTGCGGGTAGGCCGGGAGTTGTTACACAGTGTGTAACAACCGCCGACGTCAGGCGGCGACGGCGTCGTAGCCGAGGTTGGAAGCCAGCCAGCGTTCCACGGTCGCCAGTGACAGGCCGGTGCGGCGGGCGTAATCCTCGGCCTGATCGCGACCGATCTTGCCAACCTGGAAGTACTTCGCCTCAGGATGGGCCAGATACCAGCCGCTGACGGACGCGGCCGGATACATCGCGAATGAGTCCGTCAGTTCGATGCCGGTGTTGCGCTCGACATCGAGCAGCCGCCACAGCGTCGCCTTCTCCATATGATCCGGACACGCGGGGTAACCGGGTGCCGGGCGAATACCCCGGTACGTCTCGTCGATCAATGCCGCGTTGTCGAGGCTCTCATCGGTCGCGTAACCCCACAACGTCCGACGGACCTGTGCATGCATGTACTCGGCGCACGCCTCAGCGAGTCGATCGGCCAGTGCCTTGAGCAGAATCGCGCTGTAGTCATCGTGGGTACGCTCATATTCGGCGACGTGCGACTCGATGCCAAGCCCGGCCGTGACGGCGAATGCGCCGATATAATCGGCGACCCCCGAATCGCGCGGCGCGATGAAATCGGCCAGACACAGGTTTGGTTGTCCGTCGGGCTTCTTCCGCTGCTGGCGCAAGTGATGCAGCGTCACGAGTGGCTCGTCGCGGGACTCGTCCGCATAAACGACGACGTCATCGCCGACTGCATTGGCGGGATACAGACCGATCACGGCTCGCGACCGCAACCAGCCCTCGCTCACCAGCCGGTCGAGCATCGTGCGGGCATCACGATACAGGCTCGATGCTGCCTCGCCGACGACTTCGTCTTCGAGTATGGCCGGAAACTTGCCGTGGAATTCCCAGGAGTTGAAAAACGGCATCCAGTCGATGTACTCGACCAGCGCGGCCAGCGGAATATCCTCGAATTCACGCGTACCGATGAACGTCGGCGCCGTCGGCGCAACGCTCCAGTCGATCACCGCCCGGTTGGCGCGGGCCTGCTCGATGCCGAGCTGCGGCGCGAGCCGGCTATTGCCTGCATGCCGACGGCGACGTTCGGCGCAATCCGCCTTGATTTGCGCCATATAACCAATCCGGTCCGTCGGACTGAGCAGCTTCTGCACAACACCGACGGAGCGCGACGCATCCTTGACGTACACGACAGCGCCGTCGTAATGCGGGTCGATTTTGACCGACGTATGCGCGGGCGACGTCGTGGCGCCGCCGATCAACAGCGGCACTTCAAACTTCTGGCGCTTCATCTCGCTCGCCACCTGAGCCATTTCCTCGAGCGACGGGGTGATCAATCCGGACAGGCCGATGATGTCGGCATTCTCACGGCGAGCCGCCTCAAGAATATGATCGCGCGGCACCATGACACCGAGATCGATGACATCGTAGTTATTGCACTGGAGCACGACGCCGACGATATTCTTGCCGATATCGTGCACATCGCCCTTGACCGTCGCCATCACGATCTTGCCGTTCTTTTTCGGCACCCCGCCCTGGCGCGCCTCGATAAACGGCACGAGGTGCGCAACGGCCTTCTTCATGACGCGCGCCGACTTAACGACCTGGGGCAGGAACATCTTGCCCGCGCCGAACAGGTCGCCGACGACGTTCATGCCGCTCATCAGCGGCCCCTCGATGATGCCGAGCGGATCCTCGATCCCCTGCCGTGCTTCCTCGGTATCGGCGACGATGAATTCGTCGAGACCCTTGACCAGCGCGTGCTCCAGGCGCCGGGTAACCGGCCATTTGCGCCATTCCTGATCAATTGATTTCGCCGTCGAACTGCCGTCGCCGCGATACTTGCCGGCCAGTTCCAGCAGCCGGTCGGTCGCATCGTCGCGCCGGTTCAGGATGACGTCCTCGACGGCCACGCGCAGTTCTTCGGGAATCTCGTCGTAGATCGCCAGCTGACCGGCGTTGACGATACCCATATCCATTCCGGCCGCCACCGCGTGATACAAAAACACGGCGTGCATCGCCTCACGCACCGGGTCGTTACCCCGGAACGAGAACGACACGTTACTGACGCCACCGCTGATCAGCGTATGCGGCAGGCGCTCCTTGATCAGCCTGATCGCTTCGATGAACGCACGTCCATAATCGTTATGTTCCTCGATACCGGTCGCGACCGCGAAGATATTCGGATCGAAAATGATGTCTTCGGGCGGGAACCCGGCCTGGTTGGTCAACAACTCGTACGCGCGCGCGCAAATAGCGAGCCTGCGCTCGATCGTCTCGGCCTGGCCGTCCTCATCGAACGCCATGACGACGACGGCGGCGCCATATCGTCGGACCTCGCGCGCCTGTTCGAGAAATGCTTCCTCGCCTTCCTTGAGGCTGATGGAGTTCACGACCGGCTTGCCCTGCACGCATTTGAGACCGGTCTCGATCACCTCGCGCCGCGAGGAATCGATCATCGTCGGTACGCGGGCAATATCCGGCTCCGTCGCGACCAGCTTCAGGAACCGGTCCATGGCCCGGACCGAGTCCAGCATCGCCTCGTCCATGTTGACGTCGATGATCTGTGCGCCGCTGTCGACCTGTTGCAGGGCAACGGACAACGCCTCGGCGTATTGGTCCTCAATAATCAGGCGCTTGAATTTTGCCGAGCCGGCTACATTGGTCCGCTCACCGACGTTAACAAACAGCGAATCGGGACCGATGTTCAGCGGCTCGAGTCCGCTCAGGCGCAGCCGGACGGGCAATTCGGGGATCGGCCGCGGCGGCCGATTCTCCAGCGCCCCGGCGATCGCCGTGATGTGTTCGGGTCGCGTGCCACAGCACCCCCCGACCATATTGATCAAACCCTGTTCGGCGAAATCGTTCAGGACAGCCGCCATCGATTCCGGCGTTTCATCGTACTCGCCGAATTCGTTCGGCAGCCCGGCATTCGGATGACAGCTGACGCGGGTATCGGCAATCGCGGCCAGGTCGGTTAGCCAGGGCCGCAACTCGGCCGCGCCCAGCGCGCAGTTCAGGCCGATCATGAACGGCTTGGCGTGCCGCACCGAATTCCAGAACGCCTCGACGGTTTGCCCCGACAGTGTCCGGCCCGATGCATCGGTGATCGTGCCGGAGATCATGATCGGTATCTGCCGGCCCAGTTCATCACCCAGCTGCGCCAGCGCATACAGCGCAGCCTTCGCGTTCAGCGTGTCGAAGATGGTCTCGACGAGGATGAAATCCGCGCCGCCTTCGAGCAGCGCCCGCGCACTTTCGCCGTAGGTCGCGACGAGTTCATCGAAGGAAATATTGCGAAAGCCCGGATCGTTGACGTCCGGCGAGATCGACGCGGTGCGATTGGTCGGCCCGAGCACGCCCGCGACGAAGCGCGGCCGGCCGGTACGCGTCGCGGTCTCATCGGCCACCGAACGCGCGAGACGTGCGGCCGCCAGGCTCAATTCGGCCACACAATCGGCCAGCCCGTAATCGGCCAGCGCCGGCGCATTACTGTTGAACGTATTCGTTTCGATGACATCGGCGCCGGCATCCAGGAACGCCGCGTGTATTTTCCGAATGACATCAGGGCGCGTGACGCTGAGCAAATCATGATTGCCCTTGAGCTCGATCGTGGAATCGGCGAATCGCGCGCCGCGGTAATCCTCTTCAACGAGATCACACGCCTGAATCATCGTGCCCATGGCTCCGTCGAGCAGCACGATACGCTCATCGAGCAGGCCCAGCAGTCGATCGAAATTCCCGTCAGCCATCGGTTTGTGTTCCTTGCATGCCGTCCGTGTCACTTTGCGGCCGGAGGCCGAGGGCATGACAGATCGCGAAGGTCAGCTCGGCGCGGTTCAACGTGTAGAAATGAAACTCGCTGACGCCCTCGGCCTGCAGGCGCTCGGCCATCTCGATCGCGATGCTCGCCGAGATCATGCGCCGCGTCTCGTCATCGTCTTCCAGACCCGCGAAACGCTCGTGCAGCCAGTCGGGCACCTGCGCGCCGCAGGCGCCGGCAAACCGCAGGAATTGCGGGAATTTGTGGATCGGCAAAATGCCGGGCACGATCGAGGCCGTGATGCCGATGCCGGCACAGCGGTCGCGAAAACGCAGGAAGTTATCGACATCGAAAAAGAACTGCGTGATCGCACGCGACGCGCCGGCGTCGAGTTTGCGCTTGAGATTCTCGAGATCGAACTCTGCGCTCGGCGCCTCCGGGTGCACCTCCGGATAGGCGGCCACGGAGATGTCGAAGTCGGCGACGGTCCGCAGTCCGGCCACGAGATCGGCACCGTACTCAAAGCCGCCCGGATGCGGTGCGTAGCACTCGGCGCCGGCCGGCGGGTCACCACGCAGCGCGACGATATCGCTGATGCCCTCGTCGCGGTATTGCTGTGCGATGCCCAGCACCTCTTCCCTGGTCGCGCCGACGCAGGTCAGGTGCGGCGCCGCACGCAGGCCGGTCTCGGTCGCGATGCGACTGACGATGCGATGCGTGCGATCACGCGTCGAACCGTCCGCACCGTACGTGACCGATACGAAACGCGGCCGCAGCGGCGCGAGCCGCTGGATCGATAGCCACAACGTGTCTTCCATCGCCGGCGTACCCGGCGGGAAGAACTCGAATGAAACCTGGGGGATATCAGCCATGCGTACCTGTCCTCCGTTGGCCGTTGTCGGTTTCGGCCGCGAACAATGCGTATTCCAGATTCCGGCCCGGAAACCAGACCCGGTGCGCGACGCGGTAGCCGAGTTCCGACAACGCCGCCGTCAGTTGATTGTCGACCAGCCGGGCGTCGCCCCGCCGATCTCGTAATTGCCGGGCGACCGGTCGGATCCGGTCGACGATCAGCAACCGGCCCGCAGCGCGCAGGACACGGTCGGCCTCACGCAAACCGGCCAGTGTTTCGCCGGCACCGTCGAGCACCTCGTCGAGGATCACGACATCGAAACTGTCATCGGCAAACGGCAGCCGCGCGAGATCGCCGTTGCGCACGGTGCAGTTCGCCGTTCCTGCCCCTTGCAGACGCGACCGCGCGAGCAGGCGCATGCGGCGTGAGGCATCGATGCCGACGGCCCGATGCGCCCGATGTCCGAGCAGTTGCAGCAGCGCCCCGCTGCCGCAGCCAATGTCGAGCACGTCGCCGAGCGGGCCGTCGCCGATACATTCGTCGAGAGCCTCGGCCAGACTCTCGATCGACGGCCGGGCCGCAACCCCGAACAGTCCGGACCTCGGCTCACGGTAAGCATCACGCGCGCGATTCTGCCGGACCCGATCCAACGCCGCGCGATCTCTGGCCAGCCATTCATCATCGAGGCCGGCCAGCGCCAACACCTCGTCGATAAACCCGGCCAGCGGCGCCGCGCCGGGCAACCGGTAATACACCCAGTGGCCATCACGAAATTTTTCAACGAGGCCGGCCTCATCGAGCAGGCGCAGATGCCGCGAAACGCGCGGCTGACTTTGCCCGAGAATTTCCTGCAATTCGCCCACGGTCGCCTCGCCGTTCGCCAGCAGTGCAAGCAGGCGCAACCGCGTCGGGTCCGACGCGGCCTTGAGTAGCTGAATCGCAGTTTCAAACGACATGGCGCAGAAATATAAAGGAATCCTTATATTTATGCCAGTACCGGCCGCACAGCGCGACCAATGACCGACTGAGCCGGCAAGCCAGCCAACCAGTCCCATATCTGCAAATAATTTACCACCTGATTGAGGTATAGAACCAAATTAAGAAGCACCGGTATAATCGGGCAGATTAACGGACTGCCAATCGGCAATGGTCTCGCAGGCATACCGGTCTGGCCTGCCGGTCATGCGAAATCCTCCAGGCCACGGCCTCGCTTCGGCGGGGCCGTTTTTTCTGGCGATTCAAGACGCCTGAACGGAATTAAGGGGACAGTTAACTTATCTCCTCAAGCATTGCGCCAAGCAGCCAGTTTCGGGGTTTCAGGAGATAAGTAAACTGTCCCCTTAATTCCCCTTAGCTCACCCCCCAGGCCCGCTATCCGCGCATCGCAACCGGACGCGCGCCGATACGGCGCGACCAGCGAATCAACCCGTAGGCAACAACGATCGCCACGCCGATCGAAAGAAGGTCAACGACATCGAAGCGGCCGGCGAGGAAATAACCCGCGACGTTTTCGAGCACCGGCCATCGAGCAAACCAACCGGGAACCCGGTCGGCAATCGCCCGCGCCCACGTCTCGTGTTGCGCGATCTCGAACAGCCCCGCGACGATGCCCCACGACACACAGGCGATCCCCGCCGCGCGCCGCCGCGACCCGAGGAGCGCAGACGTGAACAGGATAAACGCGAGCGTATGCGCGAACGTCGGCCAGTGCGCGCCGAGGGCGCCGAACACCGGCGGCACGCGTTCGCCGAACTTCCAACTATCGGGGATCAGATACGTATCTGCGCTGGACCGGTCGAGCAGGTAGACGAGCGCGCCGGTCGTCAGGGCGACCAGCGCCGCGACCGCCTGGATCAGTTCGGGCCGAAGCCGGGAAATCATCGGCACCCGGAACGACGGGTCGGCGCCGTCGCGCGACGCCCGATGCGACGCAGGTCAGCGGGACACGACGACACGATCGCCGCCGGCCAGATCGATGCGCAGCACCGCATCGAGCCCCTGGTCCAGGACCAGTAACTGCCCCGGCGCCGCGGCCGGCGCCAGGTCGATGGGCGCACTCAGCGCGGTACCGACGCCCGTTGTCGCATCGGACAGCACGGTACGCGCACCGCTCGCAAGATCGACGGCCACGATCGCCGCCCTGAACTGATCGGCCACGATCGCCCGGCTGTTTGCCGCATCGATCAATATGCCCGACGGCGACGTGAACGGATTCTCGGCATCGGGCGTTTCCGGATCGGACAGCAGGGTGCGCGCACCGGTCACGAGGTCGACCGCGACGATTGCGAATCGGCCGGAGTCAACGACCAGCAGACGATTATTGGCCGCATCGATGACGAGCGCATCCGGCAGCACGAATCCGTTGGCGTCATCGGGCACCGTCACGTCCGATACGATCGTGCGCGCGCCCGTCACGAGATCCACGGCAACCACGGCATCGAGGCCCTGATCGGTGGCCAGCGCCCGGCCGTTGGCCGCATCGATCACCAGGTTGGCCAGCCCGCTGAATACGTTCGCGTCGTCGGGCGTCGTCGCATCCGACAGGATCGTGCGCGCACCGGTCACAAGATCGACGGCCACGACGCCGACCAGGACCTGATCGGCGACCAGCGCGCGACCGTTGGTCACATCGACATCGATGCCGAGCGGACCGTCGAACGGTGTTAACTCATCGGGCGTCGTCGCATTCGACAGGATCGTGCGCGCGCCGGTCGCAAGGTCCACGGCGATGACCGCGTCGAGTTCACTGTCCGTCACGAGCACCCGACCGGGAGTCGTCGCATCCGCCGACATGCCGTGCGGCGTCGCCAGCGCATTCTGCGCAACCAGCTGCGCACCCGCAGGCAACAACTCGCGCGTACCGACGGCCTTGGTCCCGTCCACGACGAGGCGCACCGTAACGATGGCGGCGCTTTGCGCATCAATCACGAGCGCGCGGTTGCCCGCCGCATCCAGCGTAATCGACACGGGACGACTCAGAGCGTTGGCGCCGTTGGGAAAGAATGAGGATGACACGAGCGTGCGCGTGCCGGTCACAAGGTCGATCGCCAGCACCGCGGCGGAGGTGCGATCGGTCACGAGCGCACGCGCATTCGCCGCATCGATGACGATACTCGACGGCGCCGCCAGCAGATTGAAACCGTCCGGCGTCGTCGCATCCGACAGGATCGTGCGCGCGCCGGTCGCAAGATCCACCGCAACCACGGCCGACAAACCGCGATCCGTGACGAGCGCACGATTGTTCGCCGTATCGATGGCGATACCCGCCGGCACGCTGAAGGCATTCACATCATCGGGCGTCGTCGCACCGGACAATACCGTACGTGCACCAGTCGCAAGATCCACCGCGATGACCGCGTCGAGCCCGGCATCGGTCACCAGCGCGCGATTCGCCGCCGTATCGATCGCGATGGCATCAGGCGAGGCGAACGGATTGGCCGCATCGGGTGTCACGGGCCCGGACAGCACGGTCCGTGCGCCGGTCGCGAGATCGACGGCGACCACCGCATCGAGCATAAAGTCCGTCACGAGCGCGCGATTACCCGCGGCGTCGATCGCGATGCCGTTCGGCGCGCTGAACGGATTCACCGTGTCGGGCGTGGTCAGGTCGGACAGGTAAGTTCGTGCGCCGGTCAAAAGGTCGACGGCAACGACTGCCTTCAGGCTGTCGTCGGTCACCAGCGCCCGGTTGTTCGCGGCATCGACGGCGGCCTGCTGCGGACTGGGCATCGGCACCGTCGCGATGACCGTGACCGTGCCGGACTCACTGTTGCCGTTCGAATCCGTGATGGTGTAGTCGAAAGTATCGGCGCCCAGGAAACCGGTATTCGGAACGTAGGTAACCACGCTGCCGTTGATCGAGGCAACGCCGTTCGCACCCTGAGTAACGGTCACGGTCGTCGGCTCCACACCGAGGTCATTGACGATGTAGCCAAACTCACCGATACCGAACAGAGCGACGTCGGCCTCCAGCGTCTGGCTCGACTCGATGCTGAACGTCGCATCGATGGCCCACGGCAAATCGGTCGTCTCGCCCGACCCGCCGCCCGAGCCGATGGTCGTGACGACGCCCGCAACAATTACCGCGACGAGCGCGCAGAGACGCGCGGCACGCAGCACAAATTCTCGATGGTTCAACCCTTGCAAAGTTCCGTTCCTGTTCTCGTGTCGCCCGTTGTCGCCCGTGTCGCTCGATCATCGTCAGCCGATTCGGAGCATCGTGATTAGACCACGACGGGCGACCGCACGCTCAATTGCCTGTTATAACTTGCCGCGCAGAATATTGTTGACCTGACCGGGGTTGGCCTTGCCCTGCGTCGCTTTCATGACCTGACCGACGAGGAAGCCGAGCACCTTCGTCTTGCCTTCGCGATACTCCCTCACCTGCTCCGGACACTCCGCGATGACCTGATCGACGATGCGCTCGAGTTCGCCGGTATCGGTAATCTGGACCAGCCCCCGACTCTCGATGATCTCATCCGCGTCACCCTCGCCCGCCCACATGGCCTCGAAGACCTCTTTGGCGATCTTGCCCGATATCGTCTCGTCGGCAATACGCGCCAGCAACCCGGCCAGCGCCGCGGCCGACACCGGGCTCTGCCCGATGCCGATGCCGGCGCTGTTTAACGCGCCGGACAGTTCGCCGATGACCCAGTTCGCCGCCAGTTTCGCATCGCCGGCCGCGCCGGCGACGGTCTCAAAGTAGTCGGCCAGTTCCCGGCTCGCCGTCAGTACCGCGACATCACCATCGCCGAGCCCGTAGGCATCGACCAGGCGCCGGCGTTTCGCATCCGGCAGCTCGGGCAACGCGGCGCGCGCGGCAGCGATATCCTCATCCCGAATCTCGACCGGCAGCAAATCGGGATCCGGGAAATAGCGATAGTCGTTGGCCTCTTCCTTTGACCGCATCGAGCGCGTCTCGTCACGGTCGGAATCGTACAGGCGGGTCTCCTGCACGATCTGCCCGCCGTCCTCGAGGATATCGATCTGTCGCTCGACCTCGATATTGATCGCCCGCTCCACGAAACGGAAAGAGTTGAGGTTCTTCAACTCGGCCCGGGTGCCCAAGGCCGCCTGCCCGACCGGCCGGACCGATACATTCGCGTCACAGCGAAACGAACCTTCCTGCATATTGCCGTCGGAAATGCCGAGGTAGCGCACGAGCTGGTGAATCTTGCGCATGTAAGCGACCGCTTCCTTTGCCGAACGCAGCTCCGGCTCGGAGACGATTTCCAGCAGCGGCGTGCCGGCGCGATTGAGGTCGATACCGCTCTCGCCGTCGAATGCATCGTGCACGGACTTTCCCGCATCTTCTTCCAGGTGCGCCCGCGTAATGCCGATCGTCTTGACGACGCCGTCATCCAGCAGGATCTTGATGCGCCCCGGGCCGACGATCGGCAGTTCGTACTGGCTGATCTGGTAACCCTTCGGCAGATCGGGATAAAAATAATTCTTGCGCGCGAAAACCGAACGCGGCGCGATCTCGGCATCGATCGCGAGGCCGAAACGAATCGCCATGCGCACGGCTTCCGCATTGAGCACCGGCAGCACGCCGGGATAACCGAGGTCGACAATGCACGCCTGGGTGTTCGGCGCGGCGCCGTACGCCGTCGATGCGCTCGAGAAGATCTTGCTGCGCGTCGCCAGCTGCGTGTGAATCTCCAGGCCGATGACCGTTTCCCACTGCATCGCCGTCACTCCGCTGCGAGCGCCGGCGCCAGCAAGTGCCAGTCCGTCTGTTGCTGGAACCGGTGGGCAAAGTTCAGGACGGCCCCCTCGCCAAACGCAGGGCCGATCAGCTGCAGGCCGACGGGCAGGCCGCCGGACAATCCGCACGGTACCGAAATACCCGGCAGGCCGGCGAGGTTGACGCCGATCGTGTAGATATCGTTGAGGTACATCTGCACCGGGTCATCGATCTTCTCGCCGAGCCCGAACGCCGGCGTCGGCGTCGTCGGTCCCGCGATGATGTCGACGGATTCGAAACAACGCCGGAAATCCGCGGCGATCAACTGGCGCGCCTTCTGCGCCTTGAGGTAATACGCGTCGTAATAACCGGCCGACAGCACGTAGGTGCCGGTCATGATCCGCCGCTTGACCTCGGCGCCGAAACCTTCAGTGCGGGTCAGCTTGTACATCTCCTCAAGATCGCCGGCGCCCTCGTGCCGATGCCCGAAGCGAATGCCGTCGAATCGCGACAGGTTCGACGAACATTCCGCGGGCGCGACGATGTAGTAGGTAGGCACGGATGCCTCGATATGCGGCAACGACACCTCGCTGACCGTCGCGCCGAGCGCCTCGAACTCGGCCAGCGCCGCACGGATACAGGCCGCCGATTCGGCGTCGAGACCGTCGTCGAAAAACTCCTTTGGCACACCGATTCGCTTACCCGCAAGCGATTCGCCCAGCGTGGCGGCGTAATCGGGCACGGGACAGTCCACCGACGTCGAATCCTTCGGATCGAAGCCCGCCATCGCCGTCATCAGCAGCGCCGCATCCGCGGCGGTCAGCGTAAACGTACCGGCCTGGTCGAGGCTCGACGCAAAGGCGATCATGCCGTAACGGGATACGCGACCGTAGGTCGGCTTGAACCCCGTCACGCCGGTCAGCGCCGCCGGCTGGCGAATCGAACCGCCGGTGTCCGTTCCGGTCGCCGCGGGCACGAAGCCGGCAGCGACGGCGGCGGCCGAACCGCCCGACGAGCCGCCGGGCGAGCGCGTCACGTCCCACGGATTGGCGACCGGCCCGAAGAAACTCGTTTCGTTCGACGAGCCCATCGCGAATTCATCCATATTGGTCTTGCCGACGACGACGACACCGGCAGCGGCCAGGTTCGCGACGACCGTCGCATCATACGGCGGCACGAAGTTGCCGAGCATCCTGGAGCCGCAGGTCGTCAGCAGGTCACGCGTACAGAAAATATCCTTGTGCGCGATCGGGACACCCGTCAGCGGCCCGCCGTCGCCGGCGGCCAGTTTTGCATCGGCAGCATCGGCGGCCGCCAACGCCGCCTCGCGGGCAACGGTAATAAAAGAGTTCAGCGCACCGTCACCGGCTTCGATGCGCCCCAGCGCCGCCTCGGTCAGCCGGCGGCTCGTCACGGAGCCGTCCCGGAGGGCGGCGGCTGTCTCGATGATCGTCTGTCTGTGCATGGCAACAACGCGGCGGGCGCGTTTACTCGATGACCTTCGGCACGCGGTAGAAACCGTCGCTCACGGCCTGCGCGTTACGCTGGAACAACGCGCGCTGATCCGTCTCGGTGACCTCGTCGGGGCGCAGGCGCTGGCTCATATCCAGCGGATGCGCCATTGGCGGCACATTCGACGTATCGAATTCGCCGAGGCGGTCGACGAGACCGATGATGCTCGACAACTTATCGACATAGTCGGCGATTTCTTCATCGCTGACGGCCAAACGCGCGAGGTGCGCGATGTGTTCGACATCACCTTTCGTCAGTGCCATGGGGCATGATCCATCTGGGGCGGGACCCGGGGGCGACAATAATAATCTGCAGTTGCCCAAAATCCCACTGATTGCTAGAGTAGCCCGCGCTTTACGGGTTCTTTTTCGCGAGTTATCTCAATGTTCAAAGGACTGCTTGGCTACTTCTCCAACGATCTGTCGATCGACCTGGGGACTGCCAATACTCTCATTTACCTGTCCGGTCACGGCATCGTACTCGATGAGCCGTCGGTCGTGGCAATCCGTGAGGAACCCGGCCGCGGCGGCAAGAGTGTGGCAGCCGTGGGCGCCGAAGCCAAGAACATGCTGGGCCGCACGCCCGGCAACATCACGGCAATCCGGCCGCTCAAGGACGGCGTCATCGCCGATTTCACCGTCACCGAGAAGATGCTCCAGCACTTCATCCACAAGACCCACCCGAACCGGTATTTCCGGCCCAGCCCGCGGGTGCTGATCTGCGTGCCCTACGGCTCGACCCAGGTCGAGCGCCGGGCCATCCGCGAATCGGCCGAAGGCGCCGGCGCGCGCAAGGTCTTCCTGATCGAGGAGCCGATGGCCGCTGCGATCGGCGCCGGCATGCCCGTTCACGAGGCACGCGGTTCGATGGTGCTGGATATCGGCGGCGGCACGTCGGAAGTCGCGATTATCTCGCTAAACGGCATCGTCTATGCGGCCTCGGTGCGCATCGGCGGCGATCGCTTCGACGAGGCGATCATCAACTACGTCCGACGCAACTACGGCATCCTGATCGGCGAGGCCACGGCCGAGCGCATCAAGCACGAAATCGGCTCGGCCTACCCGGGTGAAGAGGTCCGGGAACTGTCCGTCAAGGGCCGTAACCTGTCCGAAGGCGTGCCGCGCAGTTTCAGCCTGAACAGCAATGAGATCCTCGAAGCGCTACAGGAACCGCTGCAGGGCATCGTCGGCGCGGTCAAGGGGGCACTGGAGCAGACACCCCCCGAACTCGGCGCGGACGTTGCCGAACGCGGCATCGTGCTGACCGGCGGCGGAGCGCTGCTGCGCGATATCGACAAGCTGCTGATGGAAGAAACCGGCCTGCCCGTGGTGGTCGCCGACGACCCTCTGACCTGCGTCGCGCGCGGCGGCGGCCGGGTAATCGAACTGATGGATGAACAAGGCCCCGGTGTTTTCGGGCTGGACTAGCGAACCGGCTCCCGCTCGCCGAGCGCGGGCATGATAACGGCAGGGCATGGCGCTCAGCAGACCTGACAGCGACCAACGCGCGATTCGCAATACGAGCTACGGCCTGCGGACGGTTATGCTGTGCATTCTGTCCGTCGCAATCATGGCGCTTGATCACAACAACGACCATCTGAAAGATGTGCGCCGCGTGCTGTCGGCCTCCGTGCACCCGATTCGCCTGATCATCGACGCGCCGTTCGCACTGGGCCACTGGATCGGCGACAACGTCGCGACACGCAGCGCGTTAACCGAAGAAAACCGGCGCCTGCACAAGCAGAACCTGATCCAGAGCGCCCGGCTGCAGCGACAGGTCGCACTCGAGGCCGAGAACGCGCGGCTGCGCGCATTGCTCGATTCCACGGCGAAGGTCGGCGGCCGCGTGCTGATTGCCGAGATCCTGTCGATCGACATGAATCCGTTCCGCCACCGAATCACGATCAACAAGGGCAGCAGCGACGGAATGTTCGTCGGTCAGGCGCTGATCGACGCGGACGGCATCGTCGGCCAGGTCGTCCGTGACCAGGTATTTTCGGCCGAGGCGCTGCTGATTACCGATATCGACCATGCGCTGCCGGTCGAAATCGTGCGCAACCGGCTGCGCACGATCGCCGTGGGCACCGGCGACTTTGACCGGCTGTCCCTGCCGTTCCTGCCGCGCAATGCCGACGTGATCGACGGCGATAGTCTCGTCACCTCCGGGCTCGGCGGCACCTTTCCGCCGGGTTACCCGGTCGGCGTCGTCAACCGGATCACGGGCGGCAGCGGCGAACCGTTCCTGTCGGTGAGCGCGCAGCCGGCCGCCTCGCTGAACCGCATTCGCGAAGTCCTGTTGATCTGGCCCGATCCCGCCGCGGCGCAGCGCGCAGTTACCGCGGGCGAAAACCCGGTGGCCCCGCCCGCGGCCGAAGCGATCGTCCCGCCGACCGGAGCCACACCGTGAGGAGGCGCACGCCGCACTGGCCGGTCTGGCTGATCCTCGTGGCGGCCACGGCGCTGGTCAGCGTGCCGCTGCCCGACTTCGTCACGCCGTTTCGACCGCCATGGGCCGCGCTCGCCGTGATCTACTGGATCATGATGTGGCCGCGCGTGTTCGGGGTCGGCAGCGCCTGGCTGGTCGGACTGCTGCTCGATATCCTCTATGGCGACCTGCTGGGCCAAAACGCGTTCTCACTGAGCGTCATCGGTTTTCTGACGCTGCGCTTTCACCTGCAGATCCGGATATTCCCGCTCTGGCAGTTGACGATGACGGTGTTCGCGCTGCTGGTCATCAATGCGTTTATCCTGTTCTGGATCGATGGCGTGGCCGGCAATCCACCGGCCGGATTCGCTCGCTGGACACAGGTGCTGATCGGCGGCGTCCTGTGGCCGCCGGTCATGGCGATCATGGACCGCGTCCGCGAGCGCATCCAACACCGCGACCTGACCTTCACGTAACCGGACACCGCGCACATGGCGACGACCGACAGGCTGAAAGATCACTGGGCGGAACAGCGTCTGTTCCTGCACCGGGTCATCGCGGCGGTCATCGGTATCGTCGCGCTAATAATCGTCGTGCTCGGGCGCCTGGGCCAGCTACAGATCGCCGATTACGAGTACTTTTCCGCTCAATCGCAGGGTAACCGGATTCGTGTCCAGCCCCTGCCACCGACGCGCGGCCTGATCTACGACCGCAACGGGTCGATACTGGCGGAAAACCTGCCCAGCTACCAACTCGAACTGACGCCCGAGCAGGTGCCGGACATGGCCGAGACGCTTAGCCGCCTCGCGCGTTTCGGCCTCATCGAAGCCGATAATATCGACACGCTGCAGGCACTGATTCGCCAGCACCGCCGCTTCGACTCCATCCCGATCCGGCACCGGATGTCCGACGCCGAGGTGGCGGCATTCGCGATCGAACGCCCGCGCTTTCCCGGTGTCGATATTCGCGCGCGGCTGGCGCGCAACTATCCGCATGGCGTGGCGGCGGCCCATGCGCTCGGGTACGTCGGCGGCATCAACGCGGCCGACATGCAGCGCATCGACCAGCGAGACTACGCCGGCACATCGCTGATCGGCAAGATCGCGCTGGAGCGGCGGTATGAGAGCGACCTGCACGGGGACGCCGGACACGAAGCGGTTCTCGTCAACGCACGCGGCCGCATCATGCAGAGCCTGAACGCCGAGGCCGCGGCCGCAGGTAAGGATCTGATCCTGACGCTGGACATCGAATCGCAACTCACCGCGCACCGGGCCCTCGCGGGCCGGCGCGGGGCCGTCGTCGCAATAGATCCGAACAACGGCGAAGTGCTCGTGTTTGCGAGCGAACCATCATTCGATCCGAACCGGATCAGCGTCGGCATGAGTCGTGCGGATTACCTGGCCGTGCAGCAGGATCCGGATTTGCCGCTGTTCAACCGCGCGCTGCAGGGCGCCTATCCGCCCGGCTCGACGATCAAACCGATCCTCGCGCTGGCCGCACTGCACTACGAGGTCATCGACCCCAATCAACCCGTGTACTGCAACGGCTCGTATTCCCTGCCCGGCAGTACCCACCGCTATCGCGACTGGAAACGGGGTGGCCACGGCTGGATCGACATGCACGGATCGATCGAACAGTCCTGTGACGTGTACTACTACGAACTCGCCCGCGAACTGGGCATCGATCGCATGGAATCGTTCATGAAGCGCTTCGGCCTCGGCGGCGTCACCGGCATCGACATCGCCGGAGAGAAAAACGGCCTGGTGCCCGGCCGCGAATGGAAACAGCGCGCCTTTTCAAAACGAGCGGACCAGGTCTGGTTCCCCGGCGAGACCCTGATCACCGGCATCGGCCAGGGCTATCTGCTCACGACGCCGCTGCAACTGGCGCACGTGGCCGCGACGATTGCCAACCGCGGGCAGCGATTTCAGCCGACCCTGTTGCGCGGCATGAGTGATCCGGTCACCGGCGCCGTTGAATTTGCCGAACCGGTCCCGCTCGAGTCCGTCGGCATCGTGCGCAATGACCAGTGGGAGCAGATCATCAGCGCGATGAGCGCGGTCATGCAGGGCACACGCGGCACGGCGCGCGCCGTCGGCATCGATGCGCCGTTCACGCTGGCCGGCAAGAGCGGCACCGCACAGGTCTTCACGGTAGCGCAGGATCAGGAGTACGAGACCGAGGAACTCGAGGATCGCATGCGCGACCACGCACTGTTTATCGCTTTCGCACCGCTCGAAGATCCGCAGATCGCCATTGCGGTCATCGTCGAAAACGGCGAGAGCGGCAGCGGCACGGCGGCGCCGATCGCCCGGACCGTCATGGAGAAATACCTGCGAGACATGCTGTGACGACGCTGACCGCCGACAGACGCACGCAACCGCTGGGCACGATGGGCTTCATGCTGCGCAGCCTGCATCTGGACGGCACACTGCTGACCGGCCTGATCTGCATGCTGGCGATCGGCCTGGCCGCGCTGTACAGCGCGGTCGGGCAAAACACGGCCCTGCTGGCCGGCCAACTGCTGCGAATGGGCGCCGCACTGATCGCGATGCTGGTCATGGCGCAGGTCAACCCGGGCTGGTTGCGGCGCGCGGCCCCGTGGGTATTCGGTCTCGGCATGCTGATGCTGATGCTGGTACTGCTGACGGGCGACGTCGGCAAAGGGGCGCAGCGCTGGCTGAACCTCGGCGTACGATTCCAGCCGTCGGAGATCATGAAACTCGGCCTGCCGATGATGCTGGCGTGGCTGCTGCATGATCGTCCGCTGCCGCCGTCGTTCGGCATGATCGTCGTCTGCCTGGCCGTCATGATCGTGCCGGTCGGGCTAATCGCGGTGCAGCCCGATCTCGGTACCGCGATACTGATCGTGCTGTCAGGCGCCACCGTGATCTTTCTGGCCGGCATCGGCGCGCGCTATATCATCGGCGCCATCGCGACGGCGCTGGTCTCGATGCCGCTGCTGTGGTTCTTCGTCATGCACGACTACCAGAAAAGCCGCGTCCTGATGCTGCTGGACCCGGACAGCGACCCGCTCGGCGCCGGATATCACATCATTCAGTCAAAGATCGCGATCGGCTCGGGCGGACTGTTCGGCAAGGGGTGGCTGAACGGCAGCCAGGGCCAGCTCGAATTCCTGCCGGAACGCTCCACGGACTTCATCTTCGCCGTGATCGGCGAGGAATTCGGCCTGATGGGCGCGCTCGTCGTGCTGCTCGTCTACCTGTTGATCGTCGGCCGGGGGCTGTACATCGCCGCCGTCGCCCAGGATACGTTTTCGCGACTGCTCGCCGGCAGCATCAGCCTGACCTTCTTCTTCTACGTGTTTGTCAACACCTCCATGGTCACGGGATTGCTGCCGGTGGTCGGTGTCCCGTTGCCGCTCGTCAGCGCGGGTGGCACATCGATGGTGACCCTGCTCGCAGGTTTCGGTATTCTGATGTCTATCCAGACGCACCGGAAGCTACTGGCCAGATGACACGGAACCTGCCCCACCGACCGCGCCGCATGATTGCCGCCGCCGTCCTGAGTACCTTTGCAGCCTTTCTGCCGGCCGTCGCATCGGCACTCGATGCCGACCGCGCGGACGTCCGCGCTTTTATCGCCGACCTCGCTGCCGAACACGGTTTCGACAAGGACTACCTGCGCACGACGCTCGGACAGACACAAACGCACCAGGCGATCCTCGATGCGATCAGCCGACCGGCCGAACGCACCCGGCCGTGGCACGAGTACCGTGAAATCTTCGTCACGCCAAAGCGGATCGATGCCGGCGTGGCATTCCTCGCCGAACACGCTGACCGGCTGGCCCGCATCGCCGAGCGGACCGGTGTGCCGGCCGAGATCATCACGGCGATCGTTGGCGTCGAGACCTTCTACGGCCGGATCACGGGCCGCTACCGGGTCATCGACGCGCTGGCGACGCTCGGCTTCGATTACCCGCCGCGCGCGACCTTCTTCCGCGGCCAGCTCGAAGAACTTTTCGTACTCGCGCGCGAGGAGCAGCTCGAACTGACAGAACTGGTCGGCTCCTATGCGGGCGCCATGGGTCCGCCGCAGTTCATCCCCAGCAGCTACCGGGCGTATGCCGTGGACGGCGACGGCGACGGGCGCCGCGACCTGCTCGGCAACTGGGACGATATCCTGATGAGCGTCGCGAACTACTTCGTGCGCAATGGCTGGCAGGCCGGGGAACCGGTCACCGTCCGCAGCGACACCGACCAGGATTTTGCCGTGCCGACCGGTGAAAATTCACTGAAACTGAGCGAGACCGTGGGCTCGCTGGCAAAGCGCGGACTTCACTTCGACTCGCCGCTTGATGCTGCCGCGCCCGCGCAACTGATCAGCCTGGAGGGCAAGACCGGTCACGAATACTGGATCGGCTTCCACAATTTCTACGTCATCACTCGCTACAACCGCAGCACGATGTACGCATTGGCCGTATTCCAGCTGGCCGATGCGCTTGCCGCGGCGCGGACCGACGCACCAGCCGTCGCCGAAAAGAACCCCGGAGCGAAGCGCCCCCGTGCGCGCTCCTGAACCCCGCGACGACATGCCTGGAACGACCCTTAACCCCGCACGCCGGACGCACGCCGGCTGGCTCACCGTCATCGGCGCAGCGATCCTGATGACCGGGTGCCAGAAGGCCGTGCGCTGGGACGAGTCGGCGGCCCCGCGAACCGGGCAGACCGCAGGATCGACCACCGGCCGCAGTTCACGCGGCAATCCCCCGTTCTACGAGGTGTTCGGCGAGCGCTACTACGTACTCGACAGCAGCGCCGGCTTCAGCGAACGGGGCGTCGCCTCATGGTACGGCAAGAAGTTTCACGGCAGGCCGACATCGAGCGGCGTGATTTACGACATGCACGGGATGACGGCTGCCCACAAGACCTTGCCGCTGCCGACGCGAGTTCGCGTCCGCAACCTCACGAACGGCCGCAGCGTGATCGTGCTGGTCAATGACCGCGGACCGTTCGTGGACAACCGGATCATCGACCTGTCGTATGCCGCGGCCAAGCGACTCGACATGATTCGCGCCGGCACGGCCATGGTCGAGATCGAGGCCCTGACCGAGACGCCACGCGTGACCGCGGCGCCGGTCGCTGCACCACAGGCGGAACCGGTCAGATCGACCGACGTCCATTTGTTCCTGCAGGTCGGGGCATTCGGCGAACGGGCCAACGCACAGCAGCTCCTCGAACGACTCCGCGCCGGCGGTTTTGCCAACGCCGTCATTCGCACAGACACGACCCAGGTCGCACCGATCTACCGCGTGCGTCTCGGACCGATCACCGATGTCGCTGAATACGATGCCCTGGTGGCGAAGATGGCTACCCTCGCCATCAACGAAACTCACCTGGTCACCGAGGCCGGGAGCGCGGCCGGCGGCTAATGCCCATTGCCGGTCAACCGGTATATCATGGGTCCGGGTTATTACCTTTGCGTCGGGAGCTCGAAATGTCTGAACTGCGCGGCATGGCACTGCTGTGCATCTGCGTCTGCTGGCTAATCGGGCCGGCGCAGGCACAAATGCCGGTTCCTTCCGCCCCGGATCTCGGGGCGCGCGGCTACATCCTGCTGGATCATCACAGCGGTCGCGTGCTCGCCGCGAAGAATGAAAACGAGCGCCTGGACCCGGCCAGCATCACCAAACTGATGACGGCCTATGTCGTATTCCGGTCACTGGCATCGGGGCAGATCGCTTTGAGCGACCCGGTGCTCATCAGCGAGAAAGCGTGGCGCACCGCGGGGTCGCGGATGTTTATCGAGGTCGGCACGCGGGTGACCGTGGAGGAACTGCTACAGGGCATGATCGTTCAGTCCGGCAACGACGCGAGCGTCGCGTTGGCCGAATACGTCGCCGGCACCGAGGCGACCTTTGCCCAGATCATGAATCAGTATGCCGCCGAACTCGGCATGCTCAACAGCCAATACCAGAACTCGACCGGGCTGCCGGCCGAAGCGCACTTCACGTCGGCGACCGATATCGCCCGCCTGGCAACGACGCTGATCAAAGAATTTCCCGAATTTTACCGCTGGTATTCACAACGGGAATTTTCTTACAACAGCATCACGCAGAAGAATCGCAACGCGCTGCTCTGGCGCGACCCGAGCGTCGACGGCCTCAAGACGGGCATGACTGACGCGGCTGGTTACTGCCTGGTCGCGTCCGCGCAACGCGACGAAATGAGACTGATCAGCGTCGTCCTCGGCACCAAGAGCGCATCGGCGCGGGCCAAGGACTCTCAGGCGCTGTTGAATTTCGGCTTTCGCTTCTTCGAAACGCGGCTGCTGTATCCGGCCGGCGATTCCGTGACCGAGGCGCGAGTCTGGAAGGGCGATGCCGAAACCACGACGGTCGGCGTCGAGCAGGATCTGTACGTGACTATCCCGCGCGGCAGTTTCGATCAACTCGAGGCCAGCGTCGAATTGCCGCCGACCCTCGTCGCGCCGGTCGACCGGACCACGCGGCTCGGCAAGGTGCGCGTCAACCTGAACAGCGAAATGCTGGCCGAAGCAAACCTGTTCGCACTGCACCCGATTAACGAAGGCACACTGTGGCAGGTCGCAAAGGATTCTTTGCTGCTCTGGTTCGAGTAAGTGGCCCAACCGCTCGATATCGCCTCACTGAACGGTGAGTTTCTGCCGCTGGCCGAAGCCCGCATCTCGCCGCTCGATCGCGGCTTCCTGTTCGGCGACGCCATTTACGAAGTCATTCCGGTTTACGCCGGCGTGCCGCACCTGCTCGACGCGCATATCGCCCGGCTGGAACGCAGCCTCGCAGCAATTGACATACCTCTGCCGCACGACGCCGGCGCCTGGCGCCACCTCGTCACGGAACTCATACGCCGAAACGACGGCGGCGCGATGGCGATCTACATCCAGGTCAGCCGCGGCGCGGAAACCGGGCGCGATCACGTCTACGCGACCGATACCCGTCCGACTGTTTTTGCGATGGCGACCGAACTGCAACCGCACGATTACAGTGACGGCGTGTCGGCCATCACGCTGCCCGACGAGCGCTGGGCACGCTGCGACATCAAGGCGACGGCGCTGCTGGCCAATGTACTGGCGCGACAGAAAGCGGCCGCGGCCGGTGCCGTCGACGCGATCCTGATCGACGGCGATGAGGTCACCGAAGGCGCGGTCAGTTCGGTCATCCTCGTCGAACAGCAGACCCTCGTGCGTCGACCGCACGGCAACGAGGTACTGCCGGGCACGACCACCGATCATGTCATCGCCCTGGCCCGCGAAGCCGGATATGCCTGCCGGGAAGAATTGATTCCGGTGCAACGCATGCTGGCCGCCGACGAGGTCTGGCTGACCGGCGCCACCAAGGGTATCGCCCCGGTCGTGCGCATCGACGGCAGCCCCGTCGGCACCGGGCGACCGGGGCCGGTCTGGACGGCCGTCAACCGGCTCTACGAAGCTGCGGCGTCATGACCGAGCGTGACAGCATCATCGAGTTTCCGTGCCGATTCCCGATCAAGATCATGGGGCGCGACGAGTCCGGATTCCAGGCCCACGTGCTGCAAATCATCAGTCCCCACGTCGACGACATCCTGCCGGATGACATTTCGCTGCGCTCCAGTCGCGAAGGCACCTTCCTGTCGGTCACAGTCACGGTCGACGCACACAGCCAGGCACATCTCGACCGCATCTACCGAACGCTGACGGCCAGCGAGCGCATCCTCTACGTTTTGTAGGGGCTGGGGAATACGGGGACGGAATTAAGGGTTACTTATCTCCTGAAACCCCGAAACTGGCTGCTTGGCGCATTGCTTGAGGAGATAAGTAAACTGTCCCCTTAATTCCAAACTGTCCCCTTACATCCGATTTCCCTGCTATAAACATCGCCATGATCTCCGTTCGTTATCTCGGCCTCGTCGACTACGCAGCGACGCTCGCGGCGATGATCGACTTCACCGACCGGCGATCGCCGGACACACCCGATGAGATCTGGCTGCTCGAACACCCCCCGGTATTCACACTCGGGCTCGCAGGTGATCGCAGCCATGTGCTGGCCGCCGGCGCGATACCGGTGGTGCAGGTCGATCGGGGCGGTCAGGTCACGTACCACGGGCCGGGGCAACTCGTCGCGTACACGCTGATCGATCTGCGGCGCGCCCGGCTGACGATCCGCGACCTGGTCACGACGCTCGAGGATGCGGTGATCGAATGCGCGGCCGAATACGGCATCGAGGCCCGCAATCGTCGCACGGCGCCGGGCGTGTACGTCGGCGATGCGAAACTGGCGAGTATCGGCCTGCGCGTGCGCCGCGGCTGCAGCTATCACGGCCTGGCGCTGAATGTCGATATGGATCTGGCGCCGTTCGACCGGATCAACCCGTGCGGCTTCGCGGGCATGCGCATGACGCAACTCAAGTCCCTGGGCGGACCCGGTGACCTCGGCCGGGTCACCGACGACATGGGCCGGTGGTTGCGGCGGTTATTCGACCCGGATCAACGGCCGTCGCCCGCCGCGAACCGCGGCTGACGGGCTTTTCGTCAACCTGATGCCGACAACGCCCGATCGAGCGCCGCGAGACGCTCGGGCGTGCCGACGTCGATCCAGCGCCCGTCGAACACCTCGCCGGTCAGGGCCCGGCGCTCGATCGCGGCATCGAGCAGCGGCGCCAGCGGGAACCGGGCATCGACGGCGCCGGCAAACAGGTCCGGATGCAGCACCGCAATCCCGGAATACGTCCATGACCGCGGACCACGCGCGGTGATGTGGCCGTCAGCCAGTGAAAAATCCCCGCGCGGATGATGGGCCGGATTCGCGACCATGACGAGATGACCGAGTACGCCGGGCGCGAACGCGCGCAGGTCGAAACGAAAATCGGCGAATACGTCGCCGTTGACGACCCAGAAAGGATCCGGGCCAAGCCAGGGCAAGGCGCGAAAGATCCCGCCGCCGGTCTCCAGCGCCTCGGCACCCTCGTCGCTATATGTTATTTTAAGACCATATTTATCGCCCGTGCCGATCATGGCCCGGATCTTCGCGCCCAGCCACGACAGGTTGATGACGACCTCGTCGATTCCGCCGCTCGCCAGCGCCGCGAGTTGATAGTCGATCAAGGGCCGACCGCCGACCGTCAACAGCGGCTTGGGCGTCTCATCGGTCAGCGGTCGCATCCGGTCACCGCGACCGGCGGCGAGTATCATGGCCTTCATGGGCGATAGTGTAAGAAAAAACCGGCCCGGTTGATCGGGCCACCGGCAGAAATTCGGTTTTTTATTGCGCATAAAATCACCCGGCGAACTTTATTTCCTATAATCACCGCTTCTCGCGCCGTCGCGACTCCGGAAAACCCCGTTGCAAAAATTTCTGCCGACTCTGTTCTTGTGCCTGTCAGTCGCGTCGGGCCCGCTGGTCGCCGATGAGCAGGCAACGGGCAACGACGACATGCCAAACTGGGGCGAGTGCCGGATCCCGCCCCCGCCGCCGTTCGTGTTGCCCGCCGACGATGTGCCGGAGGACGAACTGGCGATCTTCAGCGGCAAGGCCGAGATTGGCCTCACCGGCAACGCAAATTTCAGCGACGATATATCCCTGGTCAGCGGCAACCGGCTGCTGACCGCCGAGAATGCGACCTATGACCGGGACGCGGGGCTGTTCACGGTCGAGGGCCGGGTCGAGTTCCGGGATCCGCAAACCATCGTCCGCGCCGACCGGGCGGAGTTGAACCAGTACTCGCAGGAAGTCCGGTTCGATGGCGCGGAATTCCAGCTGTGGTCCGTCCCCGCCCGCGGCAAGAGCGAACACATCAACGCCGAACGCGGCGGCAAGCTGCGGCTCAGTAAGGTGAGCTATACCACCTGTCCGGACGGCAACGACGACTGGATGCTGAAGGCGAGCAAGATCCGCATCGACCGGGAACTCGGCATCGGCACGGCAAACAATGCGCGCCTGGAGTTCAAGGGCGTGCCGTTTCTGTACCTGCCGTACATATCCTACCCGGTCACGGATCAGCGAAAATCTGGCTGGCTGATCCCGAAACTCGGCACCAGTCAGCAACGCGGTGTCGATGTTGAGGTTCCGTATTACTGGAATATCGCCCCGCAGTACGACGCGACGATTACACCGCGCTACATGTCCCGGCGCGGCTTCCAGCTCAAACCCGAGTTTCGCTATCTGACCGGGCATAACGACGGCATCATGTTCGGCGAAATCCTGCCCGACGATAACGCAACCGACCGGCACCGCGCGCTCGTTGCCTGGCGCCACATGACGAATTTCACCCGCGATACGCGCATGGTGATCGACGCCATACACGTTTCCGATTCGGCCTATTTCGAAGACCTGTCATCCGGGCTCTCGAGCACAAGTCAGACGCATCTGCGTCGCCGTACCGATTTCGAGTACTTCAACGACACGTGGTCGGGGTTGCTGCGGTTCGAGGATTACCAGACGATCGACGACACCATCGCCGCCGTCGACCGACCCTATACGGCACTGCCCAGACTCGGCCTCCGCGGGCATACGCCCGACGGTTGGCTCGGCCTGCAATACACGCTCGACGGCGAGGCCACGTATTTTGATCGTGACGTCGGCGTGACCGGGCTGCGCACCCATCTGCGGCCCGAGATCGCGTGGTCGCGCCAGCTGTATTTCGTCGAGGTCGAACCTTCATTGGCACTCGACTACGCCGCTTATCAGCTGAACGACACGGCGCCGGCCGATGACGACCACCCGAGCCGCATGGCACCCATCTACAGCATCGATGCGCACACGGTCTTCGAACGACTGACGCCCCGGCGCGGCTGGCTGCAGACGCTCGAACCGCGGGCCCTGTACACCTACATCCCGTTTACGAAGCAGAGCGATCTGCCGGTCTTCGATACCATCGAGCCTGACCTCAACGTCGTGCAGCTGTTCCGAAAGAATCGCTATGTCGGACATGACCGCCTGGGTGACACGAATCAACTGAGCCTCGGCATCACGACACGATTGATCAACGCCGACGACGGCGATGAATTTCTGAATGCCACCATCGGTCAGATTTTGTACTTCAGCGACCGCGACACCACTCTGCCCAACGGTACGCCGAGCGACAGCAACACATCGGACTACCTGTTCGAGCTCGGCACGAAGTTCTACAAGAACTGGCGCATGCAGCTCGGCTATCAATACAACTCGGATACGCGCAAAACCACAAAGACCGAGGTTCGACTCAACTACCGCAGCGACGACTCGACACTGGTGAACGTCTCTTATCGTTTCCGCCGCGGCTCCCTGAAAGAAGTCGATTTGTCCGCCGCGTGGCCGATCGCCGAACACTGGAATCTCGTCGGGCGCTACGACTACTCCATCCTGGACCACAAATTGCTGGAGCGGTTTGCCGGCATCGAGTACGACACCTGCTGCTGGTCGATCCGCGGCATCTGGCGACGCAGCCTGACGAAACGCACCGGTGAATCCGACACCTCGTTTTCGATTCAGCTTCAGCTCAAGGGCCTGGGCAACAACACCAGCGCGGCCGACCGCTGGCTCGACCGTGGTATTCTTGATTACGACTGATCCGCAGGCTGTCCGCAGCCGGTAACCGGGAACCCCTTCATGTTTCGTTTACGTTATCTCTTTCTGGCCGCCTGGCTCTGGCAAGCGGCGCCGGCAACCGCCCAGACGCTCGACCTGAGCAGTTCCGGCGAGTTCGTCGACGGCATCGCCGCGGTCGTCAACGATGGCGTCGTGCTCAAGAGCGAGCTCGCGGTAGAAACGCAACGCATTGTCGACCGCCTGAAGGAACAGGGTACGCAGATCCCGCCGCTTTCTACGCTGGCACCGCAGGTGCTCGAACGCCTCGTCATCAAGCGAATCCAGCTGCAGCGCGCCGAACGCCTGGGCCTGCAGATTCCCGACGAGAGCCTGAACCTGGCGCTGGCCGATATCGCCCGGCGCAACGGTACGACGCTCGCGGATCTGCCCGTCCTGCTCGCCGGCCAGGGCTTCGACTATCCAAGCTTTCGCACAGATCTGCGCGAACAACTCATCGTCGATCAGTTGCGGCAGCGCGACGTCATCGGCCGCATTAACGTCACGCCGCGGGAACTCGAAGAACATGTCGAACGCCGTGCGGGCCGCGCGATGCAGAATAACGAGTACCGGCTGTCGCACATCCTGGTTGCCGTGCCCACGGATGCGGCCGCACCCGTTGTCGCGGCCGCGGAGCGCGAAGCCGGCGAAATCCTTGCCCGGGCGCGCGCCGGCGAATCATTTTACGACCTGGCCATCACGGCGTCCGACGGACAAAACGCACTGGAAGGCGGCGACCTCGGATGGCGGCGCGGCGCAGAACTGCCAACGCTGTTCGCCGATGTGGTTCCGGGCCTCAAGGAAGGACAAATCAGCGAACCGGTGCGCAGCGCAAGCGGTATTCACCTCGTCCGGCTCGATGAGCAGCGCGGCGGCGAACCGATCATGGAGAACCAGATTCGCGCACGGCATATCTTGATTACGACCAACGAAGTGCTCGACGATGAGGCAGCCCGCCAGAAACTGGCGGAAATCCGCCAGCAGATCGTGGCCGGCGACGATTTTGCGGCGGTCGCCACGGTGATGTCCGAAGATCCGGGCTCGGCCGTCGACGGCGGCGATCTCGGCTGGAACGGCCCGGGCACGTTCGTTCCGGAATTCCAGGCGGTCTGCGATGCGCTCGAGATCGACGAGATAAGCGAACCGTTCGGGACCCCGTTCGGCTGGCATGTCGTCCAGTTGCTCGGCCGCCGCGTACAGGACATGACCGAAGAGGTCGCCCGCCGTGAAGCCATTATGGCCATCCGCAACAGCAAGCTCGAAGAAGAAACCGAGCTTTGGGCCCGGCGCCTGCGCGATGAGGCATTTGTCGAATACAAGCTCTGACGTGTCACGCGGCGTCCCGTCGACCGGCCGTGCATAACCCCGTCCTGCGCATAGCGGTCACCGCCGGCGAACCGGCAGGCATCGGACCGGACGTCGTCATCGCACTGACGGACCGGGACTGGCCGGTTGAAATCGTCGTCATCGCCGATCCCGAACTGATTGCGGCCCGCGCAGCGCAACTCGGCACACCGATAGAAATACGTCCCTATGATGCAACCGCATCCGCGGTGGCCAGCCGCCGGGGCCGGCTGACCGTCGCCGCAGAACCGCTACGCGTCGCCTGCGAAATCAGCCAACCGACGCCGGGCAACGCCGCCTATGTCATTGCGACACTCACCAGGGCCTGCGATGGCTGCCTGAACGGCGAATTCGCGGCGCTGGCCACGGCCCCGGTGCACAAGGCCGTGATCAACGACGCGGGCATCGAGTTCTCGGGCCACACGGAATTTCTGGCCGAACGAACCCAGGCCGCCCAGCCGGTCATGCTGCTGGTGGCCGACACGTTGCGCGTCGCGCTCGTCACGACCCACCTGGCGCTGCGCGATGTCCCCGCGGCGATCACCGGCGTCCGCATCCGTCGGGTCTTCGAGTTACTGCATGCCGGGCTGGTCTCACGCTTCGGCATCGGGGCACCACGCATCATCGTACTCGGCCTCAATCCCCATGCCGGCGAAGCGGGTCACCTGGGCACGGAGGAAATCGAGATCATCGCGCCGGCGCTGGCCGAGCTGCGCGCGGCCGGCTACGATCCGCTCGGGCCATTGCCCGCAGATACGGCGTTCGCCCCCCACCAGCTGTCACAGGCAGACGCAGTGCTCGCGATGTACCACGATCAGGGCCTGCCGGTCCTGAAAAATCACGGCTTCGGCCGGGCCGTCAACGTCACGCTCGGGCTGCCGATCATCCGCACATCCGTCGATCACGGTACGGCCCTGGAACTGGCTGCCACGGGCCGCGCCGATGCAGGCAGCATGCGGGCCGCCCTGACGCTGGCGATCGACATGGCGGTCAAAGGCGCCCGATGAACGAGCGACGGCCGCGCAAGCATTTCGGTCAGCACTTTCTGCACGATCGCAATATCCTGAACAAGATTATCGCCGCGATTCGGCCCGAAGCTGACCAGCATTTCGTCGAGATCGGTCCGGGCCGGGGCGCAATGACCGGGCCGCTACTGGAAGGCTGCGCAACGCTGCATGCCGTCGAGATCGACCGGGACCTGGCCGCCGCTCTGCCAGAGCACATCACGTCGCCAAAACTCACGGTACATGCCGTCGATGCGCTGCGTTTCGACTTCGCCACGTTACGGCCGGATGCGGGTCGGCTGCGACTTGCCGGCAACCTGCCGTACAACGTATCGACGCCGCTGCTGTTTCACATCCTCGGCTACGACGAACTGTTCGACGATATTCACGTCATGCTGCAGAAAGAGGTGGCGCAACGCATCGTCGCCGGCCCCGGCGGCCGGATCTACGGACGGCTCAGCGTTGCCATTGCCGCACGTTGCGATGTCGAAACGCTGTTTCATATCAGGCCCGGTTCCTTCACGCCGCCCCCGCGCGTCGACTCGTCGTTTATCCGGCTGCGCCCCAGCGCCGCAAAACGTGCCCGGATCGAAGACCCACGGGCATTCGATCTCGTCGTCACGAGCGCCTTCGGCCAGCGCCGCAAGAAGCTGGGCAACGCGCTGGGCAACGTGCTGGATGCCGCACAAATCGAGTCGGTCGGCGTCGACCCGGGCCTGCGTGCGGAACAGCTGACGGTCGAACAATTCATCGCGCTGGGCAATCTGGCCGGGAGCATCGGCACAACGGCCGGGTTAAGATAGCGCATGGACCAACCATCGATCGAGATCGGCGTTGAGGCGAATTATCTTCCCGATCAATCGGATGCTGCGGATCGACGCTACGTGTTCGCCTACACGATCACGATCCGCAATACCGGCAGGCTTCCGGTGCAGTTGCTGACCAGGCGCTGGCTGATCACCGATGCCGCCGGCAAAATCCGCGAAGTGCGCGGCGACGGCGTCGTCGGGGAGCAACCCAGGATCCGGCCCGGTGAATACCATCGGTATTCGAGCCTGTCGATCATCGAGACGCCGGTCGGCACGATGGAAGGCAGTTACGGCATGATCAACAACGAGGGCGAGTCGTTCTCGGCGCCGATTCCGGTATTCCGGCTCGCGGTTCCCGGCATCCTCAATTAATGGCTATTTATGCGATCGGCGACATCCAGGGCTGCTATGACGAGCTCGCCCGCCTGATTGACAAACTCCGGTTCGACCCGGCGCGCGACGAATTATGGTTCGTCGGCGACCTCGTCAACCGCGGCCCCCGCTCCATCGACGTCCTGCGCTTCGTCCGCGGACTCGAGGACTCCTCGACCGTCGTGCTCGGCAATCACGACCTGCACCTGCTGGCGGCGCCCTGGCATCCCGACCGGTCCGGCGAGATTCTTCGCGAGATCCTCGCCGCCGACGATGCCGAGGAATTGTTGCACTGGCTGCGCGGACGACCGCTTGCGCACTACCGGCCCGACCTCAATACGCTAATGGTGCATGCCGGGGTCCATCCCGCATGGGATCCGCTGACCACCGTAAAACTGGCGCGCGAAGTGGAGCGCGCACTGCGCGGCCCGAATCACGCCAGGTTTTTTCGCAAAATGTACGGCGATAAACCGGCCCGCTGGTCGCCCGACCTCACCGGCACCAAGCGCCTGCGATTCATCACCAACTGTCTGACGCGCATCCGCTTCTGCAGCCCCAAAGGGAAGCTGAATTTTTCGCTGAAGGGACCGCCCGAGAGCGAGCATGCGCCGCTCGTACCGTGGTTCGACGTCGCCGGTCGCGCGAGCCGTTCGGTGCGCATCGTCTGTGGCCACTGGTCGGCGCTGGGCCTGGTGCAGCGCCCCGACGTCCTGATGATCGACACCGGCTGCGTCTGGGGTCGTCAACTCACGGCCGTGCGCCTCGACGGACCTACCCGGTTCGTCAGCATCGACGCCGTCGATTAGCGCAACGGTTCGGGCGACACCGTCGCGGTGAGCCCGAACGTTTGGCGTACCGTCAGATCGCCACCGCCGCGCGGATATGCGGATGCGACTCGTAACCGACGATCTCGAAATCGTCGAAGCGATAATCGAACAGGCTCGCCGGCTGGCGGCGCAACACGAGGCGCGGCAGCGGCAGCGGGTCACGCGCGAGTTGCTGCCGGGTCTGCTCGAGGTGGTTGGAATACAGGTGGCAGTCGCCGCCGGTCCAGATGAAATCGCCAACCCGCAGCCCCGTCTGCTGCGCCACCATGTGCGTCAGCAACGCATAGGATGCGATGTTGAACGGCACGCCGAGGAAAATATCGGCGCTGCGCTGATAGAGCTGGCATGACAGGTAGCCGTCGGCGACATAGAACTGGAACAGGCAGTGACATGGCGCCAGCGCCATCCGGTCCAGTTCCGCGACATTCCAGGCGCAGACGATGATGCGTCGCGAGTCCGGATCGCGCCGCAGCGTCTCGATGACCCCGGCGATCTGGTCGATCGACTCACCGCCGGGCGCCGGCCACGATCGCCACTGGGCGCCGTACACCGGCCCGAGATCGCCATCCTGGCCGGCCCATTCGTCCCAGATCGTGACGTCGTGTTCATTCAGGTAGGCAACATTGGTGTCGCCGTTCAGAAACCACAGCAATTCATGAATGATCGAGCGCGTGTGCAGTTTCTTGGTCGTGACCAGCGGGAAACCGGCGCGCAGATCGAAGCGCATCTGGTGACCGAACACGCTCAGCGTGCCCGTCCCGGTTCGGTCGTCCTTGCGCGCACCGCCATCCAGCACGCGTTGCATCAGATCCAGGTATTGCCGCACGTCCCCTCACTCTCCCCGATGTATGGCGCCAACGACCGGTCAGGCCGACTGCGTGCGCCGAAATGCCAGCCACAATAATAGTACGCCACCGATGATCATCGGAAGCGTCAGCACGTGTCCCATCGTGACCCAGCCGAATGCCAAATAGTCGATATGAGAATCCGGTAGCCGCACCATCTCTACGGCCGCCCGCGACAACCCGTAGCCGAGCAAAAATACGCCCGTCACGGCCCCGGTCGGGCGCGGGCGGGAGGAAAAAATCCATAACACGGCAAACAGCACGAAGCCTTCGAGCGCGGCCTCGTACAGCGGCGACGGATGCAGTGGCGGTGTCAGCGACGTGCCGGCCGGCAGGTTCAATTGCGCGAAACACAGGTCGTAGAAGCGCGCGTCCGTGCAATCGACCTGCATTGCCCAGGACACGGCGCCGGGTCGGCCCCACAACTCCCCGTTGATGAAATTGCCGATGCGCCCGGCACCGAGGCCGATACACGCCACGGGGGCAACAAAATCGTTGAGCCGCCACCACCCGCAGCCGGCCTTGCGCGCGAACCACCAGGTCGCAACCGCGACGCCGAGGAAGCCGCCGTGAAACGACATGCCGCCCTCCCAGATTCGCAGCAGGCTCAACGGATCGTCGAGGACACGGGCAAAATTGTAGAACAGCACGTAACCGAGTCGTCCGCCGAGAATGACGCCGACGGCGCTGTAAAACAGCAGATCATCGACCTGGTCCGGCGATACGGCGGCGCCGGGGCGAGTCGCGCGCCGGCGCAACAGGAACCAGGCTGCCGCGAATCCGATCAGGTACATCAGCCCGTACCAGCGAATCGCGACCGGACCGAGCTGCAGCGCAATCGGGTCGAAGCCGGGATACTGCAAGATATTGATTCCCCGTGTAATTGATAAAAGTTCGGACGCCGAACGCGGTACAGAATATCCTGTTCGACCCGATTCCGGAAAACATTCCCCCGCCATGGCCGCCTGACCGATGAATGCATTGAAAAACGAAACCAGCCCCTACCTGCGCCAGCATGCCGACAACCCCGTCGACTGGCATCCCTGGGGCGCCGCAGCGCTGGATCGCGCGCGCGCCGAAAATCGGCCGATCCTGCTGTCGATCGGTTACTCGGCCTGCCACTGGTGCCATGTCATGGCGCACGAGTCATTCGAGGATGAAGAGACCGCGGCACTGATGAACCGCCTGTTCATCAACATCAAGGTCGATCGCGAGGAACGACCCGACCTCGACCGGGTTTATCAGGCCGCGCATCAGCTGATCCAGCGCCGGCCCGGCGGCTGGCCGCTGACCGTGTTCCTCGACCCGGCCGATCAGCGACCCTATTTTGCCGGCACCTATTTTCCGAACGAAGCGCGCTACGGCATGCCGGCCTTCACGGATCTGCTCACGCGCGCCAGCGAGCATTTTCATGCCAACCGCACCAACGTCACGGAGTTTGGCCAGGCCATCGTCAATGGACTTGCGCATGTCGAGGCGCCGCGGCCGGCCACTGATGATGTGCTATCACCCCGATCGCTGACAGCGATCCGTGCCGCGCTGGACGACTCGTTCGATGGTGAGAACGGCGGTTTCGGCGGCGCACCGAAATTTCCGCATGCCGCCGATATCGATCGGCTGATGCGTCACTGGCGCAACACGGCGCAGGACGCCGAACCGGACAAACAGGCGCTGTTCATGTGTGCACTGACCCTGTCGCGCATGGCCGAGGGCGGCATTTATGACCAGGTCGGCGGCGGGTTTTGCCGGTACTCGGTCGATGCCGCATGGCAGATCCCGCATTTCGAGAAGATGCTCCCTGACAACGGTGAGTTGCTGGCCCTGTACGGCCGGTTCTGGCAAATCAGTGGTGACGACGCCTATCGACGCGTCGCGCGCGATACGGCCGCCTGGGCGTTACGCGAGATGTGCGGACCCGACGGCGGTTTCTGCGCGGCCCTCGATGCGGACAGCGACGGCGGCGAGGGCCGGTTCTACACCTGGACGCCCGATGAAGTGCGCAGCCTGCTGACCGCGGACGAATACGCGGCGTTCGCGCCCCGCTTCGGGCTCGAACAGCCGGCCAACTTCGAGGACAGCTGGCATCTGTGCGCGACGGAATCGGTCGAGGCGATTGCCGCACGCAACGGCACGACGAAGCCCACCGCGCAGCGCCTCATCGACGACGCACGCGCGCGGCTGCTGGCTGCGCGCGCCACGCGACCCCGTCCCGGTCGGGACGACAAGATCCTGACGGGCTGGAACGCGCTGATGATCCGCGGCCTGGCCATCGCCGCGCGTACACTGCCCGATGACACGCTGGCGTCTGCGGCCATCGACGCACTCGACTTTATCCGCGGGCGCCTGGTCGTCGACGAACGACTGCTGGCCGCCTACAAGGACGGCCGGGCCCGCTTCCCGGCCTACCTCGATGACCATGCGTTTTTGCTTGATGCGACGCTTGAAGTTCTGCAGACACGCTGGAACGGCGATCATCTGCGATTTGCGATCTGGCTTGCCGACCGGTTGCTCACCGATTTCACCGACGCACAACATGGCGGCTTCTTCTTCACGGCCGCCGATCACGAGCAACTGATCCATCGCAGCAAACCGATGGCCGACGAAGCCATGCCTTCGGGCAACGGCGTCGCGGCGCTGGCGCTCAACCGACTCGGGCACCTGCTCGGCGAAACCCGGTATATCGAGGCCGCCGAGTCGGCCGTTCGCGCGGCCGGCGGCGCACTCGAAGAATTTCCGCAGGCGCACGCATCCCTGATCACGGCGCTCGACGAGATCATTGATCCGGGTGAAATTGTTGTGATTCGCGGCGCCGGCGATGAGATCCGGGGATGGGCGCTGGCCGTCGGCGCCGTCTGTACCCCCAAACGCCTGATCTTTGCGATCCCGGACGACGCCACTGACCTGCCGGACACCCTGGCCGCCCGCACGGCGGGCGACGGTCCGGTCGCTTACGTCTGTCGCGGCACGGCCTGCAGCCCGCCGCTGACGTCACCGGCGGACATCGCCGCGGCGCTGGCCGGGCCGCCGGTAACCAACACCCGGGGCCGCTAGCCTGCCCGCGCCGACCGCTACCAGGGGATGATCTTGCCGTCGGTGTTGACGATCTCGCCCGGATCCTCCGCCGTCAGCGTCGCGATGTGCGCCGCCATGCCCGTGACGCTCTGCGCCGGCGTCAGCGACTTGCCACGCCAGCCCGAATCGTAAAGCAACCGGGTGTCGACCATGCCCGGCGCAATCAGCGCGACGACGATGCCGCGCGAACGCATATCGGTCCGCAGGCCGCGCATGCCCATGTTCAGCGCCGCCTTGCTCATTCGATAGTAATAAAAACCGGGCATCTTGACGGTCATGCTGATCGAACTCAGGCCGCTCGTCAGCGCAACGATCTTCTTCTGGTCGCTGGCCGCGACATGGTCCGCGAAGGCCTCCGACATCTTCAGCGGACCATAGGCGTTGACCGCCATCATCTGCTCGAACAACGCGAAGTCGAGTCCACCGACCGTCTGGGCCGGCAGCGCGCCGAGCATGCCCGCATTATTCACGAGCAAATCGATGGGCCAGTCACGGTAACTGTCGGCCAGCGCATCGATGCGCGCATGATCGGTCACATCCAGCGCCTCGATGACGACCTTCGGATGGGCGGCCTGCAGGGACCGCAGTTCATCGGCAGACGCCGGATCCCGACAGGTCGCGATGACATTCCAGCCCGCTTGCGCGTAGTGCGCGACAAAGGCGAGCCCGATACCCCGGTTCGACCCGGTGATCAGCACCGTCGGCTGGCCGGGAGCCGGCGGCGCCGCGAACAGGCCGCTGCCGACCGTCATCAGCGCCAACAGCACGACAGTCATTGATAACCGTCTCATCGTTTTGCAGCCTCGATCTCGGTCGCCACCGACCGGGGCCGCACAGTGTAGCGTTTTGTCCCGGCGCCGGGGGCGCCGGTGAGGCCATACACTCACGGCCCGCGGCAGTGGTCGCTCCCGGCAGGGCCGAGTCAGATCATGATTAATTTTTCTTACCGCGATGAAAAGTACACTTAAATTGACAAAACCAGGCCGGACGAACAGGCTTGGGCTTTCGGGCGACGATCCCGTGCGCGGGGCAACGCCGTAACGCCGACAGGAGAAACGATGGATGTGGATACGGAAGAGCCATAAAGACCGCCTGAGTGGTACGCGCCTGCCCCTGCCGACGCAGGTTGTCTCCAACGAGGAATTCGAACCCATGCCGCAGACCATGGATCAAAAAGCGGTCGAACGCCTGATCCTGGAAATGGCCGACGAATACGGTCGCCGGCTCGGCCTGTCGCGGCGCGCGTTCCTGCAGACGACCGGCGGCATGGCCGCCGCGTTTCTCGCGATGAACCGCGTCTTCGGCGAGTCGTTCCAGGTATCCGAGGCGGAGATCCTCGAACCGGAAGCTTTCGCCGAGCGGTGGCCGAAAGACCAGTTCATCTTCGATGTCCAGACCCACCACGTCAAAGACAGCATCACGGGACCGACAGCATTCCGCAAGATGACCGGCAAACTCGGCCTGAACCCGGAACTGGCCGGCGCCGCACCGGACCGGGACACACTGCACCGGACGAATTATTTCAAGGAGATTTTCTTCGACAGCGACACGGTCATGGCGATGATCACCGGTGCGGTCATCGGCGACAAAAAGCACCATGCTTTGCCCGTCGAGGAAATGGTGCGAACCCGCAACCTGATCAACGAAGCCGCGGGATCACAGCGCATGCTCAGCCACGGCCTCGGCGACCCGATGCTGGATAACGCGCTGGAAGACTGCGAGATGCAGGTTGCAGAACTGGGCATCGACGCGATGAAATTCTATTCCGGCAATCCGACCGGCCCATGGCGCCTCGACGACGAGAAGGTCGCCTATCCGTATTTCGAGAAGTGCCAGGAACTGGGCATCAGGAACCTGAGTTTTCACAAGGGCCTGCCGATGCCAGGCAAGGTGCCGGCCGGACATCCGAAGGGCTATTTCTGGATGCCCGACGATATTCCGCAGGCCGCCCGGGACTTCCCGGATCTGAACTTCATCATCTATCACTCGGCCATGGAAAGCATGGTCTCGACCCTGCCACCGGGCAAGACCGGCATCGGCGACGATGGCTATATCCCGTGGACGACAGACCTCGTCAAGTCGGTCAAAGACGATCCGTCGCTGACGAATGTCTATGCCGAACTGGGCACCGTTTTTGCGTTCACGGTCATCACGCACCCGGAAATCTGCGGTCACCTGCTCGGCCAGTTGCTCGACGGCTTCGGCGCCGAACGGATTCTCTGGGGGACCGACTGCATCTGGTGGGGCTCGCCGCAATGGCTGATCGAGGCGTTCCGGCGCTTCCAGATTCCGGAGAAACAGCGTGACCGATACGGTTACGCGGCAATCGGCGCCGCGGACCGCGACCGGATCTTCGGCACGAATGCGGCCGCGCTATATGGCATCGATATCGATGCCGTGCGCAAGGCCGTTCCCGGCGACCGGTTGACGCAGATGAAGACCGCGTACCGCGAGGCCGGAGCGGAACCGAGCAATACGTCCTACGGCTGGGTACTTGCCTAGTGCTCCGGGCGACTCATTGGCATCCTTTCAGCGCGGCGCGCCCTCCGGGAGTCCATAGAATGTCCCGCGACGGCGTTGCATCCCTTGCCAATATCCGGATGTTACCCGCAGCATGCGCCTTGGAGCGGACCATTCTGTGGACTCCGAAATGACGCGAATGAGTCGCGCAGGACACCAGGACCAAAGCACGATGAAAAGACTGAAACATTTCATGCTCATGGCGCTGCTGTGCCTGGGTCCGCTCGCGGCGCCGGCCGCCGATGAACCCGCACTGACGGCGAACAACTGCGCCCCGACCGGCGACCTGCGCGGCGATGCGCAGGCCGGACAGGACATTCACCTGGAATATTGCGCGGAATGTCACGGCTACGACGGCAAGGCCGAGGTCATCGTCATGCACATGGACGAACCTCCGCGCGATCAGACCGACGCCGGTTACATGCAGACGCTGAACGATCAGTTTCTCTACCTGGCGATCTGCAGCGGCGGGCAGGCGGTCGGGCGGTCGCTCGTCATGCCGGGCTGGGGCGACATGCTGACCCACGCAGAGATTCGCGACCTCATTGCATGGATCCGATCGTTTTCCGGAACCTGACCGTGGCGAACGATGTGCCGGCGGCCAGCAGGAGCGAGCGACGACCGGCACTTCATTGCCTCAGCACCGATTGACCGGGTTCGCGCGCATGGACCTCAAGCAGCTCAGATATTTCCGCGCCGTCGTCGAACAGGCCAGTTTTCGCAAGGCCGCCGATGCGCTGCACATCTCCCCGCCGGCGCTAAGCCTGTCGGTCAAGGCGCTTGAGGGCGAACTGGGCGTCACCCTGCTCGACCGCAACCCGGGCCGCGTCCTGCCGACCGCATTCGGTCACTCGCTCTATCACAGCGCCGTTGAGATACAGAACAACGTGCAGGCGGCGCTCGACCGTCTGAATGAGATCCGCGGCATCGGCAGCGGCCGACTGGCGATCGGCATTCTGCCGTACGGCATTCCCGCGACGATGGGCCGGCTGGTTGGCCGATTCAATGAACGCTATCCCAATCTCGAAATTCGCATTGCGCTCGGGTCCGCACACTTCCTGCGCAAGCGGCTGGCCGACGGAGAACTGGATTTCATGATCAGCGAGGTCGACGAGTCTTTATCGGATCACGCATTCGAACAGGAACCATTGTTCAGGCTCCGTTATGGCCTGGTCGTCGGGCATAGACACCCCCTTGCCGGCAAGCGAAACCTGACCTTAAAGCGCATTCTCGAGTACCGGATTGCCTACGCGCGAACCTGGCGCAGTGTACTCAAGAACTGGAACGAAACCTTCGCGAGCGAGGGACTACAGCCGCCGCGCCCGTCGATCGGCGAGGCAACGGACTTCTTCTTCATCAACATGATTTCGAACTGCAATGCGGTCGCAGTGCTGCCGATGATCGGGACATTCATGGATGCAATCGAAGCGGGCCAACTCACCGAACTGCATGTGCCAAAAGTCGACTGGTCGAGCATCGTAGCGCTCGTCTATCGTGCCGGAGAAACACTGTCTCCGAACGCCGGCCTGCTGCGCGACGAGACGCGCAAGGCGCTGTCCGCGCTGTCGGCCTAAACTTCCTGAACGGCAGGTGAACGACCGCAAAATTGGAGCCGGCCAACCATCCAGTGATCACGAACACCCTGAATTTTTTGGATAAAGGCGCTGACTTGCCGTTACACTAGGGCTTCGCCGAGCGGACGGTTTTTTGCTGCGGGAATTTCTCGTGAAAAGCCCGTTCGCGACAGCGAGAAAACTTTGGAAAGAATGAGTTAGCGCTCTCGGGAGTCATGTTGATATGAAGAAAATCTTAAGCCTGTTTATCGTTACCGTTGCCCTGATCGCCTCGAATCAGGTGCTCGCCGGCGCCCATGGCGGCGGCGCCAAGGCCTCCGGCACCGGCCACTGTAACTACACCCAGGAAAATATGTTTGCCGGACCGTTCAAGGTATGCCAGATGCCGACGGATGCAGCACAGTGCGAGGAACTCGGCAACACCGACGACAATGCCGACGCGGCACAGGGCGATGGCGCGTGTTCGATGGAAACGGCGGTCGGTACCTGCGATATGGGCGAGACGAAGCTCGTCTATTATGAAGGCGATCCGGGCGGTCTGGAGATCGGTTGCGGCTTCCAGGGCGGAGAATGGGTCAACGCCGAGTAAGCGGCCGGCACCTGTCCCGACAATCGAAACAAGGGCGGACACGAGTCCGCCCTTTTTCATTCTGCCTTCAGTCAGTGGCCGAAGTATCGATGAACCGCACCGGGCCCGGCCGATCCGTTGATGCTGTCAGTCGCTGCGGTCAGTCCACGGCCAAACGATAGGCGCCACAGAACTCGACGACGGCCGAATTGAACGCCTCCGGGTATTCGAGCATGACCGAGTGCCCGGCCCGGTTGAACACTCGCAGATCGGTGCGCGCCGCACCGGCGGCCGCGATCTCATAGAACCGCAAGCCGAGTTCATAATCGGCCATCGGGTCTTCGCGCCCCCAGATGACCAGGTGCGGGACACGCAGTTTGCCCGCGGAGAGTTCGTCGAGCGCCGCCGTGCGCAGGCTTTGAAACACCGGATGACCGGGACTCATCCGGGCGGCGGCCATGCCGGCCTGACCTTCACGCATTTCCGGCCGCCGGGCGAGCGCAAGACGCTCGCGCTCCATGTCCCAGGTCAGGTTGTTCGATGTAAATCCGACGAACTCGTCGCCGCGAAACATGCTTTCGATCGTCGGCCCGTCCCGGGGCGTGATGTGAGAAATCATGTACGCGAAATTTCGAACACCTCGAGCATCACGCGTAAACGGCGCCAGCACCGTGCCCGCGCTGACCACGCACCGAACGAGTTCGGGATGATCCAGCGCAACCCGGATAACCGGCCAGCCGCCCTGCGAATGACCGACGAGATGGACACGCTGCAGTCCGAGTGCCTGCATGAACGCATACAGGTGTTGCGCGGCACGCTCAAAGTAGGCGGCATATTCGGCGGCATTGCGCGGATTGTCGGTGTAGCCGTGGCCGAGGTTGTCGAAGGCAACCACCCGGAATTCCCTGGCCAGCGCATCGAAGTTCGGCCGCCATGACTGCGCGGTCGGTGATATCGGGTCCGGCTGCCCGCCGTGCACGAGCACGAGCGTGTCCGGACCTTTGCCCTTGTCGAAATACCGCGTGCGGTAACCGTCGACGTCGACAAACCGGGCATCCGTGTCGCGCATCGAATCAGCCCACGCGGGCGGCGGCAGCGACACGAGGGCAATGCCGGCGCGACCCGGTCGGTCGCCACCGAGATCGCGCACGACGACGCGAGCCGGCAACCGCTGCTGGCCGGTTATCCGGACGTAGGCGGTCAGGCGTTTGTGCGTACAAGTCAGCGCCGCGGCGGGGCCCCGTGATGGCAGTCGTCCTTTCTTGCGGCCGAACCGGCCGTGGTCGGCCGGGATCGCCAACGCCTCCTCGTCCGTCAGCAACCGGATCACCGGCGCACGCGGCGACGGCGGAAACTCGAGGCCGCCGGCACAGGCCGTATCCAGCGGGCCGCTATCCCCGGCCTCAACATCCAGCCGCCATGTTGCCCCGTCCGGATGACCGACCGGCTGCAACCGGGCATTACCGAGTGGCGCCTGGTCGGGCACGTCGATCGGCAGATCGTCACACACGGCCGCGCCGGTGTCGGCATTGCGCACGCTGACCTGCGCCGGCACCGCCCCCGCGGATGCCGACAGCCAGACATACAGACCGGGGCCGCGCCGTTCCGGCGCACAGCGCCCCAGCCGTTGCGCATACTCGACACGAATCCCTGCTGACGCAAGACCATCGAGCCGAAAGCCCTGCGGAATGCCGGGGCCGCATATGGTGAACGGCGCCCGCTCACCTCGGTACAGGCGGTCGCCGTCAATCGAACACGCGGCGGCGGCGACACCGGGCACTGGCGCCGCCAGGATCGCCACCAGTATCGACGACCGCAAGACAATCCGCGCAACAAGCCTATGGCAATACAAGCTGCGACTCTCCAGATCCAAACCGATCAACCGGCCGATGCGATCCTGCGCCGCTACGCGCGGGTGCCGACGATCAGCCGAATATTCCGCGCAGAATAAAGAAAAACACGATCGACAGCACGGCGCCGGCCGGAATCGTCACAATCCACGACAGGAAAATCCGCCCGACGACGCCCAGATCGATGGCCGAAATACCGCGCGCCATGCCGATGCCGAGGACCGCACCGACGAGCGTGTGCGTGGTCGACACCGGGATACCGGTACCCGAGGCGATCACAATGGTGGTCGCCGCCGCCAACTCGGCGGCGAATCCCCGGCTCGGCGTCAGGTGGGTAATTTTCTGGCCGACCGTGGCAATCACGTGCCGGCCGAAGGTCGCGAGTCCGACAACGATGCCCATGCCACCCAGCAACAGGATCCAGATCGAGACCGGTGCGCTCTGCGTCACGATCCCGTCCTGGGCAATACTGATCACCGCGGCAACGGGACCGATCGCGTTGGCGACATCGTTCGAGCCGTGCGCAAACGCCATGCCGCAGGCCGTCACAACCATCAATACCGAGAACACCCGTTCGACCGTGAAATAGTGAAATCGCTTTTCGGCCTTCCGGTTCGGCTGGATGCGCTGAATGAACCACCGGCCGATCAACGCCACGACCAAGCCGAACCCAGTGGCAATCAAGTAGGCTTCGGTCGTCGACGTCTGCAAGCCGACATGCTTGAGGCCCTTGAACAGCGTCACGAGCGTCAGCATGAACGCTGCGAGAAAAATATAATAAGGCACGAAACGCTTCGCGCGTACCAGTGGATCGGGCCGCGACAGAATCAGCCATTGCACCGAGTTGAACAGCAGGTAAGACAGTACGCCGGCGATCAGCGGTGATGCGATCCAGCTCGCGACGATGCTACCGACCTTGCTCCAGCGCACCGCGTCGACACCGATACCGACCATCGCAAAGCCGATGATCGCGCCGATAATCGAATGTGTCGTCGACACCGGCCAGCCCCGTCGCGACGCGATTAACAGCCACAAGCCGGACGCCAGCAGCGCGGCAAGCATGCCGTAGATGAGGATCTCGGGCTGATCGGTCAGGGAGGAAGAGTCGATAATGCCCTTGCGAATGGTCTTGGTGACCTCGCCACCGGCAAGCACCGCGCCCGAAAACTCGAAGATACCCGCGACAATGAGCGCCTGCTTGACGGTAATTGCTTTGGACCCGATCGATGTCGCCATGGCATTGGCGACATCGTTCGCGCCGATCCCCCAGGCCATAAACAGGCCGAAAACGGTAGCGAGCGCGATAAAAATCAGCGCGTTATCCATTGGCAAAAAACCTTGTCGAGCTAGTGAGCGAGCAGTAGTTCGAGCCGTCGCCCGATGCGCTGAGCCATGTCGCCGATCTCACCGACCAGTTCGATGATTCGGTAGAGAAATATGACGTCGACCGGAGGCAGATTCTTTTCTATGGCAAACAGGTCCGAACGCACGACGGCCTGCATGTCATCGGTTTCGTTTTCGATTTCATCCAGCTCCCCGACAAGCTTCTCGACGAAATCTGCTTCGGCGCCGCGGAACCCGGTGGTGTATAACTCGTCCAGTTCCCGCACGCTCTTGCGCGCCTTTTTCGCAGCATCGCTGTTGCGCTGCACGTACGCCAGGAAATTTTCCCGGATTTCCTCGGGAATATTCATTCGCCGGCCCAATACCAGCCCGGAAATATCGCGGGCCTTATTCGGGATCTGATCCTGAGTCCACAGCAGGTTGAGCAGATCCTCGCGAGGAACGGGCATGAACATGCTCTTGGGCAGCTGGCCGCGTATCAGTTTCTTGAGATCGTCAGCCTCGTGCTCCAGATCGACGATCTGTTTGCGCAACTCCCCCACTGCATCCCATTCCTGTGCCATGGCTTTTTCAAAGAACGGCACCAGTGCCCGCGCAGCCCTGAAACACACCTCCATATGATCCTGCATCGGCGCGACCGGCGATGCGCCAAAAATCTTGGTAATGTAATTCGTCAATGGGTTGCCCTCATGACCACGCAATGCCTGCCTGTCATTGTAGGTTGAATATACGGATTGTTGCCAGCGGATGACCGGGTCTCCGGGCCGCGGGACGAACCCGGCGGACTGCGACGAGGACCGGCGGCAGGAGCAGCGGTGTCATGGCCCGGCACGCATCACCGGGCCATGACACTCCGGCCCTCTAAGCGGCCCGTTCGATCTTCTTACGCGCGGCGCGATTCTTGATACGCGGAATCTCCTCGAGCACCCAGTTGCCCGATGTGCGCCGACCCGGACACGGAATCGCGAATGCCGTGTCCTTGTTGTTGCGGCGTCTGAATTCGTTGATATCGATTCGCCAGCCCATGTCGTCGAACTTCTCCAGCCAGCTTCGGTAAGCAACGATACCGCCGTCGGCCGGCATCAACACTTCCTTCGTCGGGCTCAGCGGCGTGCGCTCCGGGTACAACGTCGACAGGATGTCGATGTCCTGTTTGGCGACGACCTTGTTGCGAGCGTGGATCGGCCCGTCATTCTTCTTGTCGAGCAGGAAATTGCGCATGTTCAGGAAGAAGATCCGCGTATTGTGCTCATCGATGATCTGTTCGAAGAAATACTGGCGGAACATCTTTTGGTCCGTCAGGTGAATATAGGTCGCCATGAAATGCGGGCCGTACGTGCCGCTCGCGGCCGTCACCTGGCGACGTTCCGGTTGCGCATCGCCCCACGGTGTATCGCCGTCTTTCGCGGTCTGGTGACCCTTCTGCGGCAGCGGCGGCGCATCGAATCGGTGCGTAAACCAGAAACCCCACCCCTGCCGATGATCTTCGATTTCCAGTTCGTTGACGCGATAGGTCTCTCGATTGACTGCCGAGAAACCGTGCGTCGGGTGCACGAACTCATTGTGCGCCGGGTCCAGGCCATTCTCGATCGATCGTTCATAGTGGTAAGGCACATCGAGCGTGATGACCTCGTTCGCACGCCAGCCTTCCTGGCCGTATTCCTCGACCTCGAGCAGCGGCGGACGCGTCTCTTCCGGCTCGTCGCCGAGGAACGCGAACACGATGCCGTACTTCTCCTGCACCGGGTATGAATCGACCTTGGCACGCGGCGGCACCTTCGTGCCATAACCGATCGACGGGACGTTCTTGCATTCGCCGTCGCCGCCGAATTCCCAGCCGTGGTACGGACACACGACGCAGCCGTTGATGATGCGCGGTGCGTTGCCGCCCGACCAGGCGCCGCCGAGCGAACCGCCGCGGTGCGTGCAGGTGTCGCTCAGGACATGCGCGTTGCCGTCCTGGTCGCGAAACGCGACGAAATCGACGCCGAGTACCCGCGCTTTCTCGGGCGTGTCGTAGCCGAGGTCTTCACTGCGAACGATCGGGTACCAGAAATTGATATACATGACGAATCCTCCATTCTTTTCGGTATGGGCAGGCAGTACCAAGCGGATAATATACCCTCGCGGCCAGCGGCTGACGACCCGGGCGCGCGGATCTGGCCATTTGCCGCACACCCGTGCCCGGCCACCTGCACGGCCGCAAAATAGTTCCCCCAAACAAAAAGGCGGCCCATCAAGGCCGCCTTCCTGTGGTCTCTTCCAATCAAGCGTCCCGCGTCAGGCGGCCTGCTCAATCTTCTTACGCGCGGCGCGATTCTTGATACGCGGAATCTCCTCGAGCACCCAGTTGCCCGATGTGCGCCGACCCGGACACGGAATCGCAAATGCCGTGTCCTTGTTGTTGCGCTCTTCGAACGCATTGAGGTCGATGCGCCAGCCCATGTCGTCGAACTTCTCCAGCCAGCTCCGGTAGGCAACGATCGCCTTGTCCGCCGGCATCAGCACTTCTTTCGTCGTGCTCAGCGGCGTGCGCTCCGGGTACAGCACCGTCAGGATGTCGATGTCCTGCTTGGCGACGACCTTGTTGCGGGCGTGGATCGGACCGTTGTGCTTCGGATCGAGCAGGAAGTTGCGCATGTTCAGGAAGAAAAGCCTCGTGTTGTGCGCATCGACCGGCGCTTCGAAGAAATACTGGCGGAACTGGTTATCGGCCGACAATGTGATATAGGTCGGCATGATGTTCGGACCATATGTACCGCCGCCAGCGTAAATCTGGCTGCTTTCGGTCTTGATGTCACCCCACGGCGTATCCTGATCGGGCGACGTCTGGTGGCCCTTCTGCGGCAGCGGCGGTGAATCGAACAGGTGCATGAACCAGAAACCCCAGCCCTGCCGGTGATCTTCGGTCTCGTAGTCGCGAACCTTGTAAGTCGCGCGATTGATCGCCGAGTGACCGTGCGTTGGGTGCACGAACTCGTTGTGCGCCGGGTCCAGGCCGTTCTCCATCGAACGCTCGTAGTAATACGGCAAGTCCAGCACCAGCACGTCGTTGGCCATCCAGCCTTCCTGGCCGTACTCCTCGATCTCGAGCAGCGGCGGACGCGTCTCTTCCGGCTCGTCGCCGAGGAACGCGAACACGATGCCGTACTTCTCCTGCACCGGGTAGGAATCAACCTTGGCGCGCGGCGGCAC
>JAJFJS010000038.1 GCA_021773815.1 Gammaproteobacteria bacterium
ACCGAACAGACACAACTCACCTTTACAGCCGACTGGCAGGAAGGCGAAGCATACTTCCTGCCCGACAGCGAGACCGTAATCTTCCGGGCGTGGAAGGAGAGCGAGAAAAAACTGCTGGAGATGCTGGACCGGAAAAACGGCACCCACACCCAGACGCCGATGAACCTGTATACATTACGAATATTAGGGCCGGATCGCGACGTGCAACAGCGCACCTTCACGCACGATACGAACTGGGCCCCGTTCCCGGCACCTGACGGGCGGCATTTTCTCGTGGTGCGCATCATCGAACGCGGGAACTGGGAACTGTTCCTCGGTGACCTGGCGGACGGCAGCAAGCTGAAACGGATCACCTATAACGAAGGCTGGGACGGCATGGGCGCCTTCTCTCCGGACGGCCGGAAGATGGTCTTTACGCGTGGCGAACCGGGCAGCCGCGCCCTGTATTCCTATGTCATGGATGTCTCGTCACTGAATCTCGGCCCGGAGAACTACCAAGGCGTACCGCCGAAATCCACGCCCCCGCCCGGCTGGGTGGAAAACCCGGCGGATTTCGCCGCCTGGCGCTAGAACCGCACGGCAGTAGCGGCTTGACAAAAAATACTCATATTTTTTTCCGAAATCACTTCATCTCGAAAAAACGTGTGCCTGCCAACGGCAGGCACACGTTCCAGCCTGTCTTGAACAAACTTGCTCAGTGACTGACTACTTAGCCATCGTTTCAGCTCTCTTCTTCGCCGCTGCTGCCTTTTTCTTTGCTTCGGCAACACGCTTCATCGCTTTCTTCTTCGCCGCCGCAGCCTTCTTTTTCGCCTGAGAAATAGCTTTCTTCTTCACCGACGCCGGCGGACCCTTGATGCCAGCTTCCTTGGCAATGTGCGCAATCAGCTTGGCTGCGAAGACTTTTTTCTCCGCCTTTGCCTTTGCCTGTTCCGCCTTTTTGACCGCCGCAACGACAGTTGTCATCGATTTATGAACAGCCCCAAGCATTGCTTTTTTCTTACGTGCCGCTGAAGGTGCTTTTTTCTTCTCTGCCATGATACTTTCCCTCAATAGTTGTTGCCATATGGCCAATTAACAATATCAGACCGAATGCAAATGCTCTAATTTTTTAAATAAGAACATATACTTAAGAACAAATACGTAGACCCGTTTCGCAATACGAAATCGTAAAACAGAAAAACTGAAGTTAGGAGTGCAGATGGCTGCTCGAACAAAAAAATCGGGGTCCGGCAAGAACGACCGACCCAGGAAAAACAAAAAAAACCCGACCATGGCGGAAAGCGCGGATCTCTATGAACTGTATGAAGCCGCAGTACAGAATGTTCCCGAGCAGATTAGATTCATCGACATGACGTTCGAAGAAATCAGGGGTCGGCAGCCACTGAGTTTTCGCGAAGATTTCTGCGGCACCGCCAGTGCCGCCTGCGAATGGGTCCGCCAAGGGAAAAATCGTTTCGCGTTCGGCGTCGATCTCGACCAGGAAGTGCTGGAATGGGGTCGCAGCAATCGCATGGGAAGACTGGGAAAACGCCAGCGCCAAAGAATCGCACTGATGCACGGCGATGTCCGAAAAGTCGAGACACCGCCGGTCGACGTGATCGGCGCGTTCAACTTCAGCTACTGGATTTTTCAGGAGCGAGCCGAATTACTGCGTTACTTTAAAACCGTCTACCAGAACCTCGCGCCGGATGGTGTTTTTTTCCTTGATGCCTTCGGGGGTTACAGCGCCCTGAAGACAATAAGGGAGAAGATGGATTTCGACGGTTTCACATACGTATGGGACCAGGCTCGTTACCATCCGGTCACCGGCTACATGCAGACCCATATCCATTTCAGGTTTCCCGACGGATCGAAACTCAAGAAAGCCTTCAGTTACGAATGGCGACTGTGGACACTGCCCGAACTACGGGAACTGTTGCTGGAAGCCGGATTCCAGAATCCTACCGTCCGCTTTGAACACCTCGATGATGAAGGAGAAGGCCTCGGACTCTGGTACCCGGACAATTGCGGCACACCGGGCAGCGCATGGATAGCCAATATCACGGCCGAAGTTTGACGTACCAGCGTCGGCAGGCAATAGTCGCGACTTGATCCGGCAACGGCTGCGGTTATTGGTGCCGCGTCTGGTAGCTTCTGATCATATTGAGTCAGGCTGCTATCGTGCGCACCGCGTTGAAGCCATCCCATACGGCGTGCATAACGCTGCCCACCTCGATGCAATCACCGGCGCCGAACACGGTGATGCCGGGGTGCTGCGCATAATGGGCCTCGAGTTCTTTTAGCAGGCGGTCACACGGCGACAATCGCCCGGCAAACACGAGATTGTCGGCGGGGATCGTGCACTCGGCGTCGCCGCTTTCAGCAATGACACCATCGTCGGTCAGCCGCACCGGCACCGTGTGCGCCCGAACGTCAATACCGGCCGCCGCAATCATCTGCTGCAACATCGCCCGGCTGGAACGGTCGACAATGTCGCCGCCGAGCTTATCCGCACCGCGCCGGGTGGTCAGCGTAACCCGTGCACCGTGCCGGGCCAGGTGGACCGCCGTTTCGCAGCCGATGAAGCCACCGCCCATGACGACAACCCGATCGCCGCGCGCGGTCGCCTTGCCGGTCAACAGATCGATCGCCGTCAACACCGCAACCGTATCACTGCCGCCAAACGGCGGCGCTTCCATCGCAGCCCCGGTGGCCACGACGACGCAGTCCGCGCCGAACTCGATGACCGCCTGCTTTGTCGCCCGCTTGTTGAGCACGACGTCGAGCGGCAATCGCGCCGGGAGCCCGCGCAGATACGTCACGTAGCGATCGATATCCAGTTTGAATTCCGGTGTTGCGGCCGGATCGAGGTTGCCGCCGAGTCGGTCGCCGGCCTCCCACAGCGTTACGGCGAAGCCGCGTTCGACGCCGGCGCGGGCCGCCTCGATCCCCGCCGGACCGCCGCCGATGACCAGCAGCTTCGCCGCGCCCGACACCGGCCGCAGCGGCCATTCGATCTCGTGCCCGGTCATCGGGCGGACCGCGCAGCTCGTGGGTCTGCCCTGCGTCATCTCTTCCAGGCAACCCTCGTGGCAACCGATGCACGGGATCACTTCGTCGGCCTTGCCGTTGCCGACCTTGTTGACCCAATCGGGATCGGCCAACAGCCCGCGGCCGATCGCGACGAAGTCGGCGCTACCGTCGGCCAGCGTCTGCTCGGCCACTACCGGATCATGCAGCTTGCCGACTGCGACTACAGGTATCGATACCTGCTGCCTGACCTGCGCAGCGAGGTCGACCATGCAGCCCGGTTCCTGATACTGCGGCGGATGCGGCCACCAGTGCGATTCGTAGCAACCCGCATCGACATGCAGCGCGGCCACGCCCATGTCTTCGAGTTCACCGGCAACCCACAGTCCCTCGTCGGGCTCGCGGCCATCGGGTACGTAATGTGCCAGTCCGAACCGGTAGATGATCGGGAAATCCTCGCCGGCCTCGCGCCGGATCGCCGCGATCGCCTCGCGCGCAAACGTCAAACGTTTTTCGCGCGAGCCACCGTAACGGTCGTCGCGCCGGTTCCACAACTCCGTCATGAATTGATCGAGCAGGTAACCCTCGTGACCGTGCAACTCGACGCAGTCCGCACCGCCCTCACGCGCGCGCCGCGCAGCGTAGCCAAAAGCCTGTGCATGCGCCGCGGCCTCTGCAGTGGTCAGCGGCCGGGAATCGAATTTGCGCCGCTCCGGCAGGTAGTGATTCGGGTTGACCGATGCGGATACCGGCTGATGTTCGGCCGGCAGCGGGTCATCGGTCCACCATTCGGGTGCGATGAACGGCGGCACAACCCGGCCAAAGCCGGCGGTCAACTGGACGCACAGCCGGCAATCGTAACCGTGCAGCAGATCGGCAAGACGCTGCACAGATTCGAGTTGCCGGTCAGATGCCAGGTCGATGCAGGTGCTCGCGGCAGGCTCGAGCGCCCGTGATACGAACACCATCTCGGGAATGATCATGCCGACACCGCCGGCGGCCCGCGCCGCGTAGAAGGCCAGCGTGCGGTCTCCCCAGTCGCCGTCGTCGTCGGTCGTGCCACGAATTCCCATCGCGGCCATGATGACGCGGTTCTTGATTTCGAGGGCGCCAATGCGCCCCGGTTCCGTCAGCCTCATGCGTTCACTCCCCCAAGTGTCTGCAGACCGGCCCCATGATACGCCGCGGCGCCTGTCCCGCAGCCCGTAATTTGTAACATTGTGTATTGACCGCTCGTGTCCGGCGCGCGCACAACGCGATCGCTCCGCGGTGCGGCACGCCAAATCCGGCTTACACTGCCGGCGGACATCCATCCATCGGGAGACCCGCCATGACTCGCATCGCATTCCTAATTGCCGCGGCCTGCCTCAGCACCGCAGCGTCCGGCGCCGGCGCCGCCGAGGGCGCGGCGTCGCGCACCGTTTTGATCACCGGCGCCAATCGCGGTATCGGTTTCGAGTTCGTCCGCCAGTATGCGGACAAGGGTTACCGGGTCATCGCGACCTGCCGGAACCCGGACACGGCCGATGAACTGAACACCTTTGCCGAAGCCCGGCCCAAGGTCGTCGTGGAACGACTGGACCTGGTCGATCTGGACGGCATCGATGCGCTAGCCGAGAAATATGCGGGCCAGTCGATCGACGTGCTGATTAACAACGCCGCACTGATGCGCGGACCGGACAAAGGCCAGACTTTCGGCACGATCGACTACGCGTGGTTCGACGAATGGTTTCACACGAATGCGCGCGGACCGCTGAAAGTCACCGAGGCGTTCTGGCCGCATCTTGTCGCGGCCGACAACGGTCTCGTCGCCTCGCTGACGACCGGCCAGGGGCAACACGGCATACCGGTGCCGGGCTTTTCGTACTACAAGGGCAGCAAGGCGGCGATCGATAATTTATTTATCGACGTCGGCCGTAAGGGCAAGAAAGACGGCGTGCGCGTGATCACGATCAGCCCGGGCCGCGTGCCGACCCACGGCGGGCCAATGCAGCGGGGCATGGTGCCGATCGAAGACAGCATCGCCGGCATGATCACTGTGTTCAACGCATTTACGCTCAAGCAGAACGGCGGCTCGTTCCGGCACGATGGTTCTGAAGTAACGCCCTGAGCGCCGCGACGCTACTGAAACCCGCTTCCAAACGACACTCTGGATATCCAGATGGCCCGCCGTCCCGGCGGGCTGTTTTCAGACCGGCACGCGCCGGTTTCGACGGCGCGCGAGCAGCACGCCGATCCCACTGGCCAGTAACCAGGCTGCCGCAGGTGCCGGAACGGCTGCGGCGACGACCTGGAGCCGGACCACATCGGTGTCACCGAAGGCATCGGTCAGGTATTGCACGTTCCAGTCCGAACCGGCGCCGAGCATCGGCAGGTAGGTCGTCGCAAACTGGCCGCTGACGACCGTTGCGCTGAGGATGTCGAAGACCTGGCCGATCGACGGCATGAACGTCGGCCCGCCGAGCAGCGCCACTTCGAGTACGCCGCCCAGAATCGCGGTACCGGACACGGCCAGTTGGTCGTGAGCATCGGACGCAATCTCGATCTGCAGCGTACCACCCTGCGTATAGTCGCCGGTGATCGCCAGCGTACCGGGCGAGTTGCCCGGCGCGACAACGCCATTGTTGACGAGGTTACCGAGGATGCTGCCGCTGCCACCGAGCGTGCCGCCATCCAGTAGCAAACCGCCGCCGGCGCTCAGTACGCCATCGACGACGGTGCTGCCGCCGGTCTGGTGATAACTGCCGGCGTTCGTCGTGAACATCAGGCTACCGACACCGATCTGCACGCCGCCGGCGTTGGTCAAATCGCCGGCCGTGGCGAAATCGCGTCCGCCGCGCAGTTCGAAACGTCCGGTCGCCTGGTTCACCGCGAAATCCGCGAGCGCCAGCACGGTGCCCGACGAACCCGTATACAGGTTCGACCCTGCACCGTCGAGGATGATCTCCGCGCCGTTCCGGATGATGCCGCCGGCGGTCGGCAGACGCATCGTGCCGGCCGCCTCGTAGGTACCGCCGGTCAGCGTACCGTTAGCGCCGTTGAAATTGGTCAGCGTACCGGCCACGGTCAGCGTGCTGCCGGCGGCGGCGCGAAGCGTGCCGTTATTCGTCATGCTGCTGAGCGAACCGCTCGTCACGGTCAGCGGCGTCGCCTGGTCGGCGAGGATCAGCCCGTTGTTGACGACGCCGAGCACGAACGATGTACCGATGCCGCCGGCGCCCCGGATCGTATGCGTCGCACCGTTGACGAGCGTCGTCGCGAGTCCGCCGCCGCTGGCCACCTGGTTCGACGCGCTGTTGGACATCGCGAGACTGCCGGAACCGTCCAGCGTAACCGTGGCGTTAACAGCGAGGCTCAGCGAACGCCCGGTGCTGCCGCTGCCCAGCGTCATCGAGCCGTCGTTGGTGATGATGCCGGCATTGAAAACCGTCCCCGAGCCGATATCCAGCATGCCGAGATTGGTCAGGCCCTGCAGTTCCACGTTGCCGCCGGTCATCGTCCGCACCACGCCGGAACCGGAGGTCGTCAGCGTACCGCCCATGACGCGAACATACTTCAGTTCCACGGACGAACCGTCCGCGGCCAGTATCACACCGTCGGTATTGTCGACATTGCCGAAGTTGGAGAAATCCGTGGCGGAGATATCGAGAATGCCCCCGTTGCTGGCCCGCATCAGGCCGGTGTTGAATAACTGCCCGCCCAGCTGGGGCTGCACGCGCAACCGGCCGCTACTGATATTCGCGTCGACAAGACCCTCGTTGGTGACATAGGCGTTATTCCAGATACGACCCTGCCCCTCGATCGTGTGATCCGCGCCGTTGATCAGGTGCGCGCCGCCCTCGATCAGCGAGCGCGTCTCGTTCGTGAGCTGGATGCTACCGATGCCGTCGACGCGCACCGACGTCGGCGCGATGATGGTATTGACGAAGCCGCTCGAAACCGAGCGGATTGTGCCGTTGTTCGTGATGATGCCGGCCTCGCCGGCCGCCAGTACCAGCTTCTGACCGCTGTTGACCTGCAGCAGGCCTTCGTTGGTCAGGTCGGCGATGCCCACGCCGTAGCTCTGCACCTCGATAATGCCGGTGCCTGCCGTCGACAGCGTGCCATTCTCGATCAGCATATTTCGCAGCTCGACGCTGGACCCGTCGAGCGCCTCGATCCGCCCTCCTGCGTTGTCCAGTAACGTTTGCACCACGTTACCCTGCAGCCGCAGGGTGCCGCCGCCGCTGGCGCGCAGCGTGCCACTGTTGTCGCTCGGTCCGCTCGGCGGCTGAAAATAATTGACGACCATGGTGCCGAAAGAGTCATTGGCGTTGACGACGCCCTGGTTGTGAAAACCGGCAGTCGCGCGGATCGTCCCCAAGCCCTCGATCGTGGTCTGGTTGCGCAGGCCAGGGTCGTTGGCCTCGGTCGGGTTATCGGGCACGTCAATCATCGAGCTGCCCGAATTCATGACGATCTTGCCGAGCCCCTTGATCAACAGATCGCCGCCGTTACTGTTGATCGTGCCAAACAGATTAATGACGCCGTTATTCGTAAGCTCGGCCTGCTCCCAGATCCAGACGGCATTGTCGCCGTCCCATTTCTGCTGGTTCATGCCGAGCGTGCCACCGGCGTTCAAGATGACGTCGTCCTGAATCGTCAGCGAGCCAACGGGCGATACGGACAGTCCGCTCAGATTCAGCGTCGCCGGGCCAAACGGCTCGGTGTTGCCGACCGTGATCTGCCAGAACACCGTCTCGGTCGCATCGGCCGGGACTTGACCCGGGTAGCCGAGCGCCAGGCAGTTGGACGTCGCGTCACGCAGGGTACAAATATCCGGGTTCCAGTTCGACGCGTTCGACCAATCACCACTGGGTGGGAAATTCGGGATGATCGTCGGTTCGAACTTGTAGGACACCGACCAGTCTTCCGCTGCTGCCCAGAACGGCAGCAGGGCAAAAAGAAACACAAACGAACGACATGCACGAAACATGGCTCACCCCCAATGACTCTCGACATTAGTGTTGTTTACGACCGATTCACCGAATCGGCCGTGCGTTTGCGTCATCTTTCGGCTCGGGACCTGCTACCGCCGGTGTCGAAACAACCGACAGTCACGACCCGAGCCTGCGAAATATAATACCGGATAAAATACTATGCCGGATATGAATTTTTTTACATAAGCGTCAAATTGTTCGCGTCATCATGGGCCGCCGGACGGGTCCCCGGCTCGCAACAGGCCCGTGATTCATATACTTTGCGATCAGGATGGATGAACGGGGGTTTTCCAGCGTGCAACGTGCCGTGATATTCCGCATCTTGCTCACACTCCTTGCGGCGCTGTTCGCCGCGCCTGGCCCGGGCAACGCGACAACGACAAGCGCGTCGCTGTCGGGCGAATGGCACTTCGACGTGCTGACGTCACCGAACGGCCCCGGCCGACGCGAAGTGCTGTTCCTGCAGGAAGGCGAGCGCGTCATCGGCTTCATCGACAGCAACTCGGCATCGGGACGTTTCGTCGGCCGCGTCGACGGCACCCATCTCGAGTTCACGGCGGTACTGGAATTCGGCGGCCAGCCGATGGCCGCAGACTACCGGGCCGACATCGACGGCGACCGGATGTCCGGCACGATCGAATACGGGTTGTACGGCAAGGCGACTTTTGTCGGCTTCCGGGGACGACGGCCGGCCGAACCGACGGCGCCGGACGCAGAATTCGTTGGCTCGGCCCGCGAAGCGGATCTGGCGGTCGCCACAGCCGGCGCGTTCTTCGGTGTCCTCGACGAAGGCGTTTTGCTGCCGGAAATGATCGCGGTCGAGGGCGGCCGCTTTCGCATGGGCAATAACAGTCCGGCGGTCAATCCGGATTACGGCGCGGATTTCGCGTTCGTGCATCCCGTGAAAATTTCGGCGTTCCGCATGAGCCGTTTCCCCGTGACCAACGCGCAATATCTCGCCTTCTGCGCGGCGACGAACCGCGAACCTCCGACACCCCCGAAAGGCTGGGGCGATTACCTGTTTCTCTATCCGAACCACCCGGTCGTCAACGTCAACGCGGCGGATGCCGAAGACTATGCGCGCTGGCTGTCGACTCGCGGTGACGGCACCTGGCGCTTGCCGACCGAGGCCGAATGGGAATATGCCGCGCGCGCCGGCGTCGACGGGCAAAACTTCGTGTTCGGCAACGACTGGAAAATCGACGGCGCCAACATTTCAATCTGGCGCATCGGCGCAATACCGGACCGCGACGGCTGGAAGGCATGGTGGGACAGCGAGGGCCAGCGCATGTCGCAGTCCGAACCCATGACGACGCGCGTCGGCCGTTTCCCGCCGAACGCCTGGGGCTTCTACGACATGGCCGGCAATGTCTGGGAGTGGATGCACGACTGGTACCAGGCTGACTATTACAAGGTGTCACCGGCCGAAGACCCCATGGGCCCGGAGACCGGCGACGAAAAAGTTCTGCGCGGTTGCTCCTGGTACAACAAGCCCGACGTCTGCTTCATCGCAACCCGCGACCGGTACGCGCCGGATCGCCGGCTCTACTACAATGGCTTTCGCGTCGTTGCGACGGCGAACCCGTAATTGCAGGTCAGCGCGACCGGTATCACTGCCTCCGATACGTTGCGGCCGTCGGCAAACATGGTGCCGATCATGGTGCCGATCCCGGCGGGTTCGTTCGCCGGATGCAGGCGCCTCGGGCAGGGAACCGTCCGGACGTCCGGGAGAGCGGCGACGAATGGACCCGGGAAAAGAGGCGGAAACTGGAAATCCTCGAACGAAAGGAAATACCCTTGACGCAACCATCCGTGAAAACGGGGCAAAACCCGGGATGTCGTGCCGGTCCCCGGAGCGAATGAATGAGCAAGCTTAACCCCGCGGATTGGGACATCCACTGGCAGCGGCCCGTCGTCACGTCGATGGACGGGCATTTCCCCGATAATTACGATGGCGAGGTGCTGGCGTTCTGGCAACAAGCCATCACCGGGAATTCAGGCCACCTCGCAGACCTTGCCTGCGGCAACGGTGCCGTTGCATGGATCGCCGATGAGATCCTGAATCGACCCGATCCGCGGGTGCAGGTTACGGGCGTCGATATCGCAACCATTGACCCGTTCAAGACACTCGGAAAAAACCCGGCACAATTCCCCAAGGTTCGATTTATCGGCAACACCCCACTGCATGAACTGCCCTTCGAAGATCATTCCATTGACATGGTGACCAGCCAATGGGGACTGGAATATTCCGATCCGGAGCGGGTTATTCCTGAAATCAGCCGGATCCTCAAACCAACAGCCAGGATGGCTTTCGTCTGCCACCACGAAGACTCCTACATCCTGCAGGATTCAAGAATCCGTGCGGAAAAATTCGACATCCTGCTTAATCATGGCGATCTCCACGGTCAATACCTGGCGCTGAATGATCTGTACAACGCAAAGGCAAGTTTCAATAAAGTCAAAGCCGACCCGGCTTTTCTCTCAATCACGGCGGAAATTGCCCGCACGGTTTATGAAATTCGGTTCGATTTTCGTTCGTCTAAAGATCCGTCGATTCAATCTGCCGACGACTATCTCAATTCCCTTGCAAAAATGTTCCCCGAAAAAGGCAAGACCCGGAACCCGCGCAGGAAGCAGAAGATTCTCAGTGGAATGCATCAGCTCGAGGCCACGAAAGCCAGGCTCGATGATCTTTTTGCTGCCGCCCTGTCCGCAGATGACTATGCCGCGCTGATCAGGCTGATAGAAACCGAAGGCTTTACGATACGGGAGTCGGGCGATCTGCTTTACAACGGCCGGTTCAGCGTCGGCAAAGCACTGCTTGCCACCCGCGGCTGATCTGCAGCGATGGCCGGACGTGCGAAATTGAGAAAATCGGGTCGGAACGAATGTTCTTACCTGATGATCTAATGCCGTCCGACCCCGCAAATTTGCGATTACAATGGTTTTGTCGTCGTCGCCAGGACAAATCCATGATGTCTCGCTGTAGCCGCATCGCGTTCGCACTACTGCTGGCCGCCGCGGCCGGTAATGCCGCCGATCCGGCACCGCCCGACGGCATGGCGCTGGTCCCGGCGGGCCCGTTCCCGATGGGTAATAACAACGACTATTACGACAACGATTTCGACGAGCAACCGCGGCACCTCGTCGACCTGCCGCCGTTTTTCATCGACATCTACCCGGTGACAAATCTGCGTTACCAGGTATTTATCGAGGCGACCGGGCATCGCCCGCCGCAGTACTGGCCCGACCGCGGAACACTGCCGCCCGGCAAGGCACGACACCCGGTTACCGGCGTGACTTTTGCCGATGCGACCGCGTTTGCCGTCTGGTCCGGCGCGCGCCTGCCGACCGAGCAGGAATGGGAGAAGGCATCGCGCGGCAGCGACGGCCTGCGCTGGCCCTGGGGGCACGTCTTCGATGAGAACAAGGCCAACGTCGGACGGCGCATGACGACGCCGGTCGATGCCTTTCCGCAGGGCTGTAACGCGTACGGCGTCTGCGATATCTCGGGCAACGTCTGGGAATGGACGAGTACCCGGTATGCCCCCTACCCCGGCGCACCGCCAAACCGGGCCATCCTGAGGTTCCTGAACGATCAGTACCTGTCGGTGCGCGGCGGTTCGTACAGCAGCGATATCGGCAGCGCGCGCGGCGCGGACCGCGGCATCAAGAAGCCGGCCGAGTTCGGCCCGGCACTCGGCTTTCGGACCGTACGCGACGTGCCGGACTACGCGGGCTATCGTGCCGCACAACAGACCATCGAACTGGCGCAGGATGCGCAACGGCTCGCGGCGCCGGACATCACAGCATACGAAGAACACGCACCCGCACGTACGCTGCTGCGTGAAGCCCGGGAACATCTGTCGCGCGCCGAGCAGGCGTTTACCGAAACGCGATTCGTCGACAGCGGCGTCGCCGCGCAACGCGCGATCGTTGCCTTCAAGGACGCACACGAATCGGCGCTGACCGTCCGGCGCGCGTACCAACAGGACAAGCGCGCCGGCACGGCCGAAGTACTGGACCGCCTCGAGTCGCTGCTGGCACAGCGGCGGCTGAATATGACCGCACAACAGCGAGCGCCGATCGAGCGAGCGGACACGCATCTGCAACAGGGCCGGCTCATGGAGGCCGAGGGCGGCTGGGGCTATGCACAGATGCACGGCTACATCGGCATTCACCTGCTGGAGAGCATCGCAGACTGATGATGCGGTTCATTCGGTAATCCATACACTGGCGCAACGCCTTGCCACACCGAATTCAGACATACGCCCGGGAGCACTAATACATGGATATCGACATCATCCTCGAACCGGACGTATCGCCGGCCCAGATGGCCGAGATCGGCGTCGAGGCCGAGCGTCTCGGGATACGCGCGTTGTGGTCTTCCAACTACCACTTTCACTACGATGCATTTCTTGCGCTGGCGCCCGTCGCGGCCGCGACATCGAAACTGATCATCGGCCCGCTGGCCGTCAGCCCGTGGGAGATGCACCCGCTAAAGATGGCCAACGCGCTGCTGACGCTCAACGAGATGTGCGCGGGCCGCGCAATGATCGGTATCAGCGCCGGCGGCGGCTTGCTCGGCGCGATGGGCTGGCGCGCGAGCAACGACGGCGAGATCTGGCCGCCGCAACATCCGGTCAAACGCACGAACGAACCCGACCGGCGCGTGCGCGGCATGCGCGAGTGCATCGAGGTGCTTGAGATCGCGCGCTCCGGCAAGTTCGTCATGGGCTACGACGGCGGGCTGTTCGTGATTCGTCGACCGTTTGGCATGGCCTGGGCGAAGGCGCCGGGGCCGCTGATCTACGGCTGCTCCAGCGGCCCGCAAATGATTCACATGGCCGCGCGTCTGGCCGACGGCATCCAGTTCAGCGACTTCACACCGGAGCAGCTGCCCGCGGCGATGGACAACATTCGCGCCGGTCTCGCAAAACGGGACACGCAGCCCGAAGACTTTCGCATCGGCAACTTCTGGGCCTGGCACATCAAGAAGGATCGCGAGGCATCGATGTACGAGGCTCGCCGCGAACTGATCTGGCGCGGCGCGATTATCGGCCAGGTCCGCGAAGAAATCCGGCCGTTCTGCCACGACGACAGCGAGGTCGATCTCGTCATCGATAACTGGGAAGAGCTGCGCATCGCATTCCGAACACGCACCGGCAAAATCGACAGCCTGCCGAAAGATCTCGTCGAAAGACTGATCGCCGGCATGTCGTCGGCCGGCGACCTGTCGGACATCGAGCGCGAGGTCGAACGCTACCGGCAATTTGCCGCGGGCGGCCTGACGGAATTGTCGATTCGCCTGTTCGATGACCCGATGGATGGTTTGCGGATGATCGGCGAACACGTGCTGCCGGCGCTACGGTAGACTCGAAACACCGACACACGCGGAGAAACGATGCGATGACCGATGGTGTCCTGATCTTCGGCGGCACGCGCGGCACCGGGCTGCATGTCGCACGACTGCTGCGCGCGCGTGGCGACGACGTGACCGTGCTGGTGCGTGAAGGCTCGGATGCCGCCGAACTCGAGGCGATCGGCGCGACGATCGTACGCGGCAGCGCGCTGGATGCGACGGGGGTCGATGCAGCCTTCGCCGCCGGCCCGTTCCGGGCCGCGATTAACACGCTCGGTGGAAAACGCGGCGAGACACCGCGGCCCGATGTCGAGGGCACACGCCAGATCATTCGCGGCGCAAACAAAGCCGGCGTGTCACGCGTGTTGATGGTGACCGCGATCGGCTCGGGCGACAGTCGCACCGCCGTTGCACCGAAAGTACTGGAAGTCCTCGGCGAAGTGCTGAAGCAAAAGACCGTGGCCGAGGACGATCTGCAGACCAGTGGCCTCGACTGGACGATCCTGCGCCCCGGCGGCCTGACCAATGAACCGGCCAGCGGCACGGCGATTCGGACCGAGGATCACCAGCGCATGGGCGTGATCCACCGCCCGGACCTGGCCGCACTCGTTGTCGACTGTATCGATGACGACACGACGATCGGCCGGATCTATCACACGGTCGACCCGGGCATCACCTGGGAGGCCCCGCTGCAGCGGGGCGCAGACCCCGCCACCTGGAAGGCCCCGAAGTAAACCGGGGTCAGACCCGTGCCCATCACAACGGCTTGAACCGCGCCGTGAAGTGGCGCAGCGCCGATGGCTCCCACGCGATGCTCAGCCCGGTTAGCCGGTCTTTGGCCGCGTTCAGTTCGGCGAAACACTCGATGACGTAGTCGATGTGGCTCTGCGTATAGACCCGACGCGGAATCGCCAGGCGCACCAGATCCATGACTGCAGGCTGTTCACTGCCGTCGGGTTGGCGACCGAACATCACGGTGCCGATCTCACAGGCGCGGATGCCCCCTACCCGATACAGCTCCACCGCCAGTGACTGACCGGGGTACGCCAGCGCGGGTATGTGCGGCAGCATCGCGCGCGCGTCGACGTAGATCGCGTGGCCGCCGACCGGGCGCACGATCGGCACGCCCATGTCGATCAGCGCCTGGCCGAGGTACGCCGTCGAGCGGATCCGGTACTCGAGATAGTCCTCGTCGACGATCTCCTCGAGCCCGACCGCGATTGCCTCGAGGTCCCGACCGGCCAGACCGCCATAGGTGGGAAAGCCTTCCGTCAGGATCAGGATGTTGCGTGCACGCTGCGCCATCTCATCGTCGTTCATCGCAAGCCAGCCGCCGATATTCGCAAACGCATCCTTCTTGGCGCTCATCGTCATACCGTCCGCATGCGAAAACATTTCCCGGACGATGTTCTTGACGGATTGATTCTCGTAACCGGGTTCGCGCAGCTTGATGAAATAGGCATTCTCCGCAAACCGGCACGCATCCAGGAACAGCGGCTTGCCGTAGCGTGCACACAGCGCCTTCGTAGCCCGGATGTTCGCCATCGAAACGGGCTGCCCACCCCCGGAATTGTTGGTCACCGTCAGCATCACCAGCGGCACGCGGTCGCCGTCGGTGGCCAGCAGCGATTCCAGTTGCTCCAGGTCGATGTCGCCCTTGAACGGCGCCTCCAGTGCCGGGTTCTTTGCCTCTTCGCGGAGCAGATCCAGCGCCCGGGCCCCGGTCGCCTCGACGTTGGCGCGTGTCGTGTCGAAATGCGTGTTGTTGGGCACGATCCGCCCTTCGCCGCCAATGATCGTGAACAGGATTTTTTCGGCGGCGCGGCCCTGGTGGGTCGGAATAATATGCTGGAACGGCATCAGGTCCTGCACCGCCGCCTCGAAGCGAAAAAACGACGGCGAGCCCGCGTAACTTTCATCGCCGTGCATCATCGCGGCCCATTGGCGCGTGCTCATCGCGGACGTACCGGAATCCGTCAACAGGTCGATCAGCACATCGTCCGACCGAAGACTGAAGAGGTTGTAGTGCGCCTGCGAGATCAGCGCCTCACGATCCTCGCGCGTCGTCATGCGCACCGGCTCGACGGACTTGATACGGAATGGTTCGATAATCGTTTTCATGATCTGCCTCGAATGTATCCGGACGGACGGGTCGCACGGTGCGATAACCCTCGCCGGTTGCCCGTCACCGGAACTCCTGTCGCCTCATGCCTTGTATCAATCGGCCCGCCCGCTCATTCCTGCTCGACGGTGCGAATCTCTATTTCACCCGTCAGCGTGCGGTGCACCGGGCAGCGATCGGCGATCTCGAGCAAACGCGACCGTTCTTCGGCGGACAGATCACCTGTCATCGCGATGACGCGATCGAACCGATCGATCTTTCCGGTCTGCGTCTCGCAGTGTTCGCAGTCCTGCGCATGGATCTTCGCATGACGAACCGCCACGCTGGCCGATTCGAGCGCCAGACCCTTGCGTCGCGCATACATCTGCAGCGTCATCGATGTGCAACTGGCCAGCGCGCTCGCGAGCAGGCCATAAGGCGAAGGACCCGCATTTGTGCCGCCGACGGCAGCCGGTTCGTCCGCGACGAGCGGATGGCCGTGCGCCCGGATCGTCGTACGGAAGCCGTCCGCACCGGTCGTCGCGACAACTTCGTCGGTTGCGGCGGCATCAGCCCCGGCAGCATGCGACGTCGCGGTCGCTTCGACGGCAGCCCCGGCGGTCGCGATATACCGCGAGGCCCAGGCGGCGGTCATCGAGCCGACATAGGCTGCATCATCTTCGTTCGTCAGCAGATGATCGGCCTTGTCCAGCGTGATGAAACTCTTCGGATGCAACGCCTGGGTAAAAATCTCGGCGGCGTTATCGATACCGACGATACGATCGACGGGTGAATGAAAGATCAGCAGCGGCACTCTCAATTTCGCCGCACGCGCAGACACCGATTGCGCGGCAAGATCGTCGAGCAACTGCCGGCGGATCGTAAACGGCCGGCCACCGATGTCGACCCGCGCCTCACCGTCGGTTTCCAGCATCTCTTCGCCGCCAACGAGCAGATGCCGCACGTGATCGGCGCGTGACGGAGACCCGATCGTCACGACGCCCCTGAGCGATGAAATATCCGCGGCGGCCATCAGCATCGCCGTGCCGCCGAGCGAGTGGCCGATGCCGAGTACCGCCGGCGTGCCGCTGTCGGCGAGAAAATCGGCAGCGGCGAGCAAATCGTCGACGTTCGACGAGAAATTCGTGTCAGCGAATTCGCCCTCGCTGTCACCGAGCCCGGTGAAGTCGAACCGCAGGACCGCGAAACCGGCATCGTTCAGTGCCCGACTGATGCGCCGAACCGGTTTCAGGTTCTTGTTGCACGTAAAGCAGTGCGCGAACAGCGCCGTGGCACGGACCGGGCCGTCATCGGGCGTATCGAGGACACCGGCGAGCTGATCGCCGTTGCGGTTCGTAAAGCGGACATGCCGGCTGCCCATCGCGTCTCTCCGTGATTCGTATCGTCCGCCGAGTATGCACGGGTCCGACCGACAATCCGAGATCGAAACGCGCGGCCACGTTCGCCGTAATCCGCATGTGCCGTGGCCACCGGACGGCTGCGGCGCAGGATGCGCCCGGCACGGCACGCGCCCGCCGGATTCAGGGTGTGTTGGCCGGCCGACCGGGCGCCCGTTGCGGGGCGCCCGTTTCGATGGCCGGCGCGTCAGCCGCGGCGGCGGCGCGCGCGCAGCATCAACACCAGGGCCGAGCCAAACAACCAGCCGGCCGCCGGTACCGGCACCTGCTGAAAAGTCAGCTCGTAACCGTAGCCGTTGACATCGAAATTGTTCATCGTGACCAGCGGCAACACGGCGCCGCCGAGCATCATGCCGTCATAATCGTTGACGGACTGCGGCGGGCCGAGAATCACGTCGTCACCGGTGCCGCCCTCGTCGGTGTAATTGTCGCCATAGTTGTAGTTGTTACAGAGGTTGGCACCGACGGCTGTACCGAAGAGTCCCTCGATGCACTGGAACACGGCCGCCGATGCATCGCCGGTTGCGGCGGTAATCTGGAGCTGATCGAATTGGTGCGTGAACAGGTGGTGACTGGGGAAGGACGGACTGATGGCATAACGCACCTCGAAGACGCCGTTGCCGACAAAATCGTTGTTGCCAAGTCGCGTGAACGATCGATTCCCCGACAGCGTCACGGACCCGACCGGGCCGTTTTGGGTAACACTTTCGACATTAATCAGTTGCCATGATGTCGCCGCGTTGGCAGACGACACGCTGACCAGAAGAATCAAACCGAGACATATAAGGACCGTTTTCATCGTTTTCTCTCCAAAGATCGGACCTGAGAACCGGCGTTCGGAAAGCTGGCGCGTCGAGATATGGTTTTTGTTGACGCATCCGGCCGTGAATTCCGCCGCCGGGAACACCGATAGCCGCGGCTCGGGACACGAGTCCGCCCGCGGATATCGATACGATGTCCGGCCCGATCGAGGTTGCGCCATCGGTGGGCGGACCCCCTTTTTATAGAACTTTTTTGCATTGCAAACAAGCGCCGGAACCGGGCACACCCGGGATGCGCCACCGACCGTCCCGGATTATGTCAAGCACCCGCCCGACTCAAGGCGCCGCGTTCGTAGCGCAGATGTCGGGCTCATCCGTGTGCCCGCGTTCTTGTGAGGATTTCGACATCCGCTTAGTATCCGTCAACCGGCAGCCGATGCCGCCGGCACCCCGATCGGAAAAACCCCGGAGGTATTGGCAGATGAACGATGCACGGCAACTCGCTCCTCATATCGCCTACTGCGGCCTCGACTGTTCGGGCTGCGACATCTTTCAGGCAACGGCCTTTGATGACGACAGCCTGCGTCAGGGCTATGCCGACAAGGTCAAGCTGCAGTGGAACCTGGTCGTCGAACCGTCGACACTCAACTGCCATGGCTGCCGCGACGCGCGCCCCAAGTCGGGCTACTGCGCTTCATGCCAGGTGCGCCAATGCACCCAGGAACGCGGACTCGAAAACTGCGCCACCTGCGAGGACTACGGCTGCGACAAACTGCAGAAGGTCCACGCGGCAATGATCAACGTCGGCAAGGCCATCGACGGCGTCGCGACGGCGCACCTGAACCTCGAAGCAATCCGCCGCGATCTCGGACTGGCCTGACGATGGCGACCAAACCATCTGACTGGAAGATGCCCGCAGGCGACTACGCCGGCGACGTCGCACCGCAGGCAGCATGGGATGTACTGGCGGCCGACCCGGACGCGGTGCTCGTCGACGTGCGCACGCAGGTCGAGTGGAACCTGATCGGCCGTCCTGACCTGTCGTCGCTCGACAAGGAACCGGTCTGCCTGCAATGGGTCACCATGCAGGGACCGAACAAGCAGTTCGTCGCCGAACTGCAGGCGGCGCTTGACGAACGTCACGTCGCAAAGCACGTGCCCGTCTATTTCATGTGCCAGTCCGGCGGACGATCAAAGATCGCAGCAATGCAATGCACCGAACTCGGCTACACTGCCGCATTCAACATCGCCGAAGGCTTCGAAGGGCCGCTCGACGAGCAGCAACACCGCAACAGTGTCGGTGGCTGGAAGGTCGCACAGCTGCCGTGGACGCAAACCTAGATTCATCAACAGGAGTAATCACCCGGTGACAGCAACAACAACGACCCACCGGCACCCGGCACGCATCACAGGCCGCCAGTCGCCCCTTCTACCGCTCCTCACGATCATCGGCCTGTGGTCGATCGGCGGCTGCGATGGAAACACACCTGACCCGTCAACCGGGCCAGACATGGCGGACCCGGATGGCGCCGCAACCCCGGTGCTCGCCCGCGTTGACGGTGCCACGATCACGACCGCCGACCTGGAGCGAGCCATCCTGAGCACGCCCCGCCCCGAACAACTCGAGTACATCAATCCGCCCCAGCGCCAGGAACTGCTCGAAGCACTGATCGACCGAAAACTCATCGCACATCGAGCCCGCAACGAGGGCCTCGACCGGGAACCGGCAATTGCCGAACGCCTGACCACGACCGATACATTCGACCAGGAACGGTTGCTGGCCCAGGCATTTCTCGATCGCTACCTTGAGGGTCAGGCGATTACCGACGATGACATCGCCGCCGACTACCAGGCGCGGTCAGCAGAGTTCACGGAGCCCGAGCGGGCGTTCGTGACCCGCGCCGTGCGACCGGACGAGACCAATGCGGCAGTTGCCCGGCAATCACTGCTGGACGGAGCCGATGTGAACGCGTTGCAACAGCAAGCCGCGGACCGGGGTCAGACGAGTCAGGTCTGGCTGGCCCAGCGAGGCGAAGCCGGCCCGATGGAACAGGCCGCTTTTAGCCTCGAACCGGGACAGGTCAGCGCAGTTTTTCCGATCCGCGGCGGCTGGGCGACGCTGCGGGTAGAGGAACACAAGCCGGCGCGGCTGCGGCCGCTGGCCGAGGTCCGCGACGGCATCGCGGCGCGATTGGATCAGGCGCGGCGCGCGCAGACGCGTCAGGAACTGCTTGAAAATCTGCGGAAAAATGCCGCCGTCACCGTCGATTCGGAGGCCCTCGCAAACTATCAGTGGCAAGACTGAAACTATCCGACGTCAAACCACCGGGGCCGGGAAAGCGCCCTTTTCAGCGTCCATTCAGGGCATTACCCCGGATTATTAACTTGTAATAACATCATCAGATTATGTAATCATAATGATTGTACGTATTTATACGTATTGCCGCCCCCTCGGCCCGGTTGAGATAAGCAGTCAATCGGCGCGCGCTCAGAACGGACTCCAGGCTCGCACCATCATGCCGCATGCCGGCATAAACGGCAGCGGATCGCAACGCACTTGCCTAGGGGGTCTAAGATGAGCAAGAGCAAATTTCGCAGAGTATTCCTCTGTGTCCTGATACCAATCACGTTATTGCTGCTGATTGCGGCGCAGCCCGCGATCGCGGACTGCCGCGCACCGGTAGCCTGTATCGAATGTCACGCCACGATCGGCTATCCGCCGGCCAGCGTGCTGGAAAATATTGCCCAGGGCACGTGCGAGCGCGGCGATTTCGGTCGCGGCCACGACCTGTCGGTACCGCGGTTCATTCACCGCGCCGCCCTGCTGGACGACGATCGTGTGCTGCTGACCGGCGGCGCCCGCGCCATCTGGGTGATCACGAACACGGTCGACGTATTCGACCCGAGTAACAATTCCATCTCGCCGGCCGCGGCGATGTCCGTCAAGCGCTGGAGCCATACCGCGACGACGCTTGCCGACGGACGCGTCATGGTCACGGGCGGACGCACCGGCGTCAGCGCCAACCCTGCCAGTTCGTTCTTCGGCGTCGTGCTCGATACGTCCGAACTGTACGACCCGGCCACGGACTCCTGGAGCCCGACGGGTTCCATGAACGTGGCCCGCCGAAGTGCAACCCAGACACTGCTGCCCGACGGGCGAGTGCTGATTTGCGGCGGCGGCGACGGCGTCAGCACGGGTACGGCGATGGCGATCGCGTCCTGCGAGACGTTCGATGCGACCACGGGCACGTTCACGCTCGTCGGCACCATGACGACGCCGCGCTCGGCGCACAGCGCCAACCTGCTCGATGACGGCACCGTGCTGATCACGGGCGGCTCGAACGGCGCAGGCACGAGCGCGCCGACGACGCTGGCCGAAATCTTTGACCCGGCGACGAATACGTTCACGGCCGTCGGGCCGATGAACTTCCCGCATCTCGCCCAGACGGGCGCGAAGATGCGCGACGGCCGCGTCATGCTGGCGGCCAGCTACTACGGGTCGGGCGGTATTACCGACGACAGCGAGATCTACGATCCGGTCAGCCAGACGTTCACGATCGCACCGTCGATGTTCAAACAGCGCATCGACATCGGCGGACAGCCGCTGCTCGACGGCACCGTGCTGGTTGCCGGCGGTGTGGCCACCGGCGCCTTCCCGTCAGTGTTCCATTCGAGTTCCGAGGTCTACGATCCGGTGGCCGACAAATGGCGACTGTCCGGCATCATGGCCGATGGGCGCGACGAGTTCAGCGGCGCGCTGCTCAACGACGGGCGTGTGCTCGTTGCGGGCGGCTTCACGCGCGATCCCAGCTCCCGACTGCTCGATAGCGTGGAGATTTACTCCCCGGGCCTGACACAGCAGATCGCGGGGCTCCTCAACGTCGTCGGCGACATGCCGCTGTCGGTATTCAAGAACGGCTGGCCTGGCCAGAACGACCTGATCGGGGCAATTAACTCGGTCGGCGCCGCGCTGAGCGGGTCCGGCAACCAGGGCCCCAATTACGACAAGGCACGCCGAGCGGCCGTCAACCTGCAGGACAAGCTCAACAAGAAGGTTGTCGACGCAGAAGCGCTGCTGCGGCTGCATTCGATCGTTCAGGTGCTGATTGACTCCCTGGACCAGAAGCTGTCGCCGAACGTACCGCCGACGGTCGCACCGACGGCCACGCCCGATACCGGGACGGAACCGCTGCCGGTCACGTTCGCGGCCAACGCCAGCGATTCAGACGGTGCCATCGCCAGCGTCCTGTGGCTCTTCGGGGACGGCGCCATCGCCAATGAGCCGAATCCGGCCCACACCTACGCGTGTGACGGAAACTACACCGCGACGGTGCAGGCAACCGACGATAAGGGTGCCGTGGCTTCGGGCGATGTAACAGTCACGGTTGTGCCGGCCGGCGGGCCGCTGACTTATGACTGCGACGTGCAACCGGTATTCAACGCCAACTGCATCTCCTGTCACGGGTCTTCCGGAGGCGTGAGCCTGGGCAACTGTGACGCCGTTCAGGGGTCAAAGGACATCGTCGACCCGGGCAGCAAGGAGACCAGTCCTCTTTGGCTGAGAATCGATGCAGGCACGATGCCGCCGGTCGGTGGCCGGCTGCCGCAAGCCGACATCGACAACATCGGCGCGTGGATCGATGGTCTGAATCCTGCGGATCCGGACTTCTGCGACTAACCCACCCTTAAGTTACGGGGCTGGTTAACGGCCGGATTCCTTCGGGAATCCGGCCTTTTTTTTTGCGCAAAGATCACGAGAATCAGTCGAACAGTTTCCTTATCTCCCGCCCGGAAGAATTAAGGGGACAGTTTACTTATCTCCAACTGAGCTCCAGAAAACCAGGGAAGAGGTGCGAAGGGAGATAAGTAAACTGTCCCCTTAATTCTGATTCACCCTTTAATTCACCGCCCCCGGGTTCAGCCGCACCGGCATGCGCCGGTTACCGAACGCACCCGGCTGCGCAGCGAAGCGCCCGGGCAACGCGGTCGCGCAGCCGGCGCAGCGGCCCTGTGCATCCAGACCCCAGCGGCCCAGCTGGTACCCGTCACGCTCGATCAGCAACGCTTTGCAATGGTGACAATAAGTGCTTGCTCCCGCCGGGTCGTGCACGTTACCGGTATAGGCATAGCGCACGCCGTTGCGCATCGCGATGTCGCGCGCGCGGGTCAGCGTGCCCTTCGGCGTCGCGTCGATCGTCTGCATCTTCCAGTCGGGATGAAAGGCCGAGAAATGCATCGGCACATCCGGCCCGAGGTGCTCCACGACCCAGCCCGTCATCTCGTCGAGTTCCCGGTCGGAATCGTTCTCACCCGGAATCAGCAGCGTTGTCAGCTCCAGCCAGGCATCCGTTTCCTGCGCGATATAGCGCAGCGTGTCGAGTACCGGCGCAAGATGGCCACCGCAGATCCGGTGATAAAACCGGTCCGTGAAGGCCTTCAGGTCCACGTTGGCCGCGTCCATCGCGTCAAAGAAGGCCGCGCGCGGTTCCGGATCGACGTAACCGGCGGTGACCGCAACCGATTTCACGCCGCGCTCCCGACACGCCGTGGCCACATCGACGGCATACTCCAGGAAAATAATCGGATCGTTATAGGTGAACGCGACGCTGCGACACGACAACTCCGCCGCGGCCGCGGCGAGTTGCTCGGGCATGGCCTGGTCGGCCAGCGTGTCCATCTCGCGGGACTTGCTCATGTCCCAGTTCTGACAGAATTTGCAGGCGAGATTGCAGCCCGCGGTACCGAACGACAGCACGGCGCTGCCGGGATAGAAATGATTGAGCGGTTTCTTCTCGATCGGGTCGACACAGAAGCCGCTGGAACGACCGTAACTGACCAGCCGGATGTCGTCATCGATACGCTGACGCACGTAGCACAGGCCGCGCTGGCCCGGGCGCAGCCGGCAATGCCGCGGGCACACGTCGCACTGCAGCCGGCCGTCGGCCAGCGTATGCCAGTACGTCGTGGGTACAATAGTCGGATCCATAGCTTGTCAAATGGGGGCGCCGCCCATACATGTCAAGTAACGGACACGCACGGGCCGCTGCCCACAGGGAACCGACATGACGAACCGCCCGCCGGCCGTCGCCGGTCAATTCTATCCGGCCGATGCCACGCAATTGCAGCACACGGTCGCCGAACTGCTGCGCGCGACATCGACCGGCGAACGCACGCCGCCGAAAGCGATGATCGTGCCGCATGCCGGCTACCGGTATTCCGGCGCCGTGGCCGCATCGGCATATCGACAACTTGCACCGGCGCGGCACCGCATCCGGCGCGTCGTGCTGATCGGCCCGGCACACCATGTCTTCGTGCCCGGCATGGCGGTGCCTGCCGCAGACACTTTCGCGACGCCGCTTGGCGCGATACCCGTGGATCGCGACGCGATCGCATCGATCGCCGATTTGCCGGGCGTCTGCGTGTCCGATGCCGCGCATGCGCCTGAGCACAGTCTCGAAGTGCAACTGCCGTTCCTGCAGGAAACGCTCGACGCCTTCACGCTGGTACCGATTGTCGTTGGCCACTGCGCGCCTGAACGCGTGGCCGCCGTGATCGACACCCTGTGGGGCGGTCCGGAAACACTGATCGTCGTCAGCTCGGACCTGTCACACTTTCATGCCAGTGATGAGGCCCGGCGGCGCGACCGGGCGACCTGCCGGCAAATCCTGGCCAGAGCGACGACACTGGACGGCGATGACGCCTGCGGTGCATATGCAATCAACGGACTGATGCAGTCTCAAAGCACCCGGTCACTGACGATCGAAGCGCTGGATACCTGCAACTCCGGAGACACCTCCGGAGCAACGGACCGGGTCGTGGGTTATGGCGCCTTCGTCCTGCATTGAGATCACGCCTGACGAACGGGCACAACTGCTATCGATCGCGCGGCAGTCGATTCGTCATGGCCTGAACACCGGCCAACCGCTCACGGTCACCGCAGACGGATGGGCGGGGGTGCCGGCCGAAGAGTATGGCAATTTCGTCACGCTGACACAGGCCGGACAGCTGCGTGGATGCGTCGGCTGCGTCGAACCGACCCAACCGCTCGCCCCGTCGGTGGCCGCCCATGCGTTCGGCGCCGCGTTCGGCGACCCGCGCTTTCCGCCGCTGACCGACACCGAAGCGGAGCACACACGTATCGAGATTTCCGTGCTGTCATCACCCGAACCTGTCGACGCGCCAACGCGTGAATCGCTGGCGGCGGCGCTGCGCCCGCGCAAAGACGGACTGCTGCTGGCGGACGGCACCCATCGCGCCACGTTCCTGCCCAAGGTCTGGGAACAACTGCCCGACCCCGAACAGTTTATCGCCCATCTGCGCAGCAAGGCCGGCCTGTCGGCGCACGGCTGGTCCGACACGATTCGTTGTTTCCGCTACCACACGATCAGTTTTGCCGAAGACAACGGGCTGGACGCGGTCGCCGGCACACAGGCATGATCGACGCATGCATGCGTGGTCCATCGACGGCAATGCGCAACGCCTCGACGGCGGTGCGATGTTCGGCAATGTGCCGCGCGCGTTGTGGCAGGACTGGCTGGCGCCGGATGAACACCACCGTGTATCACTCGCCTGCCGGGGCCTGCTCGTCGACGGCCTGAACGGCCGGACCGTCCTGTTCGAAACCGGCATCGGCGCTTTCTTCGAACCGGCACTGCGGCGCCGCTTCGGCATCGAAGGGGACCATAATCGGCTGCCCGAATCGCTGGGGGCGGCGGGCTTTAACGAAGCGGACATCGATGCCGTCGTACTCAGCCACCTGCACTTCGACCACGCGGGCGGACTACTGACCGACTGGCAGGAAGGCCGCGAGCCCGGCCTGCGTTTTCCGAATGCCCGCTACCTCGTCGGTGCCGCCGCGTGGGCGCGCGCGTGCCGGCCGCATCCACGCGACCGGGCATCGTTTATTCCGTCATTGCCGCCGCTACTCAAAGACAGCGGGCGCCTCGAACTCATCGACGGCGATACATCGGCAACGCTCGGCGCGGACGTTCGTTTCCGCTTCAGCGACGGACACACGCCGGGCCTGATGATATCGGTCATCGGCGGCGACGGCGGCCTTGCGTTCTGCTCGGACCTGATCCCGGGACGGCCGTGGGTGCACCTGCCGGTGACGATGGGCTTCGACCGCTACCCCGAACGGCTCATCGATGAGAAGCGCGTCTTTCTCGACGAGATGATCGCGCGGGATATTCGCCTCGTCTTCACGCACGATGCAGAATGCGCGGTCGCCACGCCGACGCAGGATGAGCAGGGCCGCTACCGCGTTGCGAATGAAGCGCCGGCCATCGTTGCCATGGAACTGTAGTCGCCGGACCCGGTCACCTCGCCTGCGACCAGAATGCCGAGATCAGCGGGCTCTTGAGTTTCTTCTCGAGCGTGAACAGGCCCACGTCGTAGGACGCGAGCTGCGGCCGAACTTCGAGCACGCGAACCTTGTCGGCCAGCGGGCTGTTATCCAGCACGATCCGCGGCACGACGCCGACGCCGAAGCCGAGGCTGACCATGCTGACGATCGCCTCGTTGCCGGCGACCTGAGCATAGATCTGCGGCTGCACACCAAGCTGCCGAAACCACGCATCGATTCGCTGCCGGGCCAGGCCGCTCTCCGACAGGATCATCGGCGTGGTCGCCCAGGCGGCAGGATCCGGCGTGCGCCGGGACAGGCGCGCCTGCTCGAGGCGTTCCCGCGAGGCGATGAATACGAGCGGCGAGATTCGTATCGACTTGAAGGCGAGCCCGGCGGGCAACACGTCGGGCCGCGCGCCGATGGCGATATCCTCGTCACCCGACACGACGCGCGCCATTGCGTGCTCCGGGTCGCCGGTATGCAAATTGATCTCGATACGCGGATGATCGCGACGAAAAGCACTGAGCAGGTCGAACAGGAAACTGTAGCTGGCGGTCACCGAGCAATACATGCTGACGCGTCCATGCAACTCGCCCGCCTCGGCGATCAGCGCATGCCGGACAACATCCCATTGCGTCAGGGCATCGCGCGCGTAATCGAGAAACATCGCCCCTTCGTGGGTCAGCGACACGGTCCGGTTATCGCGCTCGAACAGCCGGACGCCGACCGCGGCCTCGAGCTGCCGGATGCCGCGGCTCAGCGCCGACGGGCTGATATGGCTGGCCTCACTGGCGCGGCCGAAATGCAGGGTCTCGGCGACCGCGATGAATTGCCGGAGCAGCCGCGTATCCATCGGCCGATTATTGCATATATCGGCATACTACATTGCATATATATCGTTTTACGCAATGCCTTCAGTCGCCTATAGTGTCGCCCCTCGCCCGGGGAACGGCCCCGGGCACACCCACCACGAAGGCAGGACATCATGCAGGTCTTTTACGACAAGGATTGCGATCTGGCGATCATCAAGGACAAGAAAGTTTCGATCATCGGTTACGGTTCGCAGGGTCACGCCCATGCGTGCAACCTGCACGATTCCGGCGTCGACGTCACGGTCGGCCTGCGCAGCGACTCCTCCTCACGCGCCAAGGCCAAAGGTGCCGACCTCAAGGTGGCCGATGTTGCCGATGCGGTACGGTCGGCCGACATCGTCATGATCCTGACACCGGACGAATTCCAGAAGCAGCTCTACCAGGAAGAGATCGAGCCGAATATCGGCCGCAATGCCACGCTCGCCTTCGCGCACGGCTTCGCGATTCACTACAACCAGGTCGTGCCGCGCGCGGATCTAGATGTCATCATGATCGCGCCGAAGGCGCCCGGACACACTGTGCGCTCTGAGTTCGTCAAGGGTGGCGGCATTCCGGATCTGATCGCGGTCTTCCAGGACGCGTCGGGGAATGCAAAACAGACGGCCCTTTCGTATGCGTCGGGCATCGGCGGCGGTCGGACGGGCATTATCGAGACGACCTTCAAGGACGAATGCGAGACCGACCTGTTCGGCGAACAGACGGTCCTGTGCGGCGGCGCCGTCGAGCTCGTCAAGGCGGGTTTCGAGACGTTGACCGAAGCCGGCTACGAACCCGAAATGGCGTACTTCGAATGCCTGCACGAACTCAAGCTCATCGTCGACCTGATGTACGAGGGAGGTATCGCCAACATGAACTACTCGATCTCGAACAATGCCGAATACGGCGAATACGTCACGGGCCCGAAGGTCATCAATGACGAATCGCGGCGGGCCATGCGCGAGGCGCTCAAGAATATCCAGAACGGCGAATACGCCAAGCGCTTCATCGCCGAAGGCGCCACGAACTATCCGTCGATGACGGCCTGCCGGCGTCTCAATGCGGCCCATCCGATCGAGCAGGTCGGCGCGAAGCTGCGCGCGATGATGCCGTGGATAACCGCGAATCAGCTCGTCGACAAGTCGAAGAACTAGCCTGCATGAAGAATGCAGGCCAGGTGCCGGTCACGACCGGCATCATGACGGGTTCTTGCGGCCGCTCCGATTGCTCCGTACCATGCCCGTCACTTGGCCGACGCTAGTTGCCGCTATGAAGTCACCCGCACCGCGCATTGCCCGGTTCATTCTCACGCTGTCACTGCTGTTGACGTCATCGGCCGCAGTTGCCGGGCCATGGCTCGCGCCGGGCGACAGCGCGCTGCGGGCCGATATCCAGATGCTCGCCGATACCGGCGTGCTGGATGCGCCGGTCACGACCTGGCCGCTGGCCTGGGGCGACATCGCGACGGCGTTGCAGACCCCGGTCGCCGAGCTCAACGCCGAACAGATGGCCGCGCTGATGCGCGTGCGCATGCGCTTCTCCAATGCTTCACTGACCGGCCAACCGCGCCTGAACGCTCATGCATCGCTGGCGAAGAATCCCCGGGGCATTCGCTCCTTCGAAGACGGCCCGCGCGAAGATGCCGAGGTCGGTGTCGGCGTCGAATGGACCGGTGACTGGTGGGCGGTCTCGGCGCAGGGGCAGTGGGCCCATAACCCGACGGACGATCGCGAATGGCGCGCGGACGGTAGTTACGCGGGCATCGCGCTCGGCAACTGGATGCTGGCCGCGGCCGCGACCGATCGCTGGTGGGGCCCCGGCTGGCAGGGCAGCCTGATCCTCGGCAACAACGCGCGGCCGATCCCGGCGCTGACGCTCGAACGAAACTCGACACAGGCGCTTCGGAGCAAATGGCTGAGCTGGATCGGCCCGTGGGACCTGGCGATCATGTACGGATTGCTCGAGAACGATCGCGCCGTATCGGATGCCCAGATGTTCGGTATGCGGCTCAACTTCAAGCCGTTCCACAGCCTCGAAATCGGTCTCAGCCGCACGAGCCTGCTCTGTGGCGACGGACAATCCTGCAGCGCGGGCACCGTCGCGGACATGCTTGTGTTCAGCGGTACCGATGCGAGCTTCGACCACCTGGCCGGTTACGATGCGCGATGGTCGACATCGCCGTTCGGTGTGCCGATGGCGTTTTATTTCCAGTTCATCGGCGAGGACGGCAACTTTTTCCCGGGCGACTACCTCGGCCAGTTCGGTGCCGAGACCCGGGGACGGATCGAGTCACTTGGCAACTACCATATCTTTCTGGAATGGTCCGACACGGAATGCGATTTTCGCTTCCGCCGTAGCATCCGCAATGATTCCGGACCGGGTTCGGGCGGCTGCGCCTACACGAACGGGTTGTACCAGACCGGACAGACTTACCGCGGGCGCAGTCTTGCGCACGGCTTCGACAGCGATGCGAGCGTGTTCACGCTCGGCGGCGTGCTCACCGATCACGGCGACCACGCATGGCTCGCCAATATCTCGGTCGGCAACCTGAACCGGCGCAATGCACGCGTGAACACCGTCGCCGCGAACAAGACGCGGTATCGAGAGATCGAGTTCAGCCATCGCCGCTCCGGCGTATACGGCGGCGAACTGTACACCGGGCTGGGTTACGACTACCGACGCGATACCGTGACCGGACGAGCGACCGACGATATCCGCGCATTCGTCGAATGGTCGTTCACCTATTAGCCGACGGTTGCCGAACCACTTCATTTCACTGACGCCGCACAAGACGGCGCAACAATCAGTTCGCGGCCGTCGGAAGTTCCATCGGTGACGTGGGCACGATGTCATCCGCCCGCCCCAAGCGTGCCTCGAACCGCGGTGCCAACCAGTCTGCAACAATCCGGTTGCCGTGGGGCGTCAGGTGACGGTCGGCAAAGTAATACAGGCGCTCGTCGGTGGTTTCCTGCGCGGCGCGCAGCGGTTCCAGCAGGCTCCAGTATTCAATCTCCAGCGCCGCGGCAACATCGGCCAGCGTCTCCTCGACATTGACGGCCAGCGGTTCGATACCGTCAATATGCGCGTCGGGATCGACCCGGTCCTGGCCGGGAATCGAGAGCAGCACAAGCCCGGCCCCGATCTCCGCAGCCCGCGCTTTCATCATCGCGAGATAGGGCCGCGTGACCTCCCAGGCGGCCGCGCGCTCCGCGGGCGTCGTCGGGAACCGGGTCTGCACGCCGAACAGCCGGTAGCGCAGGCCGCGCAAAGCACCGCGATACAAACGCTTCAGGTAAACGGTGTTCCGCGCACGCTGCTGCTCATCAATCGGCCGTGCCGTGCGCCGGGCCAGTGGATCGAAGTCGGCAGGAACCGCAAGATCGGTACGCACAACCAGGCCCGCCGGATCGAAAACAAACGCCGGCCAATCCTTGTTGAAATTGTCGCCGAGGTCATTCCAGAAGAATGTCGCCACAATAAGATCGGGGCGCAACGCCGCGCCGAGCTGATCGAGTATCGCCAGTTGCTCGCGCTGGCCGTAACCGCTGCAACCGGCGTTGATGAATTCGACGACCGGCAGCGCCCGGCGCAACCGGTCGACAAAGGCCTCGTCATCGGCGACGCCGACGCCGTAGGTAAAAGAATCCCCGAGCACGAGCACGCGCAACTTCGTGCCGGGCGGGCGCATTTGCGCAAATTCCTCGGCACCGCGCATGCCCTGCGCCGAGTGCGTGAATGTGTATTCGAATTCAGACGACACGCGCTTGCCTGTGATCGCCGGCCGCGGCGCCGAGCGATAGATCGCGTGCGCCTCCTCGACCGGCGTCGACCGAAGTACGGGCGGCGTCCAGGTCAGGCGCAGCGCAAGCTCGGCAACGCCGAAACCGATGGCGAGCCCAAACACAATCGTCACGCCACCCATTAGTGCGCGGCGCATGCGCCCTCCCCGCCCCACGGCATCAGTCATCGCGGCGGCGGGCCACGACGCCGGCATGATCCCGATCGCTGCTCCAGCGTGTCGACCCGGCCAGGAATCGCGCCTCAAGCACCTCAAGACCGGCAGCTTCGCAGACCCGCCGCAGGATATCCGGATCCATCGGGTTGATGAACGTCGGGTGTTCGGCCGGATCGGCCGTCGCCGGCAGGTAGCGCGCATAATCGTCGACAAATCCCGGCCAGGGCTCGCCGGCCGCCTTGCGCCGCTCGTACTCGTCAGCCTGATCCTTCCACGGACCGGTGTACGGCGAGTCGGCAACGAGAAACAGGCACCCGCCGGGTTTTAGCCAGTCGTGCATCTTTGCAACCGTCTGCTCGACGGCGTCGCCATCGAGAAAATGCAGCACGCGCGCGGCCAGGATGGCGCCGAAGCTGGCAGTATCGAACGCGACGCCCGGCAGCGCGCCGGGCTTGCTCCGGTACCGGTCCCGCGCCGCAACCGGCACGCGCCGCGCGAGCACCTCGAGGTGGCGTGGTTCGATGTCGCAGGCGAACACGCGCGCGCCCTTGTCGAGGGCGGCCAGCGTCGCGATACCGTACGCGCAACCCATATCGAGCACCTCGTCGTCACGGCCACCGGCAAAGTCGGTGAATGCCGTCGAGATCTCATCGAGCGACTCGGTCATCCAGCCGGTGTTGTTCATCGTCGGCACGAGGCCCGCGATGGGCGACTCCGGCAACAGATCCTTGTCATGCATCGTGCAATCTCACTCCCGATTCGTATCGATTGGGTTTGCGTCGGTCCGGCCCACGGACGATGAACGGGCATCGGCCCGACGACGCACGGGATATCCAGTATATTGCCTCGGGATGCCAAACGATATCGACACCCGGCGAATTCGCACGACGCACGTCGGCAGCCTGCCGCGCCCAGAATCCCTGCTGTCACTGCTGCGCGCCCGCGCCGACGGTGCGGACGTCGACGCCGATGCGCTGGCAACGGAACTGCGCGACGGTGTACGTGAGGTCGTCGCCCGCCAGGTTCAAATCGGCATCGATATCGTCAGCGACGGAGAGTTCAGCAAGCCGAGCTATGCGACCTATGTGACGGAACGGCTGACCGGTTTTGCCGGCGAATTCTCCGGCCACGCCGCACAGGACCTGCGTGACTATCGCGCGTTCGCGCGCCACCTCGTCGCGATCGGCGGCGTCGTGCCGACGGCCGGCGGCGCCTGTTGCCGTGGGCCCGTGCGCAGCGGCGACCCGACGGCGCTCACCACCGACCTGGCGAACCTGCAGGACGCCGTCGACGCGACCGGCGCGCCGGCGGCCTTCATGAATGCCGCATCACCCGGGGTCGTCGCCGTGTTTCAGCGCAACGAACACTACCCGAGCGAGGATGCCTATATCGACGCCGTAGCCGAGGCGCTGCGACCCGAGTACGAGGCTATTGTCGACGCCGGATTCCTGCTGCAGGTCGACAGCCCGGACCTGGCGATGGGCCGGCACCTCGCATTTGCCGAACTCGATGACAATGCCTTCGTTGCCATCGCCCGCCGCAACGTCATCGCACTCAATGAAGCGCTGCGCAATATCCCGTCCGACCGCGTGCGCATGCATCTGTGCTGGGGAAATTATCCCGGCCCGCATCACCGCGATATTCCGCTGGACCGGATTATCGATGTCGTACTCACGGCGCGCCCACGATATTTATTGCTCGAAGGCGCGAATCCGCGCCATGCACATGAATGGGCCGTCTTCGACCGGATCGCGCTGCCCGATGACAAGGTTCTGGTGCCGGGCGTCATCGACTCGACATCCAACTACATCGAACACCCGGACCTCGTCGCCCAGCGGATCTGCCGTTACGCCGACGTCGTCGGGCGCGAGCGCGTCATCGCCGGCTCGGACTGCGGTTTCTCGACGTTCAGCGGCTACCCGACCGTTTACCCGGACATCGCCTGGGCGAAACTCGCCGCCCTCGCCGAGGGCGCGCGACGCGCCGGGGAACGGCTCTGGTAATCAGGCGCCGTCAGGCAACCTCGAACAGGCCGGCCGCGCCCATACCGCCGCCGATGCACATCGTAATCACGACGAAACGTGCGCCGCGTCGCCGACCCTCGATCAGCGCGTGGCCGACCATCCGGGCCCCGCTCATGCCGTAGGGATGGCCGATTGAAATGCTGCCGCCGTTGACGTTATACAGGTCCGGGTCGATACGGAGCGTATCGCGGCAGTACAGCGCCTGGCAGGCGAAAGCCTCGTTCAGTTCCCACAGGCCGATGTCGGCCACCTGCAACCCGAAGCGTTGCAACAGCTTCGGAATCGCATAGACCGGGCCGATACCCATCTCTTCGGGCGCGTTGCCGGCAACCGCCACGCCCCGATAGATACCCAGCGGCTCGAGGCCGCGCTGCTCGGCAAGCGCGGCATTCATGACGACACAGGCCGACGCGCCGTCCGACAACTGGCACGCATTGCCCCCGGTGATCACGCCGCCGTCGATGGCGGGCTTCAGGGCCTGCAGATTCTCAATCGTCGTGCCCGGACGATTGCCTTCATCCTTCGACAGCGTGACCTCGGCATAACTGACCGATCCGGTCGCCTTGTCCAGGATGGCCTGCGTCGTCGTCATCGGCACGATCTCATCATCGAGCCGGCCGGCCGCCTGCGCCGCGGCGGTGCGCTGCTGCGACGACAGCGCGTATTCATCCTGAGCTTCGCGTGAGATGCCGTATTTTTTCGCGACATGCTCGGCCGTCAGCAGCATCGGCATGTAGGCATGCTCGGCATGGCGGGTGACAGCATCATCCTGCGCCGACCCGCACCACTCGTAATAGCGATCCTGGATCTCGGAAATATTTTCCTGCCCGCCGGCGACGACGACCTGCATGCCCTCGACGATGATCTGCCGGGCGGCGATCGCGATCGCCATCAATCCGGACGAGCACTGCCTGTCGATCGTCTGCGCCGCAACCGTGTTCGGCAGACCTGCCGCCAGGGCCGCGAGGCGCGCGATATTAGGCGCCGCACTGCCCGCATTGAGCACCGATCCGAGCACGAGGTCGTCGATCTCGGCGCCGTCGACGCCCGCACGCTCGACGGCGTGGCGAATCGCGTGCGCGGTCAGCGTCGGCGATTTCGTGTGATTGAACGCACCGCGGTAGGCGCGTCCGATGGGGGTACGAGCGGTCGAGACGATCACGGCATCGGTCATGACGGTTTCCTGTTGGACTGGAACGTCGAACATACCAACAACGCCGCAGAAAGTGGTAGTTTTGACGGCATGACGAACCCCCACGACAAACGACCCGACACGCACGGCAGCAACTTCGCGCTACTCCGGTCGGCGGCGTTCATCGACGGCGACTGGCGCGCGGCCGACGACGGTGCGGTGTTCGAGGTCACGAATCCGGCCGATAGCACGGTTCTGGCGACCGTCCCTGACATGGGCGCCGGCGAGACCCGTGCGGCGATTGAGGCGGCCGATGCCGCATGGCCGGCGTGGCGCGCGTTGACCGCACGCAAGCGCAGCGCACTGCTGCGCGCCTGGTTCGACCTGATCGTTGCGCATCGCGAAGACCTCGCGCGACTGATGACCGCCGAGCAGGGCAAGCCGCTGGCCGAGGCGCGCGGCGAAGTCACCTATGCCGCGTCGTTCGTCGAGTGGTTTGCCGAGGAAGCCAAACGCGTCTACGGCGATGTCATCCCGACGCCTGCAGCCGACCGTCGCCTGTTCGCCATCCGTCAGCCCGTCGGCGTCGTCGCGGCGATTACGCCGTGGAACTTTCCGCTCGCAATGATCACGCGCAAATGTGCGCCGGCGCTCGCGGCCGGCTGCCCGGTCGTTATCAAGCCGGCTGAACAGACACCGCTTAGTGCGCTGGCGCTCGCCGAACTCGCGCAACGCGCCGGTTTCCCGGCCGGCGTACTGAATGTCGTGACGACCTCGAGCGGCGAGCGCGTCGGCGCGGAACTGACGCGCAACCCGACGGTGCGCAAGCTGTCGTTTACGGGGTCAACGGCGGTCGGCAAGCTGTTGCTGCGGGAATGTGCCGATACCGTGAAGAAAGTATCACTGGAACTCGGCGGCAATGCGCCGTTTATCGTTTTTGACGACGCGGATATCGAGGCGGCGGTTGCCGGCGCGATGGTCTCGAAATATCGCAACAGCGGCCAGACCTGTATCTGCACCAACCGGTTCATCGTACAGGACTCCATTCACGATGCATTCGTCGAACGACTCGCGGCCGCTGTCGGTACGTTGCGGGTCGGTCCCGGCGATGGCGAGGCCGTCGATCAGGGACCGCTGATCGATCTGGCCGCCGTCGAACGGGTGGAGCGGCATATCGCCGACGCCTGCGCGCGCGGCGCGCGCATCGTCTGCGGCGGCCACCGCCACGCACTCGGTGGCACGTTCTTCGAACCGACAGTGCTCGACGACGTCACGACGGACGCCGCGGTCGCAACCGAGGAGATCTTCGGCCCGGTCGCGCCCGTGTTCCGATTCACGACAGAACGCGAAGCCATCGACCAGGCGAATGCAACGGAATATGGCTTGGCCGCCTACTGTTACACCCGTGACGCCGCGCGCGTCTGGCGCGTCGCCGAAGCGCTGGAATACGGTATGGTCGGCATCAACGAAGCGGCAATATCGACGGAAGTCTCACCGTTCGGTGGCATCAAGGAGTCGGGACTGGGGCGCGAGGGATCCAGATACGGCATCGACGAATTCACCGAGATCAAATCGATCTGTCTCGGCGGCCTCGACCGCTAGCCTTAAACCGCACCGGCCGGCAGACAGCGGGCCAGTAAGCGACTGAATCAGCACGGGGAAAAGCGCGCATCGGTCGGTTTCCGCAACCGGTACCGGGTGTCCGCCATCGGCCGATCCCGGATCCGGCCGACGGCCGGATCAGTCACCCGCCATCAGCGGTATCGTGTCGAGCACCCAGTTCTTGTGCACGCGGCGGTCCGGCGACGGAATCGTTAAGGCGACATCGCCGCGCTGGGCGCGAAAGGCCTTCTGATCGATGCGCCAGCCGCGCGCTTCCCAGTCCTTGAGAAACTCCCGGTAACGCACAATCGGTCGGTCGGCCGGCGTCAGAAACTCCTGCGTCGTGCAATGCGGCGTACGGATCGGGTCGAGTGCCTCGATGATCGCGATATCCTCGCCGGCAATCTTCATATTCATGTCGATCAGCTTCTGATCCATCTCCTCTTCCATCATGAAAGAGCGGATGTTGACGAAGAAGATACGCGTTCGATTCTCGTCGATCGGCGCCTCGAAGAAATACTGCGCGAACGCCCGGGTATCGGAAAAGATTATGCGCGTGATCAGCGTATTCGGACCGTGATGCGCAGACCCGGCTCGCGTCGTCCCCTCACTGGCGCCGAGCACCTTGGTATCTTCGGACATACTCTTGCCGAAGGCGACCAGAAAGCCGCTGCCCCACGGCGGAAACTCGTCGATTTCGATCGGGTGACGGCGCAGCGTCTCGTTGATCGTCGGCGCACCCTGCATCGGGTGCACGAATTCGTTGTGCGCGGCATCGAGGCCGTTCTCGACCGAGCGTTCGTAATAGGCTCCGACCTCGAACACGACGGTATCGTTGACGCGCCAACCGTCAACATCGTACTCGGGAATATCAAACAGCGTCGGCCGCTCGTCCTCCGGCAGATCGCCGAGGAACGCGAAAACGATGCCGTATTTCTCCTGCGTCGGATAGCTGTCGATCTTGGCCCGCGCCGGCAACGCCGTGTCTTCGCCGAAGGTCGGAATCCTACGGCATTTGCCGTCGCCCTGGTATTCCCAGCCGTGATACGGACAGATGACGCAGCCGTCCCTTACCCAGCCCTTGCCGAGTGCGCCGCCGCGATGGATGCAGGTATCGCTGAGCACCCTTGCAACACCTTCCGTATCCCGAAAGGCGACAAATTTCAGGCCGAGGATCTGGACCCGCAGTGGCTGATCGTCCTTCACTTCCTCTGACTTTCCGACCGGGTACCAGAAATTGATATACATGCAAGCGTGTCCTTCTGCCAAGCGTCGACGATTCTGTAGATTCAGTCTAGCAACCCGTCACTGCGTCACCTGCCGCGGACGCCGTTAGCGGCCGCGGCGCGAACAGCACGCGGCCACGCGCGAGAACTTTCAAGCGTGCGCCGGCGTCCCGTCTCCCTTGACGCACAGCACCGGACAGCGCGCATGACGCAGTGTGGACTCGGTCGTGCTGCCGAGAATCAGGTGCCGCACCCCGCTGTACCCGTGGGCGCCCATGACGATCATCGCGGCGCCGACCTCCTTGGCATAGCGCGTGATCTCATCGGCCGGGTTGCCGACGACCACCTGCTCGACAACATCGATCTCCTGATTGGCCAGATTGGCGGCAACGAATGCCTCGATGCGCGTCCAGGCGCCCTGCTGCAGGTCATCCAGGCTCGGCAGGGTTGCCTGGCCGACCTCGACCTCGAGCACGCCGAACACCTGGGGCTCCTCGACGACGTAGATCACGTGCAACGCTGCGTTGGTAATCTGCGCCATTCGCACCGCCCAATTCAGGCCCGCCAGCGACGCCGTCGAGAAATCCGTCGGAAAAACGATCGGTTGTTGTCCTGCCATCACGCTGTCCCCTGTCGTCCGGCCAAGAGCCCATTAACGCAGAATCCGGGCCGGCTTTTCAACTGCCGCCCCCGGCGGAGGTCGCCGAACCCTTGTCAAACCAGGCCGGGTCCGATTCAATGCCGGAATCGGAACGGTAAATCAACGTGTTATTTGAACCGACAACTCTCGCGGCAACCGCCAGGAATATCGCCGAAACGCTCGAGTCGCACTACTCGATCAAGCCGGCACCGGTATTCGAGCGGGCCGGACTCGATATTGATGCGCTGTCGGTATCCGGCGCACGCTATCCATCGCGCAGCATGCAGGCACTGTGGCGGGCCGCCGTGGAAGCGACGGGCGATCCGTGCTTCGGGCTGTTCGCCGGCCGGCGCATCCGCCCGACGAGTTTTCATGCGCTCGGTTTTTCCTGGATCGCCAGCCAGTCACTACTCGGTTCGCTGCGCCGCCTGTGCCGTTACCACGATGTCATCACGACGATGCCGCTGCGGCTGAAAATCGAGCTGAACGGCGACGGCTACGACATGACGATCGAATATCCGGACCCGGAGCACGCCCCCGAGATTGCCTCCATCGACGCCTTCGTCACATCGATCGTCCAGTTGTGTCGGGCCGCGACGGACAGCAATTTCGCGCCCCGTTCGATCGCGTTCAAGCGAGCCGACCGGGGTTCGATCGGAACCTATGTCGAAGTGCTCGGCTGTCCCGTCACCACGGGTGCGGATCGCATCACGCTGCGCTTCGACCGCGAGTCGATGGAAAAACCTCTGCCGGGTAACAACATCGAACTGGCCAAGGCCAATGACTCGGTCGCCGAGAAATATCTTGAGTCGCTGGACCCGCGCACGGTCGCCTCGGAAGTCCGAGAACGATTAATCGCATTGCTGCCATCAGGCAAAACGAATCAGGCACGGATCGCCGAATGCATGCATCGCAGTCTGAGTACGCTACAGCGTCAACTCGCCCAGGAGGGCACGAGCTACCAGGAAATTCGCGACGACACGCGCCGCCGGCTGGCCACCGAGTATGTGCGCGAGGCAAAACTGTCATTGGGTCAAATTGCGTATATGCTCGGCTTTTCTGACCAGAGCAACTTCTCTCGCGCCTTCAAGCGCTGGACCGGCAAGCCGCCGAGGGAATTTCGCACCCACGACGCGGCACACGGCTGATCGATTACACTGCCCCGATGCCGCCGACCATCAACAGCAAACTGCCGGATACCGGCACGACGATCTTTACCGTGATGTCGCAACTCGCCGCGGATTGCGGCGCGATCAACCTGTCGCAGGGATATCCCGACTTTGCCGTGCCGTCCGGCCTGCTCGACCGTGTCGCGCACCATCTGCGCAACGGCTGCAATCAATACGCGCCGATGCCCGGCGTTGCGCAACTCCGGGAACAAATCGCCGCCAAGACCGAGCGTCTCTACGGCAGACCCACCGACACCGACACCGAGGTCACGGTCACATCGGGCGCAACCGAGGCGCTGTTTGCGGCAATCACGGCATTCGTGCATTCGGGCCACGAGGTCATCGTGTTCGATCCGGCCTACGATTCGTATGATCCGGCCATCCGGCTGGCCGGCGGCACGCCCGTCCATATCCCGCTGCGCACACCGGCTTTCGACATCGACTGGCCACGCGTCGCCGCGACGATCAGCCCGGCCACGCGCATGATCATCCTGAATTCGCCGCACAACCCAACCGGTGCCGTGCTGAACGACGACGACCTGAACACGCTAACGGACCTGGTCCGCGGCCGCGACATTGTCCTGCTCGGCGACGAGGTTTACGAACACATTATCTTTGATGGCCGGACGCATCACAGCCTGCTCGGTCGCGAGGAACTCGCCGCGCACAGCCTGGTCGTCTCCTCGTTCGGCAAGACCTTTCATGCAACGGGCTGGAAGGTCGGCTATTGCGTCGCCGGCGCGGAACTGATGCGCGAGTTTCGCAAGGTCCACCAGTTCGTGCAGTTCTGCGTTGTCGCACCAATCCAGTACGCACTGGCCGATTTTCTCGTCGACGACCCGGGCCATGCGGACGGTTTATCCGCTTTCTACGAGCAAAAGCGCGACTATTTCTGCACCTTGCTGGCGCCGTCACGATTCCAGCTGACGCCGTCGGCCGGCACCTATTTCCAACTGGCAGATTATTCGGCGATCACGTCCGAGGCGGACGTCGACTTCGCCCGGCGGCTGACCCGCGACGTCGGCGTCGCGACGATACCGGTTTCGGTATTCTGCGCGTCGCCGCCGCAACGACAATGGCTGCGATTTTGTTTCGCCAAGGATGACGCCACGCTCGAAGCGGCCGCGGAACGACTATGCGCGATCTGACCGTTACGCTCATTCAAACGACGCTCGACTGGCAGGATGCCGCCGCGAACCGGACGCGATTTGCCGACCTGATCGCCGGCATCGACGGGTCGACAGACCTGATCGTGCTGCCCGAGATGTTCACGACCGGATTCACGATGAACTCGGTCAGCCAGGCCGAAACGATGCATGGCGAGACACTCGCCTGGATGAGTCGCATGGCGCGCGACCGCAATACGACCCTTTGCGGCAGCCTGATCATCGCGGACGATAGCCGCTACACCAATCGACTGATCTGGATGCCGCCCAATGCGCCGCCGGCCGTGTATGACAAGCGCCACCTGTTTCGGATGGCCGGCGAGCACGAACATTTCACACCCGGCCGCGGTCGCCTGATCGTCCGGCTCGGTGACTGGCGGGTCTGCCCGCTCGTCTGTTACGACCTGCGCTTCCCGGTCTTCAGTCGCGGCGTCAACGAATTCGATTTGCTGCTCTATGTCGCGAACTGGCCCGCCCCGCGCCGTTCGGCCTGGCGCACGCTACTGCCGGCCCGGGCCGTCGAAAACCTCTGCTACGCGGCCGGCGTCAATCGCATTGGCACCGACGGCAACGCCGTTGCCTATGCCGGCGACAGCATGATCGTTGATTACTTCGGTAATTCGATTGTCGACTGTGACGATAGGGAACATGTCGTCACGACAAGACTCGACGCCGCCGCGCTGCTGCGTTATCGCAAGAAATTCCCGGCCCACCTGGATGCCGACCGGTTCCGGATCGACGATCCGCCGCCCTAACGCACCGACAGCGTAGCGCGCGGTTCGGCCCGCCAGTCGGCCGCAGCGGCGAGAAATGCGCGGGCATCGGCGTCATCGCGCAGGTAAGCATCGAGAAACGCGACGCTAACGCCGCCGATGATGTAAGCCGCGTCGGCATCGGGCAGATCGCCGTCACGCGGTTTGCAGATCAGTCCGCCGAGGTAGTGGTCCATGTCATCGACAAACAAATAGTGATTGTCCGTTGCAGCAAACCCGACACCGGCCGGATATCGATAGACAGAACGACTTTTCCTGATATGCCGGACCAGGCCGCTGAAATCGTTCGTACCCGTCGCCACCAGCGTCGGCAGCGCAACAACCCGCCACGGCGTCTCGGGCATCATCGGGCTGTTGCCCGGGTCGGTAATCAGCAACAGCGCATCAAAGCGCTCGTCGCGAAAACCGAACGCGGTATCGTTCGACGGATCGATCATGACCAGGCCGGTCACGGACAGCGCAGTACCACCACCCAGTGAGTGTCCGGCCGCGGCGACCCGGCTCGCGTCAATGCGCCCGCCGAGACCGGGCACCAGCGCGCCGATCGCATCGAGTGAATCGAGCACATGCACCATATCGAGGCGCCGCGTCCGCACGGCCTCGATCATCATCCGCATACCGCGGATCTTCGGTGGCGGCAACGAACTCGAATCGAGGTGCGCCGGCTGAATAACGACATACCCGTGCGACGCCCAGTGGTCGGCGAGATGCGTATACCGGTCGCGATCGCAGCGCCCGCCGTGGGAGAAAATAATGGCCGGCAACGATGCCGGCGCCGTTGCGCCCATCGGAAACGTGATGCGCAGATCGAGATCCTTTTCCAGCGCCGGGAATGCCAGCGAGACGGATTCGGCAACCTGAATTGCATACGGCCCGGGATCGGGTCGGTACGCGCTCGCCGGTCCTGATTGCCCCCACTGCGAGCAGCCACCCGCGGTCAACAGAAACAGCACCGCCACGGCGCCGGCAAATCCCCTGGCGGGCAAGCGGGCGGCAACAGGCCGTCGAAAGATACTCAGGCGATACCGATGCGCAAATGATTCAGGATCCGAGGCGTGCACGGCGCTTTCCCAATAAGCTGCTAGTTAAATGCGCCGATTAGCGCTCCCATGATCGACAACGACACGATATGGAAGCTGCCGTTGACGAAAATACGCACGATCGGTCGCCGATCAAATATCGCCGAGATGCCCAGTGCCGTCGTGACGAAAAAACAGCCGATCAGCACGCCGACAATCACGCCGTCGCGGATCGAAGCATTCGGGCCCAGCACGGCCGCCAGCAGGCTGCCGGTCAGCCACTGGAACAAGAATGCGATGACGAATATCAGCTGGACGTTCCGTTCCCCGGCCGCACTGGCGGCCGCCTTCTCGGCATCGCGGACGCCGAACCGGCCGAACACGCTTGGCGCATACCAGACGCCGGCCAGCAGGAACGACGCGAGCGTCGCTGCCAGAACGCCCCACCAGTTCACGAATTCAAAATTGACCGTAATTTCCATAGTTCCTTCCCGGATCGACGGCGACGATGCCGTTCGATTATAGGCGCGTTGACCGAAAGCGAAACCCCGCCACGCATTGACAGAGCCGCACGAGTCAAGGATCGTTGGCGCCGTGACAGGCAGCTGCGGCCCGACGATGAGACGACTTCTGGTTTTCCAACATGTGCCCTACGAGATACTCGGCAATCTCGACCCGTTGCTGCGCGACGCAGGGTTCCGCATACGCTACGTCAATTTCGGCCGCGAGCCGGAGGCCCGACCGGATATCACGCGCTATCACGGTCTGATCGTCCTCGGCGGACCGATGAACTGCGACGAGTGCGATCGCTATCCCCACCTCGCGACCGAAGTCGAACTGATCCGGCAAACCATCGAGGCCGGCAAGCCCGTGCTCGGCATCTGCCTCGGCGCACAACTGATCGCCCGTGCACTCGGCGCGCGCGTGGCGCCGAACGACAAAAAAGAAATCGGCTGGTACGAACTCAACCCCACCGAGGCCGGGCACGCAGACCCGCTGTTCGCCCCGCTCGCCGCCAGCCAGATGATTTTTCAATGGCACGGCGACACGTTCCAGATCCCGCGCGACGCCGTGCACCTGGCAACTTCGCCGGACTGCCGCAATCAGGCATTCCGCTACGGCGACAACGTCTACGGCCTGCAATTTCATCTCGAAGTCGACGAACCGATGATTCTGCGCTGGCTGCATACGCCGTCGATGGCGCGCGAGGCCGAGGCGCTGGGCGGCCCCGGCAACACGGACCGGATCGCCGCGCAGACGAAGGACCATATCGAGCATTCCGTATCGCTGGGCAACCGGGTATTCGGCGAGTTCATCCGCCGATTCCATACGCATCCGCGGCGCCGGGCCCTGCCGTCGCGCTGACGGGGGCAGCGGCTCACAGCGCCACATTGCGACGTGGCGCCGACAGCCGCTACACTGGCGGATCGACTATTTACCGGAGCTCATTCCCCGTGAGTGTGACCGCAACAGCCGCCACCGATGCAAAGATTCGAACCGCAGGCCTGCCGATTCGCGGCATGACCTGTGGCGCCTGCGCAGCGCGGCTGGAAAAGGCACTGACACGGGCCACCGGCATCACGGTCGCGGCCGTTAATTTCGCGCTCGAGCGCGCCGACGTGTCGTTCGACCCGGCGGCCACCGACATCGGGTCGATAACAGGGGTCGTGCGCAACGCCGGCTTCGAGGTGCCCGAAGAATCGTTCTCGCTGGGCGTCGGCGGCATGACCTGCAGCGCCTGCGCCGGACGCGTCGAGAAGTCGTTGTCGAGGCTGAGCGGCATCATCGAGGCCAACGTCAACATTGCGCTGGAACGTGCCGATGTCCGCGCGGTTGCCGGCATGGTGAGCATCGATGCATTGGCCGGCGCCGTCCGCGACGCCGGTTATGAACCGCAGGTCGCCGCGGCGACGGAGCGGCAGGCAGATGCAGACCGTGCGCATCGGGATCGGGAAGCGGCGCAACTGGCGCGCGAAAAACGCATCCTGCTGCTGTCAATCGCGCTGTCATCGCCGCTGGTCCTGCACATGGCGCTCAAGTTCGTCGGTATCCACTTCATGCTCCCGATGGTCGTCGAGATCGCACTGGCAACCCCGGTGCAGTTCCTGATTGGCGCTCGCTTCTACAAGGCCGCCTACAAGGCGCTGCGGGCGCGCTCGGCGAACATGGATGTCCTCGTCGTCATGGGTACGACCGCCGCGTATGCCTATAGCTGGTACCTGATCGCCACACTCGGCAGCGACGCCGCCGGCAAACTGTATTTCGAGGCGTCGGCCGTGATCATTACGCTGGTGCTGCTCGGCAAGTTCATGGAGGCGCGGGCCAAACGCGGCACGACTGCGGCAATTCGGCAATTGATGGACCTGCGCCCGGAAACTGCACGTGTCAGGCGCGACGGCAGCGAACAGCAAGTGTCAATCGGCGAGGTCGCCAGCGGCGATATTGTCATCGTCAGGCCCGGTGAGCGCATCCCGGTCGACGGTAAGGTTGTCAGCGGGCAGAGCGACGTCGACGAGGCGCTGATCACCGGCGAGAGCCTGCCGGTCGCCAAGCATCCCGGCGACATCGTGACCGGCGGCGCGATCAACGGTACCGGCCTGCTCGATATCCAGGCCACGCACGTTGGCGAAGACTCGACGCTGGCGCGAATTATCCATCTCGTCGAAAACGCGCAGGCCGGCAAGGCGCCGGTCCAGCGCCTCGTCGACCGGATCAGCGCGATCTTCGTGCCGGTCGTCGTCGGCATCGCCGGCCTGACGTTTGTCGGCTGGTATGCATTTGGCGGCGCCTTCGAACCGGCGCTCATCGCTGCGGTATCGGTACTCGTGATCGCCTGCCCCTGCGCACTGGGCCTGGCGACACCGACGGCGATCATGACCGGTACCGGCGCCGCGGCGCGCTCGGGCATCCTGATCAAGGACGTGGAATCGCTCGAACGCGCCCACCGACTGAATGCGATCGTTTTCGACAAAACCGGCACGCTGACCGCCGGCAAGCCCGCCGTGGTCGAAATCCACGCTTTCGACGGCGACGACAAGGACGTGCTGCGTGCGGCCGCGGCCGTCCAGCAGGGCAGCGAACACCCGCTGGCCCGTGCGATGCTCGAACGCGCCCGAGAAATGACCATCACGCTGCCACAGGTCACGGCGTTTCAGAGCCGCACCGGTTTGGGCGTCACCGCGACGATTGAGGGTCAGTCCATCGTTTGCGGCAACCTGGCCATGCTGCAGGAACACGGCATCGAACCGATCGAACCCGAGCGGGCGGAAGAACTCGAATCACAGGCCCGAACTGTCGTCTGGGTCGCGCGCAGCGGGGCCGTCATCGGCACCATTGCAATCGCCGATGTGTTGCGCCCCGAAGCCATCGATGCGATCGCGGCCCTGCGCAAACTCGGCGCCCGCACGTTGATGCTGTCCGGCGACGCTGAACGCGTCGCCGCCCGGGTCGGCGCGGAGGTCGGCGTGGACGAGGCCCGCGGCTCGGTCAGGCCCGATCAGAAGGCACAGGCGATCGACGCATTGCGTGCCGAAGGCTATGTCGTCGGCATGATCGGCGACGGCATCAACGACGCCCCGGCGCTGGCCGCGGCCGACGTCGGCATCGCGATGGGCAGCGGCACGGACATCGCGATGGAGACCGCCGGCATCACGCTGATGCGCACCGACCCGCGCCTCGTCGCGGGCGCCATCTCCGCGAGTCGCGCGACGTTCCGCAAGATCAAGCAAAACCTGTTCTGGGCCTTCGTCTACAATGTCGTCGGGATTCCGCTGGCGGCTGCGGGCGTACTGACGCCGGCGATGGCCGGCGCGGCGATGGCGCTCAGCAGCGTCAGCGTCGTCAGCAATTCCCTGCTGCTGCGTGGCTGGCGCCCCGAGTTCATGCGCGCGGAGACCCGCAACAGCCGGCATTGATATTCAACCTTGTCTTTCAGGAGTAAGACGAAATGGCAACCACGACAATTAAAGTCAGCGGCATGACCTGCGGCGGCTGCGTCAAGAGCATCGAGAATGCACTGAACGAACAGGCGGGCGTACTGCGTGTCAAGGCCAACCTGGACGCCGGCACCGTCAGCATCGACTTCGACGCCGGCGCCATTGCGCCTGCCGCACTGGAACAGGCCATCGAGAAAGCCGGGTTCGACGTCGCGGCCTGATCGCGACTTCACGGACCCGCTACATCTGCGGCACGGCGTGGCAACGCGCCGTGACTCGCGGTGATACCGGCGATTGAAACGCCGGCGAACCGGGATCGCGTTCAATCCGGATGGTGACGCGGCATAAGTCCTGAACGGCTTTGGCGACAGGCGGCTAATCTCTCTCGCGCATCTCCGACACCGCGCCGTCACGCGACGGGATATGTCCCGGTGATTTGATGCGCACAATGATCGCCAGCAGCATGACGATAGCATTGAGTGTGCCGATCAGTGCAAACGGCGCGGCGGGTCCGACGGTGTCAAACAGGCGCCCGCCCAGTCCGGATGCGAAGAAGATACCGATCGCGCCGCACATATTGAACGCACCGACGACGGCGCCTCGGCTCAGACGCGGCGCCTCGGCACTGATCAGCGTCGTCGCTCCAAAGAACGAGCTGATCTGACCGATGCCGAGCAGCACGAAAGACGGTATCGCGGCCGCGGACAGCGGTTCGTCGACGATCCACATCGCGCCATAACCGATCGCCGCCAGCGCCATACAGAAAATCAGCCCCGAGACGCGGTTGAAGCGATCCATGAACGAGCCGAGGACCAGCAGCCAGACCAGCGCCGCGCCCGATGCGAGTCCGAACAGGCCGGCGCCGCGGGATGCCGCCACGGCCGGGTCCATACCCTGACCGATACCTGCAACCGTGCCCCACAGCACGACGAACGTGCCGAGGATCACGAGGTCGCTGCGCGCGACGAATGCGCCCGAGTAGGCGAGCGCGATACGCGGGTTGCGGACGGCGGCGGCGAATCCGCTGATGATGAGTTCGCGCATCGGCAGACGGTCTTCTTTGGCAACCGGCAGCCCCTTCTTCAAGCCAACCAGGTAGAGGACGGACGAGAACGCGCAGGCGATAAACACCATGGCGTGGATGATCCGCGTCGCCGTGATCGCATCAAATCCCGCATTGATCAGCGCGGGCGGCACATAACGGCCGAACACCACAGTCACGCAGATGACGCCGAGACCGTTGAACACGCCACCCAGGGCGACGAACTTGCCCCGCGACCGATCCTGCGGATAATCGGTAACGATCGTCTGCAGCATGCCCGTCGACATGCCCAGACCCGCGGCATACACCGCGCGATACACGATCAGGTGCGTGACGGACTCGGCAAACGGATACAGCAGGTAGCCGACGCCCATGATCAGCATGCCGACGGCAAACAGTTCGCGCCGGCCGATCCGGTCGGCGAGCACGCCGACGACACCGAAGACCAGCAACTGCACGACCTCGGTCACGATGACCAGGTCGCCGCTGACCGTGCCCTGCTCGCCCACCGGCATGCCGAAGTTTGCGTTCAGGACCAGCGCCGTGCCGGTCGAGATGAAGGTCAGCAGCCCGATCGTCGCGAACGCGGCGTAACAAAAAACGACGGCGTTCAGCCGCGTAATGCCGGGCAAGAACCAGACGAACAGGAATCGCCTGCCGCCCTGTACGTGCTCCGTTTCAGTCGTTCCGGTATTCATGCTCTACGAACCTCCGCGCTGCCCTTGGGGCAAGTCGCTGTATCCGGGCCGAATCGCGTCCCGTCGCCACGGGCATGCGGCATCTCACTCTGACTAAACCGCCTCCGGTTGCTCGCCCTGCCCCAGAATCGGACCCGGGGACTTGATGCGGACAATGAGCGCAAACACGGCAACGAATCCATTCATGATGCCGATCAGCACGAAGGGCGCCGCCGGCGCGACCGTATCGAACAGGATGCCGCCGAACCACGAGGCGACGAGAATCCCGATCGCCCCGGAGGTATTGAACACGCCGACGACGGCGCCCCGTTGCAACAACGGCGCCTCCTGGCCGATCAGCGTCTGTGCACCGAGGAACGCACTGATCTGCCCGATGCCGAGCAGCACAAAGAAAGGCCACTCCGCGCCAAGGTCGAGCGGGTTGTCGATGAATCCGGCGGACATATAGCCGATCGAGCCGAGCGCCATGCAGAGCAGCATCGCCGTCACGCGGTTTAATCGGTCCAGCAACGGAGCAATGACGGGGATCCAGAACAGCGACGCGGACGACGCGATCACGAAGATCCACCGCGACTGGGACACGGCTTCCGACGGATCAATGCCCTGATCGACCGCGACGGTTACGCCCCACAGAATCGAGAATGTACCCATAATGACCAGGTCGCCGCGCGCTACAAACGCCGCGGCATAGGCGAGCGCAATACGCGGATTGCGCGCCGCACGCACGCCGCTTGCCGCCAGTCGGCCAAAAGACTGCTGCTCCCTGTCTCGAGACGGAACGCCGCGCTTGAGCCCGAACCACGCGACCAGCGCGCCGATCATGCAACAGCCGAACGAGGTGAAATGCGTATACAACGACGCCGTGACCTCATCGAATCCGGCGCCGACCAGTATCTCCGGCAGTTTACCGAGCAGTACCACGACCATGACGACACCGAGCCCGTTGAACATGCCACCGAACGCGACGAGTTTGCCGCGCGAGCGCTCCTGCGGTATATCGGTCGTGACGGTCGCCAGCATGCCGGTCGCAGTACCGAGGCCGATGGCATACAGGACACGATAGAACGTCAGTTCACCGATCGAATCGGCAAACGGATAAAAAAGATAGGCGAGCCCCATGACCGCCATGCCGATGGCCAGCAGGTGACTGCGCCCGACGCGGTCGGCAAGGATGCCGACGAACGCGAACAGCAGGATCTGCGTAATCTCGGTCGCGAACACGAGCTGCCCGGAGATCGTGCCCTGCTGGTCCGTCGGAATCTGCATGTGCGTATTCAGCACCAGCGTCGTCGCGACACTGATAAAGGTCAGCATGCCGATCGTCGAGAACGCCGTGTAGAGATAGGCGACGAAGTTGCCGCGCGTGATGCCGGGCGCCAGCCACAGAAACCAGACCTTGATCCCCTCTGGCTCGTTGTTGTTTGGCTTGTTGTCCAGTTCGGGCATCAAAATATATCTCCGGAGCCTGCGGCAACGCCACGGCTATCTTGGTAAGCGGTAATCGTTATTGAATGATGTGAACGGCTTTGACCCGGGTGTAGCTCAACACTTCGTCCAGGCATTCTTCGCGGCCCAGGCCGCTGTTCTTCCAGCCGCTGAATCCGGTTCCCAGGTAATGCCGTCCCGTGCCGTTCACCCAGACGAGCCCCGACTGCAGTGCACGCACCGTGCGCATCGCGGCCTTGAGGTCGTTGGTCCAGACGGCGGCCGTCAGGCCGAGGTCGAGGTCATTGGCCATTGCGATGGCCTCATCGGCCGTCCGCCATTTCAGGACGGCCAGCACCGGGCCGAAGACTTCCTCGCGCGCGACGCGCATGTCCTGCGTGACGTCACCGAATACCGTGGGTTCGACCCAGAACCCACGCTCGAATTGATCACCGGCCGGTCGACCGCCGCCGTTGATGACGGTCGCCCCCTGCGCCTTCGCCGAGGCGATGATGTCGAGGATGCGACGGTAGTGCGGTTCCGAATTGACGGGCCCCATGCCGGACGCCGGGTCGAGCGGATCACCGACCCGGATCGCCGCGACGCGTTCGCGAATCCGCTCAACCACTTCATCGTACAGCGACTCGTGCAGCAACAGCCGACTCGTCGAACCGCACGATTGTCCGGACCACGCAAAATTCATGCCGTTGACGGCAGCCTCGGCGATTGCCTCGGGATCCGCATCGGGGAACGCGATCATCGGGTTCTTGCCGCCGAGTTCGAGTGAAACGTGCTTGACCGCCGTCTCGGCCGCCGCGCGCTGTATTGCCATGCCGGTGCCGACCGAGCCGGTAAATCCGATGCGCGGCACCGCCGGATGGCGCACGATCGCATCACCGACGACGACGCCGTGGCCCGAGACGATATTGACCAGGCCCGGCGGCAGGATCTCGGCACAGATTTCGGCCATGACGCTCGCCGACAGCGGACTCTGGTCCGGTGACTTCAGCACGACGGCATTGCCGGCGATCAACGGCGCACCGAGATGTGCAGCCGCAAACAGGAACGGATGATTGAAAGGCACGATACGCCCGACAACGCCGTACGGTTCGCGCATCGTGAAATGAATATTTTCGACCGTCGCCGGGACGCTCTCGCCCTTGATCTCCATGCCGAGGCCGGCAACGAAATCGATGTATCCCGCGGCGAGCACGATATCGCCGGCCAGGCTCGCAATCGTATTGCCGGTGTCGGCAGCTTCCAGCGGCAGAACGTCGGACCGCGCGCGAATCGCGTCGGCGAGCCGGCGCAACAGGCGTCCGCGTTCGAACGCATGCAACGCTGCCCATTCGGGCTGTGCTCGTTGCGCGGCCGCAACCGCACGGCCGACGTCGCCGACCGTGCCCGCCGGCACACGGCCGTGCACTTCGCCGGTCGCGGGATTGATCGAATCCATCCATTCGCCGCCGTCACTGGCGACGAATTCGCCGCCGATCAACATCGGTCGGTCACCAAAATGCTCTGTCACGAGTCCCCTGTTTCTATTACCGGCAGAACGCGGGCTCAACTGTAGGCAGCAGTTCGGCGCGGGGGAAGCTTTGGATGGCGCAGTCGGGAAAACTGACCGCGTGACGGCAGCCACGGAGAAAGTGACCGATCGGTCACGCGCCGCGCGGCGCCGTTTGCGCTCAATTGAGACTAAGTTGCATCTTTGACGGGCGCGGGTTGTTGCGTCTCGCGGTAGTTTTCGAGACTCGACAACCCGACCGGCGTCCAGACCTTCGGCGCTTCAAAATACTTCGACAGGTGTTTCTCGGCATAGTCGACGACCGGACGCGGCAGCACATCACCCGGGTGCGCACAGGTACCCATGAATGCGGCGTACTGGCAGTTGCCCGGCGCCTGTCCCATCAACATCCACGGCAGCCACGGCGTAATCCGATTCCACGTGCCGTGATAATCGAGACTCGTGATCTTCGGATTCTGCATGTCGGCCGCCTTGACGTGGTGCGCGAAGAACTCCGACACCTGCGCGATCGGGCCCGACGACTCGCGCGGCCATGCATCGGGTTGCAGCGAATTCGGATAGGCCAGGTGGATATGCATCTCCATCTCCAGCCAGTCACCGTTCTGCACCCACGGCAGAATGAACGGCACACGCTTGGGCGGCGCCTTTTTCTCGTTCAGCCCGCCGAATTCCGGCGGCGCCGGGAAGAACGGCTCGATCAGGTAGTTGTACGGATCATTGGCGACATGCACGACCCGCACGGTCTCGTCGGTCAGCGGGTTACGCCACTCCTCCAGCACCTCGTTGCTGCGCAGGTCCGTGTACAGGATGATCTCGCGACAAATGCGTTCAATCGTCCCGTCTTCCCGCTCGTTGAGCCGGATCACGCCGAATCCCTGCGCACCGAACAGGTCCTGTATGCGCTGCATCGGCCGATGGCCCATGACGTAACCCTTGAACCAGAAATATTTTTGCGCGCCAAATTTCAGATCGCTCTGCAGCCGCGCGTACGCGAGCTGATTGCCGCGCCCGGTCAGCAAATCCAGATACGGGCCTCGCAACGCGGCGCCGCCGACGGACGTGCCGGCCTGCATGTGCGCCTCGGCCTCGGCACGCCGGCCGAACGCACTCATCGCCATCGCCGCAGCGCCGGCATAGCCGACGCCGGCAAATCCATTCTTCAGAAAATCTCGTCGTTGCATAATCGTTGCACTCCCTCAGGTAGCGGCCGAATCCGCGGATGCCGACGCTCGGCGTCGCAGAATCAAATAAACAGACCACAATAGCAGCGCGATGTTCGCACTGGCGACAAACAAAAACGGGCCAACCTGGCTGACATTATCGAACAAATAACCGCCGACGAGCGCCACGGTCAGGATGCCGAGCGCGCCGAAGAAACTCCACATGCCCAGCACGGCGCCGCGGCCGCGCTCCGGCGCTTCTTTGCCGATCAGCGACGTGGCCGCAAGATTTGCGGTCATCTCGCCCATACCGATCAGCGCCGCGCAAATATACATGCCGCTGCCGATCGGGTTATCGAGCAACCACAACGACCCGTAGCCGACGCCGGCGACGGCCATCGCGATCGCCAGCCCGTACAACCGGTCGATCCTGTCCAGAAAGTAGCCGGCAATCGGCGCCCACGGCAGCGTCGCACCCTGCACGACGAGGTAGAACGTCAGCGCAGTCTTCGCCGCTTCGGCCGTCGGCATACCCTGGCGGATGCCTTCCTGGGTCAGCCACAGCGTGAAGAACGTGCTCATGACGGACAGGTCACCGCGCGACACGCTCGCCGCCGCGTAGGCCAGCGCGATGCGGCCGTTGCGGGCCGCACGCAGGCCGACCTTGAAGGTCGCCAGCAGCGGCTCGCGTTGCTCGAGTTGGCGCGGCGCGCCGGGCTTGAGCGTCAGCGCGATCACGACGGCGACGATCAGGCACAGGCCGGACATGATCCAGAGCCAGTAACGTCCGACCCAGACCGGGTCGATCCCCATGTCGGAGAACCAGACGGGCATGCCGCGCATGACCGCGAGAATGACAACGAGGCCGAGTCCGTTGAAGATGAAACAGGTCGCCAACATTTTCGCCCGGCAGCGCTCTTGCGGATAGTCGTTGGCGACGGCCGGCAGCATGACGATGTTGTTTGCGGCGCCGGCGGCGAAGACCATCCGGAATACGAACAGCATCAGCAGCGATCCGGCCAGCGGGTACAAAAAATAGGCGAGCGAGAGCAGGATGAACGCGGCGATGTACAGCGGCTTTCTGCCGATCTTGTCGGACATCGCGCCGATTGGCCCGAGCAGGCACAGCAGCACGATCTCCTGCACGAACGTCAGGTTGCCGGCGAGCGTGCCCTGCTCGTTCTGCGGGATCAGCATCAACTCGGTCAGCACATACGGCTGACTCGCGTTGATAAAACTCATCGACGCAATGCCGAAGAACGAGGCAAAAAACAGGCCGAACAGATTCTTGGCCGACACACCGGGCATCATCGTCAGCGGGCCGAACCGCAGTCCGTCGGTCGGGGCCGTCTGCTCTGAGTCTGGTTTTTCTGCTGCGCTCATTTCTAATTGATTCTTATCAGTCTGGAAGCATGCAAGTGTTCGTTATCCTACGCGAATCGGAGGCCAGATATGCGGTCATTGACCGCACGATGACCGGGATTTTGCGCACCGGGCCGATCCATGCGACAGTCACTCCGTTCCGCCCATGACACGGAACGGGAGCGGAAAGACCGTGAGAATACTCAAGAACATTCTGATCGCAATCGTCGCTTTGGTCGCCGTCGCCGTGCTCGGCCTTTACGGGTACCTCCGGTTCGGGCTGGCGCCGGCACATTTCGCCGGTCAGTGCGACGCGCTGGAACTGGGCGAGAGCGCCGAAGACATGCAGATCGACCGCGAACGCGGATTTGCCTATCTGTCGCTGATCGACCGCAGGACGCTCGCCCAGGGCGGCGACGCGCAGGGCTGGATCGGGCGCCTCGACCTCAACGCGGATACGCCGGTCGTCGAACCGGCGCTGATCGACCCGCCCGCACACTTCCGGCCGCACGGCCTGAGCCTGCACATTGATGACGAGCGCCAACGAACGCTGGTCGTGATCAATCATCCCGTCGACCGTGGCGTCGGCGCCGAACACATCGAGCGGTTCATCGAGGAAACGCCGGGGCGGTTCCGGCATGCCGGAACCTTCACCGATCCGTTGATCGCGCGTCCCAACGATCTCGTCGCCGTTGGCCCCGGGCAGTACTACATCGCCAACGACAGCCCGCCGAACAGCGGCGAACTGACGAACCTAGTTTTCGTCGACGCCGACACGAAAACGGCGCGCACCGTTGCCGGCGACATCCGGTCCGGCGGCGGCATCAACGCATCACCGGACGGACGCACGCTGTACGTCGCCGAGACCGGCGGCAATGCGCTGCGCATCCTGACACGCAACCCGGCGGACGGGTCAGTGACGACGACGGCCGACATCGACCTGGGCACGTCACCCGATAATATCGACGTCGCGGCCGACGGTAGCCTGTGGATCGGCGCGCATTCGAGCCTGCTGGCGCTGGTCATGCATTTCATCACCGGCGCCGATGCGCCGACACAGATCCTGCGCGTCGTCCCCGACGCAACAGGCGGCGCGATCATCAAGGAGATCTACATGAATCGCGGCGATGAAATCTCGGCCGGCAGCGTCGGCGTCACCGACGGCAATCGCCTGTTGATCGGCTCGATTACGGCGCGCCGGATCCTGGTCTGCGAGCGGGACGGCGCCTGACGCGGGACGGCGCCGGCGTTATTGGCCGGGCGCGCCGGGCTCGACGACAGTCACGGTCTGCCCGGGCCGCACATTATCGATTCGCTGCACGAGACCGCTGGGCCAGGTCACCTCGATCAGATCGATTGCATCGGCGTCACCGAGACCGAACAACAGTCGCGGATCATTCCCCGAATTATAGCCGTGTGCGCTCGTGTGCTCCCGGTACTGCACGAGATCCCCCGCGACAACCTTGACACGCGCGCCGTAACCGGACCGGTTGCTGCGCGTACCTGTCAGCGCGACGCGGACCCAGCGGTTCGCGCCGCCGGTGTTCAGCAGCAACTGGTTTTGCTGTTCGATGCCGACGCGCTTGCCCATGCTGTAGTACGTACGGTTCGTCACGAACAGGTCCGGCCAGCCGTCGTCGTTGATGTCGGCCGCACCGACGCCGCTGCCGATGCCGACACCCTCGGCGCCGGATCCGGCGGTGACATCCGTGAACGTCAGGTCACCGTTGTTGCGGTATAACCTGTTGCCCGCCGGCTCCCAGGCAATATAGAACTGTACAAACACCGGCATGCGAATCACGTCGTTGATCAGCACGTTCGATTCGCCGCCGTTGTTGACGTAAATATCCAGCAGGCCATCATTATCGAAATCGGCCATCGCGCAGCCGCGTGCGCCGCCCATATCGCCGACTCCCGACGACAGTGTAATGTCATCGAACCGCAATTCGCCTTTTTCGACGAGGCGGCTGACGATCAGACGATTGGCCTGATCGGCGGTCGGCAGGAATATATCCTGATCGCCGTCGTTGTCGATATCGCCGAGACAGGCGCCGTTCGCGTCACCGGGATTCAACAGCGCGAGTGCGCGCGGCGGCTTGCGGTTGCGCGTGATATCGGTAAACGTCCCGTCACCATCGTTGCGGAATGCGACGTTGCGGTCACCCTCGATCGTCACGAGCAGATCGAGCTGTCCGTCTTGGTCAAAATCAGTCCAGTTCGGCGCGCCCTGCGCGTTGGCCTTCAGCACCCGGCCGACGACCCCGGTACCGGTCTGTGCCGTGACATCGGTGAACGTGCCGTCGCCGTCGTTGCGGAACAGGATGTTGTCGACGTCATAGTCGGGCAGTTTCACGTACAGATCGAGGTCACCGTCGCTATCGTAGTCGCCCCATGCGACGCCGGCGCCGCTGACGCTGATGCCACCGACCCGCGCGTCATCTTCATTGCCCGCGCGCACGAAGCCCGCGGCCACGGTGATGTCCTCGAAATCCGGTTCGCCGGTCTCGGTCATCAGGTTGCGGTATGCCGTGTGCGGAATCGGCGTCTCGCCACGGTTCGTCGTCGGCATATTGGCGACAAACATGTCCATGTCGCCGTCATTGTCGATGTCGCCCCATGCGGCGCCACGCGCCAGACCGCGACCGTTGTCGATACCACGCGCAACGGCAACATCCTGGAAGTTGCCCCGTCCGTCATTTTCGAACAGCCGGTTGCCGTGCCCGGGCAGGTGCGCCTCGGTCGACACATAGATATCGAGATCGCCGTCCTGATCGTAATCGACGAAGGTCGGTCCCGTGCTGTTGACGGCGCGATCGGCGACCCCGGCCCGCTCGGCGTCATCAACGAACCGGATCGGCGCCGTCGCAGCAGCCACACTGCCGGCCGGAAGCAGGCAGGCCGGCAAGAAGACAAGTAGTGCGCACAACCAGCCGGCAGGTTGTTGAAAAAGTTTCGGGCAGCGCGAACCCGCGTTGTAAAAAGAACCCCGCTGACGATTGACCGGGAGCTCATGACCTGACGTGTGCACCACGATTTATTCTCCGATTCCTGGTTTGCCCTGCAACCGTCCCGGATTTTCTATACGCGCGGCTAACCCAGCAGCAGCGTATCGAGGATGGCCGCCGTCAGCAGCAATCCGAGTTGCACGATCGACGCGGCGAAGGTGCGCCACGCATGTGAAATATTCGGCTCACGATACAGCCGGACGCTCGCATAGACGAAGAACGCCCCGCCACTCGCGGCACCCGCGAGGTAGATCCAGCCCATGCCGTACCAGACCGGTACGATCGACAGCGCGACGAGCACGACGGCGTGGGCGAGAATCGTCCCGGTCGACACGGCATCGCTGGCGATGACCGGCAGCATCGGGACGCCGGCGGCTGCATAATCCTTTCGGCAGGCAAACGCGAGCGCCCAGAAATGCGGCGGCGTCCACAGGAACAGCACCAGCGCGAGAATCAGCGGCGCCGGCGCGAGTGTCGCACCGGTCGCGGCGGCGCCGGCCATGACGGCAAAGCTGCCGGCCAGCCCGCCGATGACGATATTGAGCCAGGTTCGGGTCTTGAGCCACACCGTGTAGACGATGCCGTAGGTAAACGCGCCGAGGAAAATATAGACGGCCGCCTCAATATTCGTTGCCAGCGCGGCGGCGGCGAGTGACACGAGCAGCGCCAGCGCCAGCGCCACCCACCAGTAACCGCTGGCACGCAGCGAACCGGTCACGAATGCACGCTTGCGCGTGCGCTTCATGCGCGCATCGAGGTCGCGCTCGTAGAGCTGGTTGAATGCACCGGCCACCGATGAGGACACCAGCACGGCGAGGCCGAGCACGAGCACCTGCCACGATGCCGGCGGCGCACCGGGGCTGACGGCAATGCCGGCCATCGCGCAGGCCATAATCAGGAATCCGAGGCGAACCTTGCCCGCCTGATAGATCAGTTTGAGTGTCCGTAGCATGTTGTCTTGCGGTGTGTGAACCGGGTCCGGCAAAGACCGCGAAGTGTACCGCATCCGGGGAAAAAATTAAGACTGCGTCTAAGGGATTGCCCGTGTCTCGGTGGCCCGGTTCATGGCCGGACGTGACGACGGTTTGGCGGGTCGGACCGCCTGACCGCCGTGCCCCAGCGACCCCCGGCTCGGCAACGCGGGTGCCGGCACCGCGCCGGCCACCGAATTTGCGTCAAGCGGCCGTCACGGCGGATCGGACCGGGTGCCGACCGCCTCCTGCAGCGGGAATTCGAGTTCCACGTCGGGGACGTGCCGGGTCCGGGTCTCCCGGAACAGGATAATCAGGCCGCTCGCGACGATGATCGCGGCGCCGAGCCACGTATTCCACCCGGGCACCTCGTGCCAGAACGCGTAGCCGGCGGCCGGCGCCCAGATCAGACCGGTGTATTCGAACGGCACGATGAGCGCCGCCGGCGCGCGCGCATAGGCCGCGTTGATGAACAGGAATGCGGCCGCACCCAACGCCCCGCTGAGCGCCGCCACGACCCAGCCAATCGGATCCGGCATGATCCACGTCGGAATACTGAACGCGCCGGCAACCAGCGACGGCACGATGAACGAGTACAGGCTCAGCGACCACGGCGATTCGGTCGGCGACAACTTGCGCGCCGTCAGCGCGAGCCCGGAGTAAAACGCCGCCCCGGCCAGCGCGACAAACGCGGCAGGATGGACCGCAGATACGCCCGGCCGCACGACGATCAACACGCCGACGAACCCCAACAGCACGGCGCCCCAGCGCCACGGCCCGACCGGTTCACCGAGCAACGGCCGCGACAGCGCCGTGACGATCAGCGGCGCCGCATAGGCAATCACGATGACATCGGCCAGTGGCAGGTGCTTGAGCGCGTAGTAAAACGTAAACATCGATCCGGTCATCAACAGTGACCGGAACACGTGCCAACCGGCGCGGCGGGTACGCAGCGCAGGCATGCGCCGACGCTGCCAGATCAGCAGGAACACCAGAACCAGCGCAAACGCGCTGCGCAACATGACGACCTGTGCCAACGCATAGTCTTCGAGCAGCGTGCGCACCGCGACGTCGAGCGCAACCATGCAGAAAGCGGCCGCGCACATGCAGGCAATGCCGACGGCAGCCGGCGCAGTATTCGACAGTTGCGGAAGACGGATCGTCATGGAACTCGCTCGTGGGGCCGATCATAGCGCGTTGCCGCATCATATAAACAACGGTTATACGACGATAACAACAACGACGTTCACGCAGCCCGTCGATCCGATTACCGTACGGCCTGCGTCGCACACCGTTTGACGGCGTGCCTGCCAGCGAGTCTTCACGGATGTCATCGAATACTGCAACGATCCTCGACCTGCCCGGCGTCAGCGCTGTCGATGAGGAAGGCTCGCGGCGACACGCGCTCGATCACTGCAACGAACTGATGGCGTCAAAGACCGCCGAGGAGCGCATCGCGTGGGCGCTCGAACACCTGCCGCCACAGCACGTGCTGACGTCGAGCTTCGGCGTTCAGGCGGCCGTGTCGCTGCATCTCGTGACCCGGCTCACGCCGCAGATCCCGGTGATCTTCATCGACACCGGCTACCTGTTCCCGGAAACTTACCGCTTCGTCGATGCCCTGACCGAACGGCTCGACCTGAACCTCAAGGTCTTCCGCGGCCGCATGAGTCCGGCCTGGCAGGAGGCGCGCTTCGGACCGCGCTGGACGCAGGGACTCGAAGGCATCGAAGCCTACAACCACGACAACAAAGTCGAACCGATGCAGCGCGCGCTGCGGACCTGCGACGTCGGCACGTGGTTCGCGGGCCTGCGTCGCGCGCAGTCCGACAGCCGCAACGACGTCGCGTACCTGGACTGGTCGGGAGACCGCTGGAAGGTGCACGCAATTGCCGACTGGTCCGACCGCGACGTGTTCACGTACCTGAAACAGCACGACCTGCCCTATCACCCGCTCTGGGATCAGGGCTATGTGTCCGTTGGCGACACGCACACCACCCGGCCGTTGCACGCGGTCGACCATCCCGATGAAACGCGCTTCTTCGGGCTCAAGCGCGAGTGCGGCCTGCACGACATCGACCTGTCGTCGCTGTAACGGTATCCGACCTCACCGTCTGGTTGAGCGGATTCGATCGTCGGGCCGCGCGAACCACTATGGCCACTGAATAAGCGGTCCGATTGACGGGGAACGTCCAATGATTATCTGGTCCGGTTGACGGGGCCTGCCCGAACGAACGACTCAGCACCGGTCGGCACTGCCGTCTGGTGGGTCGGGTTCGATCTTCGCGCCGCGCAACCCATAACGACCACCGAACCACCGGGCTGATTGACTGAGCCTGCCCGAACCAACGACACAGCGCCGGCCGGCCTCGCCGTCTGATTGATCGGGTTCAATCTTCGTACCGCGCAAACCATAACGGCCAGTGAATACCCGGGCCGGTTGACGGGACCTGCCGGAGCGAACGACACAGCGTCGGTCGGCCTCGCCGCCTGATTGATCGAGTTAGATCTTCGCGCACGGCGGACCAAAACAGCCAGTGAATATCCGGGCGGGTTGACGGGACTTGCCCGAACGAACGACTCAGCGCCGGCCAACACCGCGATCCGGTACCGATTTTCGGGTGCTGGTTACAGCGCGAGCGTGGTTTCGTGTCCGCAGCCGCCGCGGACCGGCAGCGCGGTGTCGGCAAACAGCGCATCGACCTCGGCCTGACTTTCAAGTGCCGCGGCATCGCGCGTCAAATCCGGCGTCAGGTGGGGACCGAGCAGCGAGATAAATTCGATCATGTAGCCGCGCAATACCGAATCACGCCGGAACCCGAGCCACGTCGTGCAGCGTGGAAACAGCCCTTCGGCCGACAACGCGACGAGGTCCTTTTCGTCATCGCACTCGTACGCGAGCCCTGCCACGACGCCCACGCCCATGCCCATGCGCACATAGGTCTTGATGATGTCGGCATCGCGGGCCGTAAACACGACATCCGGTTCAAGCTCCTGCTCGGCGAATGCGTTCTTGAAGGAAGATTCGCCCGTCAGGCTGAACACATAGGTCACCAGCGGATGACGCACCAGCGTGGCCAACGTCAGGCGCCCGTGCGTGCCGGCGAGTTCGTGTCCTTTCGGCACCAGCACGATCCGGTCCCAGTGAAAGCACGGCAGCAGCACCAGCCCGGGGAACAGGTGGCGGGATCCCGTCGCAATCGCGAAATCGACGGCATTGTTTGCGACCAGTTCGGCAATCTGCTCGGACGTGCCCTGGTGCAGTTCGAGACCGACCTGGGGATAGCGCTCGCGAAACGTCTTGATGATCTCCGGCAACACGTAGCGGGCCTGCGTGTGCGTCGTCGCGATCGACAACGTGCCCTCCTGCTCGCCCGACAGGTCGCTGGCCAGGCTGCGGATGTTTTCGACCTCACGCATGATGGCGCGCGCCCGGGTGATGACCTCGCGGCCGGCCGGCGTGATCGCAGCCAGGCTCTTGCCCTTGCGCGTGAATAACTGGACCTTGAGTTCCTGCTCCAGCAGCTTCAATTGCTTGCTGATTCCCGGCTGGCTCGTGTACAGACGCTCGGCCGCCGCGGTGATGTTCAGGCCGCTGTCGGCGATCGCGAGAAGATAACGCAGTTGTTGCAGGGTCATGACGGGGCCGCTGGCTCGGGTTCGGCATATAACCATTAGTTACAACAGGCTGTCAATCGACCTTTCCCGGGTTCCGGGCAAGATATAGCCAATAGAAATATAGGCAGATAAATTGATTATTTTTAATGCGTTGCAGTCGGAGTAAGGTACGCGCTCGGATCCTCCGGGGGACGCCTCGATGCGCCATTTTCCATTGTTCGCGAGCCTGCAAGGGCGACCCTGCCTGCTGGTCGGCGGCGGCGCCGTCGCCGCCCGCAAATCCCGTCAACTGCTCGCGGCCGGCGCGCAGGTCACGGTCGTCGCGCCGCGGCTGGACGCGGAACTGGCGGCCGCCGTCACCTCGCATCGCATCCGCCATTGGCCGCGGCAATTCACGCCGGAACTCATCGGCACGCACTGGCTGATCGTCGCGGCCACCGGCAACCGCGCGGTCAACGAGCAGGTTGCGATAGCCGCGACCGAGGCGCTGCGCTTTTGCAACGTCGTCGACGATCCGGAGCTGTCGAGTTTCATCATGCCGGCGGTCGTCGACCGTTCGCCGATTGTGATCGCCGTCAGCACCGGCGGTGCGGCGCCGGTACTCGCACGGCTGTTGCGCCAGCGTATCGAGGACTGGCTGCCGGCCCGCATCGACCGGCTGGCACGCTGGGCCGGTCGGCGGCGCATTACTGTCAAGCACCGCATCACGGACCAGTTGGCACGACTGCGATTCTGGGAGAACGTCCTGGACGGCGCGGCGGCTGATGCACTGCTGAACAACGACATCGAACGCGCCAACCGGGCGCTGGACGCGGAGATCGAGGCTGCCGGCAACGGCGCCCCACCGGGCGTCGCCTGGCTGGTCGGGGCCGGTCCCGGCGATCCGGGGCTGCTGACCCGCCGCGGGGCCGAGTTGTTGCGGCGCGCCGACGTCGTGTTGTACGACCGACTCGTGTCGCCGGCCATTATCGCGCTGGCGCGCCGCGACACCGAACTCATCGCCGTCGGCAAGTCGCCGGGTGGCCCGTCAACGAGCCAGCAGGAAATCGATGCCACCCTGGTGCGCCTCGTCGGCGCCGGTCGTCGCGTGTGCCGGCTCAAGGGCGGCGACCCGTTTATTTTCGGTCGGGGCGGTGAAGAGATCGCGGCGCTGGCGCGCGCCGGCCTGACCTGGGAAGTCGTGCCGGGCATCACGGCCGCCGCCGGTTGCGCCGCCGCGGCCGGCATCCCGCTGACGCATCGCGGTGTCGCCGGCGCCGTGACGCTGGTCACCGGCCATGCGGCCGCCGGCGGTCCGGAAGACAGCGCGGACTGGGCCGCACTCGGCGCCGGACAACAGACGCTGGCGATCTACATGGGCGTCACGCGCCTGGAAAAAATCTGCACACGCCTGGTTGAATTCGGCCGCGCACCGGCAACACCGGTGGCAATCGTCGAGAACGGCACCACGACGGCGCAGCGCATCATCGGCGGCACGCTGGATACGATCGTCGCCCATGCCGCCAATCAGCAGGTCACCGCACCGGCCCTGCTGATCGTCGGCGATGTTGTCGCGCTGGCTGATACACTGCATTGGCAGACGCAACACGAAAAAACAACGGCACCGCCGACATCCGGGGTCAGACCCCAAACCGGAAATGCGCGAGAAAGGATTGATGATCTGACCCTTGGGACCTCCCAAGGGTAGAACTTTTTCCCGCACCAAACGGCGGAGAAATTTGGGGTCTGACCCCCGGAAAAATTCAACAAAAAGCGAGCGACAATCATGATTTACGACAACATCCTGCAGACGATCGGCAACACGCCGGTCGTGCGCCTGAACCGGATCGGCCCCGAGCACGTCGATCTCTTCGTCAAGGTGGAATCGTTTAACCCGCTCGGCTCCGTCAAGGACCGGCTCGCGTGGGCGATTATCCAGGACGCGGAAAAAAGCGGTGCGCTCAAACCCGGACAGACCGTCGTCGAAGCGACGTCGGGCAACACCGGCATCGCGCTGGCGATGGTTTGCGCGGTGCGCGGCTACCCGTTCGTCGCAACCATGGCCGACTCGTTCTCCGTCGAACGTCGACAGATCATGCGCGCGCTCGGCGGGCGCGTCATCCTGACGCCGGCGGCCGAAGGCGGCACCGGTATGGTGCGTCGTGCGGCGGAACTGGCCGAGGAACACGGCTGGTTCCTCGCGCGCCAGTTCGAGAACCCGGCCAACCCGGCCTATCACCGCCAGACTACCGGCCCCGAAATTTTGCGTGACTTCGCCGATCGCCGGCTCGATTTCTGGGTCACGGGCTGGGGCACGGGCGGCACGCTGACCGGCGCCGGCGAGATCATCAAGGCCGCGCGACCCGAGACCAAGATCGTCGCCGCCGAGCCGGCCGGCGCATCGATGCTCGCCGGGCAGGACTGGCAACCGCACAAGATTCAGGGCTGGACGCCGAACTTCCTGCCCGACGTACTGAACCGCGAGGTCTTCGACAAGCTGATCGCCGTCGCCGACGAGGACTCGAAGAACAACGCACTCCGGCTCGCGCGCGAGGAAGGCATCTTCGTCGGCCTGTCGGCCGGCGCAACGCTGACGGCCGGGCTGAAAATTGCCGAAAACGCCGAACCCGGCACGACGATTCTCGTCATGCTGCCGGATACCGGCGAGCGCTACCTGAGCACCTACCTGTTCGACGGCCTGCTCCAGGGCTCGGACGACGAATGGCTCGCGGCGCAGGGCTAGGCAACGGCGATCGTTCCGGGCACACGGCGGCAGTCCCGGGCGAACGACGGGCGGCTGGCAGCGACGATATCCGGCGGCGGCGACCGCACCGGCGTGCCGCCGGCGATAACGTGCCGGTGACCCGTGCCTCCCGTTGCTGAGCTGCGTTCGGGGCGAACCGCGCCCGCGGCGCCCGGCACCTACGCGCTGATACTGCGCTGCCGGAAGACGGTCTGCACCCGGGTCGGACGCCTCGGCGTCGTCACGCTGCAGCCCGGCTACTACCTTTATGTCGGCAGCGCGCTCGGCCCCGGCGGCCTGCGCGCCCGCATCGCGCGGCATCGCCGCCGCGAGAAAAAGCGCCACTGGCACATCGACTACCTGCGCCGCCACACCGCGTTCGTCGACACCTGGTTCCTGGCCGACGGCCGCAACCATGAACACGAATGGGCGGCGGCGCTCGCCGCGCGGTACGACATCGCGCACCCACGCTTCGGCGCGTCCGACTGTCGCTGCGCGTCGCACCTGTTCTACGCGGATGCGCTACCAGCCCTCGACCTGGGCACCGTGTCGGTGCCGGACGTCACTGCATAACTTATTGACGGTTGCCGAAGCCAGAACAGGTACCGGACTTTATCTTGATGGCTTGATGACTGGTGCCCCGCCAACCCCGAGCCAGGACAGATGCCAGACTTCACTTGATGACTGAATGCCCCATCAAATCCGACGGCCGTCCCCACCACTCAAGACAATAAGCCATCAAGTAGTGTCCGGCACCGAAACCCTATCGATGCACCCGCCCGGCGCGAATCACGTGCCGGATCCGGCGGATGTTCGACACGTCGTCACGCGGGTCCGCATCGAGTATCAGCAGGTCCGCCTGCGCGCCCCGGGTCAGCGTCCCGAACTCACCCGGTCGCCCGAACGCTACCGCGGCAGCGCTGGTCGCGGCCCGCAGCACATCAATCGGATCGAGCCCGGCCTCCTGGTGCATCACCAGTTCGAGTTGTGCCGAGATGCCCGGAAGCACGCCCGGGATACCGGTGTCAGTGCCGATCAGCACGGGGATGCCGGCGCCGTGTACCGTAAACAGGTTGATGCGCAACACCGGCAGCCGCTCGGCGGCCCACGCCGTGTTGTCGAGTCGCGGCGTTCCCGCCGGGGCCTGGTGGAAGATCTCCATCGCCGCCGGGTTCAGGCGCCCGTTGATGTCGAACTCCTCAAGCCGCGTCGCCCACGCATCGTAGCCCGCGTTGGTCTGGAACATCGCCAGCGTGGATATATAACAGGTGTTGTTGCGCTTCATCAGATCGATGAACTCGGCGTCGACCGGTTCACTGATGATGCCGTGCACGAGGCAATCGACGCCGGCCTCGAGCAGGTGCTTGGCCAGTTCCAGGATCGGCGCATGCGCATAAGCACGCAATCCCTGGCGGTGCGCCTCGTCGACGATCGCCACGGCGATCTCGCGATCCATGACCGGGAACGGCCGCGTCGTCGCCCAGCGCATGTCGTCGTACATCAGCTTGACACCGTCCGAACCGGCGGCCTTGAGTTCGCGGACCAGCGCTCGTGCCTCGGCGGCCGTTGACGGCGTGTATCCCTTGCCCCAACCGCCCTCGGTCGTGAACACACCACGGACCATGAACGTGCGCGGATAGGCACGCCGGTCGGCCGCGACCTCGGCACGCAAGGCGTCGAACTCATCAACCGGCACGCCGGGGTCAAAGGTTGTCGTGACGCCCCAGTCCAGCAGGCTGCGCAGCACGCGGGCCTGATCGTCGCTCGGGCGAAACATACCGGTCCGGAAATGATTGTGCATGTCCGAGATCCCGGGCATGACGTAACCGCCGTCGGCATCGATAATCCGCGCACCCGGCAGCGGCGGCGAATCGTCACCGGGTCGCACGGCGATGATCAAACCGTTCTGCACGACCAGCGTGCCCTTGACGCCGAGGTCATCCCGCGCCGGGTCGATCAGCGTGCCACCGCGGATAAACAGCAGTTCACCGGTCTGCGCATCGACGGGCGCCGCGACCAGCCACAGGGCAGCGCACATTAGCAAACCGGCCATGCGGCCAATCACCCTCGTCATTCCTGTCTCCCCGTGATGCATCGCTGTCGCGAAAATAACATGAATATCGTGTCAGAAAAGGTACTGGATCAATTTCCGGGCACCGTTCCGGGACCCACCGTCGGCGCCACAAGCCTGTCGAGTAGCGGCCAGTGGCCCCCGGCCCGGCGGATTTTCGGCCGCTAGATCGTGTTATCGCTGTGTATACTCCCCGCCATGAAAACGCTGTTCCGCTGGACTCGAAACCTGTTCCTCGGCCTGCTGGCGCTGATCGTCCTGGCAATCGGCGCGCTGTACCTCAGTGAGCCGGTCATGACCCAACGCCTGCTGACGATGCCGTTCGGCGGCAGCAGCGGGCCGGTCGCTGTCGTGCGCGGCGTCGACCGGCCCGCCGAAATGCCACGGGCATCGCGGGCGGCGCTGTCACCACAGGTCATCAACGAAGCAATCGCGTTCGGCGCATCAAACGGGACGCATGCGTTGCTCGTATGGCACGACGACGGCATCGCGCTGGAACATTATTACCCGGGCTACGACGCCAACACGCGTACGCCGACACAGTCGATGCACAAGTCGGTCGTTGCGCTGCTGCTTGGTATCGCGATCGAGCAGGGTCACATCGGCTCGGTCGACGATTCGGCGTCGCTGTACCTGACTGAGTGGGCTGCCGACGAACGCGCAAAAATCACGCTCAAACACATGCTGCGTCAGACCAGCGGCCTGCGGTTCTCGTCGGTGGGCTTCAAAACCATCATCGGCTTTTTGCGCATGATGATCGGCCCCGACGTCACGGCTGAGACGCTGTACCAGCCGCTGGAGGCTGAACCCGGCACGCGCTTTGACTACAACACGGCGATACCGCAGAACATGGGCCTGCTGATCCAGCGCGCGACCGGCATGCCGTACGCGGCCTACCTGTCATCGGCGCTGTGGCAACCGCTGGGCGCAACCGATGCCCTCGTGCACCTGGATTCGGAGGACAAGGGCATGCCGCGGACCGGCTGCTGCCTCGACGCGACGGCCCGGTCGTGGCTGCGCATCGGGCTGTTGCACCTGAACGGCGGGCGCATCAACGGCCGGCAGATCGTGCCCGAGGACTGGGTCCGCGCGATCGCGGAGCCGGGTGAGCACAACTCGAACTACGGCTACTTCACGTGGCTCGGCAACGAGTACGAGCCGAAGCGGTTGTACAACCGAAAATCATCGACCGGCGTGATTCATTCCGAACCGTTCGCCGCGCCCGACGTCATCTATTTCGACGGCTTCGGCGGTCAGCGCGTCTACATCATCCCGTCGCGCCGACTGGTGATCGTGCGCACCGGCGACATCACGCCGGACTGGGACGATGCGAAGCTGCCGAACCTGCTGATCCGCGGCCTGAAGCCATAGCCGCGAGGACAATCGGAGTCGAAGTAATAACCAATCGAGCCTGGCGTCCTCTTTAATAACGCTAACGCTTGAGTTGTTACTCTGACCCCCATTATCTTGGCGTCAGGCCGCGCTTGGCATGAGCCCTTTGACATCCGGCCGCCTTCGGAGCTGTGATTTGGGCGGCAGCAGGGCGCGCATAGAATCCAGTTTTCCGAAGCAAAGGAGCCTGTCGTTTGCCTGCAAGCTACGCTCGTTGCGCGGGTTCGGGATAACGCTGCTGTCGCGGTACAACGTGAGGACGTTGATATCCATATCTCGTAATTTGGTCTCGGCAATTGTCCGGCCATCGAAATTCGAACCTTTGCGGATAAATATCTCGCTGACTCCGTATCCTTTACTGACCGTCAGGCGTTGTCGAATATCAATGTCCGGGAAATCCACTCGCGCCGCAATGTATTCAACGACCGCCCCTGCGATATCGAGTTTTGTACATTTCTCTATGCCTTCGAGGCCCGGCGAGGAATTGACTTCCATGATTTGCGGACCGTCTGAGCTCTCGAGCATATCAACGCCCGCAACCCGCAGACCAAGAATCTGCGCGGCACGCACAGCCGTTTCCCGGTATTCATCCGAAAGTTCCACTGCTTCCGCGATACCGCCTCTATGCACGTTGCTTCTGAACTCCTGGCCTTGCGCGACGCGCCGCATCGCCGCCACGACGCGATCACCGACGACAAAGGCACGGATATCCCGGCCTTTACTCTCGGCAACAAATTTCTGGATCAATATGTTTTGCTTCTGACTTTGCAGCAACTCGATAATTGACTCTGCCGCTTTGAGCGTTTCTGCAAGCAGAACACCGATGCCTTGTGTGCCCTCGATAAGCTTGATGACAACCGGCGCGCCTCCGACCCTTTTTATAGCAGGAAGAACATCCTTCCTGTCTTTAACAAACGTGGTGCGCGGAATACCGATGTGATGACGACTAAGAATTTGCAGGCTTCTAAGCTTGTCTCGCGAGTTCGTGATGCCGTTAGCAGTATTTGCGCAAAATACGCCCATTTCTTCAAACTGACGGACTACCGCGGTTCCGTAGTAAGTAATCGAAGCCCCGATGCGCGGCAGCGTGGCGTCATAATGACTCAATGGCTTTTGCCGGTAATGCAGGTCGGGCGAGCCCCGGTCCAGGTCAATTGCGAATTTCAGGGTGTCGAGCACCTTCACCTTGTAGTTGCGTTCAAGTGCAGCTTCTTTCAGTCGGCGGGTGCTATAAGACTTCGGGCCGCAAGACAGGATAGCGAGTTTCATAGACTTTTCCTCCGCGTGGATCGGAAATAGCCGCGGCGCACTGTGAAGACCGGAGTGGTGGGTCGGAGAATAGGCAGTACTTGCGGTGAAGGTCGTCGAGAATAGCAGAATGCGCCGCCGCCTTCCGGCGCGGCGCGGCTGCCAATCGCGTTAATAAGTGGCTGGTGTCGCTTTTGGGCCGATGTCGGCCGGAGTCCCGCTTGTTTGATTCAGGCGCAGGAGGATAGTACTTTCAAACGCCCCGTATCAGCGACTCATCGCGTGCCGACTGTGAAAGCCGTTATGCTTTCTTTCGTCGTATCCACCCCAGTAAACCCAAGGCCGAACCAAACAGCCAGACTGCAGCGGGTATCGGTACCGGCCCGACATCGCCATCGCGAACAGCCCACGCATGCGCCTGGTTACCGAGGTGCGTGGTATTGGCCGCCTGAAAGCCCGTACTCTGGCCAAAGTGTTGTGCCCACTTACGCTGCTCTATTATGTTGCTGGGCGCGTAAGCAGTACTGGACCAGTAGAAGTTGGCGGCGACGTTCGTGAATGGGCCGGCAGTTGTACTATTGATGCCGTCGACATTAAATAAATGTCCCATTTCGCTGCCCGTACATCCGTAGCCGGATCCCTGCAGCGGGAAACCACCACCCGGATCTGTTTGCGTTCCGCAACTCGCATCCGGCTGGCTGGTCGTCGGCAGACGCCAGTCACTCCAGGTAACATTGCGCACCGAATCAAAAAGACTCAGGCCCGCTACCCAGCTCATCTGGGTGGACCATATACCTAACCCATTAAGATTCGCATCCTGCGTCCACGTGATGTTCTGGTCGGTGTCATAGATAAACCCACCGCCACGGTCGATCAGCATCGCGTTTGCAGAAACCGAAAACACGCCGAGCATGAGCGCAATAAGGAATTTATTCATTTTCTAACCACCAGTATCAAAAGCGTTTAGGAAGCTATTGACGCGTCATCGGAAATTACTTGATATATAAAACTAACATGGATTTAGTCTAAATCTACCGGCTTTAACATAAGGAGGGCAAACCTGATGGATTCGGGAAATTCCACAGATAGAGGCGACAGATCAGACGGATGGCGGAATCCAGCCCCGTAACGCCCACAGCATGGGCATTTCGGGCGGCAGACAGGTTGCGTCAGCAAAATGGCTGAATAAACAGAGTTGAAACGCATTTATGCGGCTCAACCCCTGTTGCTCCGCAATCCAGGCTATCCACCGGCAACCGCGCCGACGATCATGAATGGCTGGCGGCCCGACGCGATCGCTTCCGGTAGTTCGGCATCCGGCGATTCATGTGTGACGTCTTCACCGTCCGCAAAATACCTGACTCTCGGCCGACGTTTCTTTGTCACGTGCTCACGCACCGTGCCGCGAAGCATCGGATAGCGCGCTTCCAGCGCATCGAGCACCGTCTGCTGCGTGACCGCGCCTTCGACCTGAATCGTCACCTCGCGTTCGCATTTCGCCAGCGTCTGCAGATGGTATGGGAGGATAACCCGGATCATCAGATTGTCTGGACCTCCACGGACAGAACGGCCGGCAGGTCCCGCACTATCGGCTCCCAGTTATCGCCGCTGTCGTTCGATGCGTATATCTGCCCGCCGGTCGTCCCGAAGTAGATACCGCAGGGTTCGGCCATGTCCACGGCCATCGCATCCCGCAGTACATTCACGTAGCAATGCTGCTGAGGCAGGCCGTTTTCCAGCGCCTCCCACTCTTCACCGCCGGAGCGGCTCCGATAGACGCGCAGTCTGCCGTCGGGCGGGTAGTGCTGTGAGTCGCTGAGGATCGGCACGACGTAAATGGTTTCAGGCTCGTGGGCGTGTACGGCAATCGGAAAGCCGAAGTCGCTGGGCAGATTGCCGCTCACCTCTCGCCAGGAATCACCGCCGTCGTCACTGCGCATGACGTCCCAGTGCTTTTGCATATAAAGCGTGTTCGGGTTGGTCGGGTGAATCGCGATGCGATGCACGCAATGCCCGACCTCCGCCGTCGGATCGGGAATCTGTTCCGAGTACAGCCCCTGGTTTATGGCTTTCCAGGTTTCCCCGCCATCGTCGGAGCGAAACGTGCCGGCTGCGGAAATAGCGCAAAATATGCGTTTCCTGTTTGTCGGGTCGAACACGATCGTATGCAGGCACATGCCGCCGGCGCCGGGCATCCAGTTCGGACCGGATGCGTGACCGCGCAGGCCGGGAAGTTCGTGCCACGTCGCGCCACCGTTCGTCGTCCTGAACAATGCCGCGTCCTCGACGCCGGCATAGCAGGTGTCGGGATCGTCCAGCGATGGCTCGAGATGCCAGACGCGGGCAAATTCCCAGGGATGCTGTGTCCCGTCGTACCACTGGTGCGTTGTCAACGGCTTGCCGGTTTCTCGGGACGTGTCATAAACAAACATGTTGCTTTCGCCCTGGGACAGACCTGCCGCCATTAACTCGGCCACGTCAGCATTGCTGCCCGGTTGCGACCATGAAGCGCCGCCGTCGTCCGAGCGCTGGATGATCTGGCCGAACCAGCTCGAAGACTGCGAGGCATAAATACGGTCGGGGTCAACGGCGGAGCCTTTCATGTGGTAAATCTCCCAGCCGCCGAAATACGGTCCGTCAATCGACCAGCGCTTGCGCCTGCCGTCCGAGGTCAGGATAAAGGCGCCCTTTCGCGTGCCGGCGAGAATACGGATTGTTGTCACGTCAATTCTCCTTCGTTGTCATGAGGCATCGAATAGCTGGCAAATGGCAGGAGAAGACCGGGGTTCGCCCCGAAATTCCTGTCTTGAACACAGGCCACCGGGTATACGCTATGCGCCGACATATTTCGCATAAATGCCGCGCGCAACGGCCGGATCGCCGGTGCCTTTGACGATCGCCCGTCCGTCCGGAAACAGTGTGATCTCGAATACCCCGTTCCGATCCGTCACCCGGGTTCTGAGCATGAATTCGTTGACGACGACCTCACCGTGTTTCCCCAGCCGCTTCTCGAGCGACTCCAGATCGACGCCGTCGGCCTGCTGTCGATGCCTGAGCTGCACCGCATCGCGCCCGCACAGAGTCGCGGCGCTGGAACCCGCCTTGCCGTCGAGGTAGTCGAATCGCCGGTGCCGACAGCAGGGGCAGTCAGACGTATCGTAGACGTTGTCGACCTTGAACTGCCTGATCTCATTCGCCCAGATTTCGATGTTCAGCAAGGTCCGGCTGACCCGGTCAAAATTTCCGGTCAGGATCTTGAGGGTCTCGGCAACCTGGAAATTGGCAATCATGGCCGCAACGGGACCGAGGACGCCGATCATATCGCAGGACGGGCTCGTGCCGGGGGGAGGCGCTTCCTCGAACAGGCAGCGAAAACACGGCGTAGCGTAATTCCTTCCTGCCGACGTTTCCCAGGCCGCGTTGCCTGAGGCATGGGGCAGGACAGGGAATGCCATGCCGGTCGTGCCGACCGCTGCACCGTAAACGTAGGGCCGGCCGGTTTTTACCGCAAGATCATTTGCGAGGTAGCGAGTCTCGAAGTTATCCAATCCGTCGACGAGAACATCGGCGCCACCGGCGTAACGCTCGATGTTCGTGTGATTGATGTCATCGACGATCGCGGTCACCCGTATCTGTGAATTGATAGCGGCGATCTTGTTCTTTGCAGCTGCCGCTTTTGGAATTCCGTCCGCGACATCGCGCTCGTCAAATAACACCTGGCGCTGCAGGTTGGTCAGTTCGATATAGTCACGGTCGATGATGATGAGATGCCCGACCCCGGCGCGCGCCAGCATGTCTGCGGCGACGGATCCGAGCGCCCCGCAACCGAGCAAAAGAACGGTGGAGTCATGCAGTCTTTGTTGCCCTTCTTCGCCGAATCCGGGCAGCAGTATCTGACGGTGATACCGGGCAAATTCGTGGTTCATTGTGCCGACATTATCACGTTCTGTGACGTGCCGAATCAGGCCTCGAGATCCACCTCACCGACGCTATGGGCGAGAAATAAACAGGAGTGCAGGCAAGCCTCGTGGCATCGGACCATGCCCCGTCAGCCGCGTTACTTTATTCCGGACATTCCCCAGCACGTGATCGCCCGGGGTGTGGAACCGACAGGCCGTGTTCTTTCAGCACCGGGGCTACGCATCGTATCGGGCGGCACTCAAGAAAGCGGCGCACGACAGCGAGCGCCTCGTACATGCCTGCGTGCTCATGACCAACCACGTGCATTTACGGGTCACGCGCCCTGCCCCGGATGATGCGGGTAATGGGCCGCAACGACATGCAACGTCTTAACGAGCGCTGCCAGCGCACCGCCCCCTTTGGGAAGGCCGCTATTGACAATCGGAGTCAGAGTTATAACCAATCGAGCTTGGTGCCCTTTTTTATAACGCTAACGCTTGAGTTGTTACTCTGACCCCAATTATCTTCGAGCCCGGAACATCGGGACCACGCTCAGAGCAGCCGCAGAAATTCCTCGCGCGTCTGCGACTGGGTACGGAAGTTGCCGATCATGCAGGACGTCTTCATGATCGAGTTCTGCTTCTGCACGCCGCGCATCATCATGCACATGTGCTGCGCCTCGATGACGACGCCGACGCCCTGCGCGTCGATCGACTCGTTGACGCAATTGGCAACCTGCTTCGTCAGGACTTCCTGAATCTGCAGGCGGCGCGCGAAATAATCGACAATACGCGCGATTTTCGACAGGCCGATGACCTTGCCCTGCGGAATGTACGCCACATGGCATTTACCGATGAACGGCAACATGTGATGCTCGCACAGCGAGTACATCTCGATATTACTGACGATGACCATCTCATCGGTATCGCTCGTGAACACGGCGCCGTTGATCAGGTCGTCGAGATTCTCCCGGAAGCCGCCGGTGATGAAATGCATCGCCTTGGCGGCGCGCACCGGCGTATCAACGAGACCCTCGCGTTGCGGGTCTTCGCCCAGCGCGACGATGATGTCGCGGTAGCTGTCGCTCATGCGCCGTATATTGTCGTCATCTTCTGTTGACACGAAATCGTTCCTTTTAGCGGCCGGCCCCCGATTGTAAGGTTATCGGGTCACCGAAATCAGTTCGTCAGTCGCAGTACGTTCGGTTTCATCCGTGTACAGGTCGGCCATCACGGCCGCGAGCCCGGCGATCGTGGGCTGTTCGAACAGGCGGATCAACGGCAGTTCGACGCCGAGCCGGTCACGCACCCGCGCCACAACGCGCGTGGCCAGCAGCGAGTGGCCACCGAGCGCGAAGAAATCATCGTGCACACCCGGCGGCTCGATGCCGAGCACCTCGGCCCAGATCGATGCCAGCGCCTGCTCGAGTTCGCCCGCAGCCAGATCACCCGGGCCCAGTTCACCCGCCGGTGCACCGAACCGCGGCGTCGGCAGT
>JAJFJS010000039.1 GCA_021773815.1 Gammaproteobacteria bacterium
AGTCTCATAGAATATCTGCCGAACCCCCGACTGAAGGGTAGCCCTAAACTCGACAAAACAAAACAATATGACGCCCGATATGACGCGAACCAGGAGCCAGAAAGGCCCTGAACCGAACTAAAACAATTTTTTCACTGATACGCACTAATAGCACGCGAATCGAGTCACAATAGTGATGGCGAATAGAAATTTTCTTTGGGCACCAAATGGGCACCTGCGACGGAATTGATGCTTAGACCTACGCCAAGAACTGACGTAAGCGATTGATTTAAAATGGTGGCCAGGGGCGGAATCGAACCACCGACACGCGGATTTTCAGTCCGCTGCTCTACCAACTGAGCTACCTGGCCATATTCGGGCTTCCCGAAGCAGCGGGGTATTAAACCGGCCCGTTTCAACCGAGTCAAGGAGCGGCAGTGCGGCGCGAGGCGCCGGCTAGGGTCGTTTTTGACACTTTGCCGAGCGGGCTCTACCCTGAATGCTCGATTCTCCGCACTTCCGCCACGATTCAGATAAACACCATGGTTCTGCGCACCGACGACTTCATTGCCGTATCCCCGCTCGCCGACCGCTATTGCCGGGTGCGCGACGCATCGCCGGCGCTATGCCGAACGCTGGAGCCGGAGGATTATGTCGTCCAGTCGATGCCCACCGTGAGCCCGATGAAGTGGCACCTGGCGCATACGACCTGGTTTTTCGAGCAGTTCGTGCTCGTGCCGCATCGGCCCGATTACGAGGTCTTCGACGAGACCTATCATTATCTGTTCAATTCGTATTACCTGACGAAAGGACAGATGCACGCGCGCGCCGAGCGCGGCCTGCTGTCCCGGCCGACGGTTGCGCAGATCGGAATGTACCGCCGCTACGTCGATCAGCACATTCTGGCGATGCTCGATGAAGGCGTCGATGGCGAGTTGTATGGGCTAATCGAACTCGGCACGCACCACGAACAACAGCACCAGGAACTGATGCTGACGGACATCAAGCATATTTTTTCGATCAGCCCGCTGGAACCGGCATTGCTGCACGCCAAACAACGCACCCGCACCGCGCCACTACCGGCGTTACGATTCCTGACGATGGCCGGCGGCCTGAAAAAAATCGGCGCGGACGGCGAATCGTTCTGCTTCGATAACGAAACACCGCGACACCAGGTGTTCACCGAGGATTTCGGCATCGCTGACCGGCTCGTTTCGAACCGCGAGTTCCGAGACTTCATCGCCGCCGGCGGCTACACCGAAAGTGCGCTGTGGCTGGCAGACGGGTGGGCGTGGGTGCAGGCCAATGCCATCGATCGACCGTTGTACTGGAGCGAAGATCTCGACACCGAGTTCACGCTCAGCGGGCGACAGGCCATCGACCCGGATGCGCCCGTGTGTCACGTCAGCTTTTACGAGGCCGATGCCTACGCACGGTGGGCCGGTCACCGGCTGCCGACCGAGGCGGAATGGGAAATCGTCGCCGAGCGCGCAACGCGGGAAGGCAACTTCGTCGACAACGGGCTGCTGCACCCGCAGCCGCTGAACACGAGTACGCAACTCGAACCGGACCAGTTATTCGGCGATGCCTGGGAATGGACATCGACGCCCTATTCGGCGTATCCGGGCTTCACACCGCTGGCCGGCTCGGTCGGCGAGTACAACGGCAAGTTCATGTGCAACCAGATGGTTTGCCGCGGTGGCTCATGCGCAACGCCCGCCGATCATATTCGGCCGACCTACCGCAACTTTTTCTACCCGCAGGAACGCTGGCAGTTTTTCGGCATCCGGCTGGCCCGCGACATTTAAGGATATCAGCCCCATGGTTCAGGTCACCGACAACACCCGGCCGGGCCGAAATGGCGAGCAGAATGAGTTGCTTGCCGGCCTGCAGCGTGCGCAGAAGACCGTATCGCCGAAGTTTTTCTACGATGAAACCGGTTCCCGGCTGTTCGACGAGATTTGCCGGCAGCCCGAGTACTATCCGACGCGTACCGAGATCGACATCCTGCAGCGCCATGCCGGCGAGATGGCGGACCTGGTCGGTCCGCAGGCGTCCATCATCGAGTTCGGTTCCGGTTCCAGCATCAAGACCCGCCTGCTGCTCGACAAACTGCACGAACCGGCCGCCTACATCCCGGTGGACATTTCCCGCGAGCACCTGACGCAGGCCGCGGAAAAACTGGCGACGGATTTTCCGGCGATCGAGGTGCTGCCCGTCTGCGCCGATTTCACGCAGCCGGTCGCGCTGCCTACGCCGCGGCGTCCCGCGGCATGCAATGTCGTGTTCTTCCCGGGGTCGACGCTCGGCAATTTTTCCGTCGATGAGGCCATCGACCTGATGCGCGTCATGCGCGAACAGGCCGATGATGACGGCGGGCTGCTGGTCGGCATTGACCTGGCCAAGCCCAGGGAGATCGTCGAACCGGCCTATAACGACGCCGCGGGCGTCACGGCCGAGTTCAACCTGAACCTGCTGCGTCGGCTGAACCGCGAGTACGACGCCGATTTCGAGCTACCGGCCTTCAAGCATAAAGCCGTCTACGATGAGGCCGAGCAGCGTATCGAGATGCGCCTCGTCAGCCTCGAGCGTCAGTCAGTGCATATCGCCGGCACGGATATCGATCTCGATGCCGGTGAATACATCGTGACCGAACACTCGCACAAATACTCGCCGGA
>JAJFJS010000040.1 GCA_021773815.1 Gammaproteobacteria bacterium
GGTGTATTCCGGTCACATGGTTTACACCTTATTCCGGACACATAGTTAACACTTTGTCCGGTACGAAGGGATTGGGGCCGGGTTCCACCCGGCCCCTTTCATTATCGAAGTATCCCAGATCATATTCCAGGAAGCTGACCAGCCAGATCCGGTCCTCGACCTCTCTGACGCCCACGATCTGGCCGGCGAAGGCGGTCGAGAGGTTAATTTTGCGTCGGCCGATACAGATTCGACCGCAGCCGGTGACGCGGATGGCACGATCGTGGAACGGATAGTCCGGCTCATCCGGTGGCTCGTAGATGCGCGCTGAGGGTGTATACAGATCACCCGGGTAGGCACCGTCCAGGGCTTGGTGCGGGCGTTCATTGTTGTAAACCCCGATGAAGTCGTCGAAGCGCTCCTGCTGCTGTAGGAAGTTGAAGGCGGCCGGCTTGGTCGCTTCCTGTTTGAGTGTCAGGTGCATGCGCTCGTGACGGCCGTTCTGCTCGGGGTGCCCGGGCTTGATGCGTTGCAGGCTGATACCCAGGCGCAGCCACCAGACCGAGAGCCGAGTGAGGCCAAAGAGCGCGTTGCCGGAGGCGAACGGTACGCCGTTGTCGGTGCGGATCGCGTGTGGCAGCCCGAAGTCCTTGAAAGCGTTCTCGAAAACGGAAAAGGCAAGGTCCGACCTGGTAGAGGTCACGCCTTCGCAGGCAATCAGATAGCGGGAACGATAATCGGAGATGGTGAGCGGGTAGCAGTACTGTCGGTTGCCGAGCATGAACTCACCCTTGTAATCGGCGCACCACAGGCCATTGGGCTCATGAGCGCCGACCAGCGGCGTGCCTTGCGCCTTGTGACGTCGTCGCTTCTTGCGTTTTACAAGCCCGTTACGGTCGAGCACCGCGTGGATGGTGCTGACGGCGGGAGTCGGGATCATCGGGAACTGCCGCCCCAGCTTGTCGCGGATTTTGCGGGCGCCCCAGTTGCGGTGTTTCTTCTTGATCCCAAGAATGGTGCGCTCGACCTGGTAGGGCAGGCGGTTGGCCTGTCGATACGGTGCCCGGCTGCGGTCGTTCAGGCCATTGAGGCCGCACTCCTTGTAACGATTGAAGATCTTGTAGCCGGTCGGTCGGGAGATGCCAAACTCCCGGCACAGCGGCGCCATCTTCTCGCCCTCGAGGAGCCTGGCTATGAAACGGAGTCTCTCATCCATTGGTTTACACTCTTTTCAGGGCATCCGGGATCTCCCCCAAATGCCGTCATGTGTAAACCATGTGTCCGGAACATTCTGTAAGCTATCTGTCGATAACCACAAAAAGGGCTACAGAGGTAGCCCTTTTTTTGTTTGCTTCATAGAACGAGATTTGTCCCGCAGATCCGCATTCTTGGCCCGAAACAAATATCCGTTTTCGGCTGCGGATTTCCCCGATCGACGCAACACACTGGCTGGCCGTATTTTTATGCAAAAAGAAACCCGCTCGATGGCGGGTTCCTGATATTCGTTCTTTGCACTCGGTTATGCAGACTTGCGTCGCATCCAGCCAAGCAGGCCAATTGCTGAACCAAAAAACCAGATGGCACCTGGCAGCGGAACAACTGTTGACACGATCATTCCTGAGATGACACCTCTTAATGGAGTTGTATAGTGAGTACAGAAATCCGCTTGGCAAGTGCCTTCAAATGCAAATGGCGATGGGGCCGGTTGCAAGTCAATCGTGCCGCCAGCGTTAGTCATCTGTGAAACAAGATTGATAGCAAATATTGTAGTGCCCATTTGTGTATCTGCGACCGGAGATACGAACAAGGAATTACTGTCAGACGGAATTTCCGGAATTAGAAATTCATAAAATGTGCCTGGCAGCGTACTTCCAGCAGTTGTTGTTATTGATAGATTCGAAAAGGTGTTTGTATCTCTGTCATAAGAAAACGACCCGGTCGAAACACCCCCATCGTCAAACACCACATCCTGTAATTCCCACTGCACCAGCGATGCCTGTGCCACGGATGCCATCAAGAGCGCTGCAAGCATACCAATAGCCCTAAGAAGAACTTCCTTCATAACAACCTCCCCTTGATCATCCTGTATACAGGTACGGTCGGTCCCGTTCGAACGAGATATTCATTAAATTTTTGTTATCGCCCTTCTCGGTGTTGCGTCATCGGTTGGGGCTTAAGTCTATTAGGCACCGATGCCCAATGAATGACCGATCTCATTATTGGCACATCCGACTGCCGGTCATTTGACATGAACCGGGTCCAATTCAAGCTTGAGCACTGAATTGAGAATGGCTGCTTTGGTTTGCAATTTCGTTACCTGGGTCCGACCCGGGCTACAGGCGCTGCAAACCGGGCCGGTGCGGTGCCGGGACCGTGGTGATTGACCTATCCCCCGGGAGGGGATATAAAGGGCCACTTTTTTGGAGTTACGCCATGTCTGCCACGCCCCGCCTCTCAGCTGCCCACGATACCGCGACCCACCAGAGTCATCGGGATGTTACCAACCGACTGAAACGGGCAAACGGACACCTGCAGACCATCGTGACGATGATTGAAGCCGGACGCGAATGTACGGACATTGCCCAGCAGATGCAGGCCGTGATCCGTGCAGTCGAAAAGGCGAAGACGCTGCTGATCCACGATCACATCGAGCATTGCCTCGAACAGGCCGTCGGCCCGGCGAGTCGCCAGCAACGGGCGACGATCGAAAAATTCAAAGAAATCACCAAGTACCTGTAATTCGGCAATCCGCCGTAGGAGAAAACATCATGCTGCGCACCTTTGTCGACTGGCTGGGGTTTGGTGCCCGTGGCCACAGTGCAGATCATCACGGACCGGGTCAGGGGCATGGACATGGTCACGAGGACGGCGGCCATGGTCACACTCACGGCGTCATCGATCCGACTATCGCCACGACTTCACGCGGCATCTGGGCCATCAAATGGTCATTCGTCATACTGGCCATCACAGCGTCGCTGCAGATTGTCGTCGTCGTGATAACGGGAAGCGTCGCGCTGTTTGCCGACACCATTCACAACATCGGGGACGCGGCGACCGCCATCCCGCTGTGGATTGCGTTCCTGTTCGCGCGTAAGAAACCGAATGAACGATTCACGTATGGCTATGGGAAGGTTGAGGACATCGCCGGCGTCATCATCGTTGGCCTCATTCTGTTCAGCGCGATAGTGGCCGGCGTCGAGTCGATCGATCGTCTGATCAATCCTCGCGAGATCTATTTCCTGTGGGCCGTTGCCGTGGCCGGCGTCGTCGGCTTCATCGGCAATGAGGCTGTCGCGGTATTCCGCATCCGGGTCGGGCGCGAGATCCAGAGCGCCGCGTTGATCGCCGACGGCTACCATGCCCGCGTCGACGGGCTTACCAGTCTCGCGGTGGTGTTTGGCGCCATCGGTGTGGCGGCCGGTTTTCCGCTCGCGGACCCGATCGTCGGACTCGTCATTACGGCGCTCATCTTCGGAATCGTCTGGCAGTCGGCGCGTGCCGTATTCACGCGATTGCTCGACGGTGTAGATCCTGAAGTCACCGCCGAACTACGTCACTGCATCGAGCACGTCCCGGGCATCGTCGGTATTCACGATCTGCGAACCCGGTGGATGGGACATCGCTTGCATGCTGAAGCCGATATCGAACTGGCTGAAGGGGCGAGCGTAGCCGACGGCATTGCGCTCGTGCGTGAGCTGCGCGCAACGGCCGGCCGCCACCTGCCGGCGCTGAACTCGCTGCGGGTGGGGTTTGTCGACGGGGCTGTGTTGCGCGAGGCGCACGATCACGGCAAGGACGCTGGCCACGAGCATCCGCACAAGCAAGGGCATGCGCACGGAACAGAAACCGGGCATGAGGCGCGCGATCACGGACAGGACCATGGCCACGAGCATCCGCATAAGCAAGGGCATGCCGACGCAGCAGAAACCGGGCGTGACGATAATCACGGCCAGTCGCATGATCACGCGAAACACGGCCATGGACACAGTCACTAGCAGTGGCGACGGGCGCAACGCTATAGCTGATTTGTGCAGGCCCGCGTCTGGCGGTGTCGGCGGCAATAGACCTGCGGGCGCCGTCTCGACCGTCACGAAGATCTGGCTCGATAAGTTTTATCGTTACGCCCGTCGCCCGTAGCGACATTGCTTTCTCTGGCATCGGGCCCGGTTTTTCTGTTCTCCGGTACCCGTTGTTCATGCTGACCTGTTCACGGCTGCAGATCGGCGTTGTCTTCGCGAAACTCGCTTCCGGCACCGGTTTCCATTTATAGTGAAACCTGATCAGTCTCGGTATGGAGTTGCGTTGGAAATCTGGGGCCACCTGATCACCCTGAGCGTAGTCTGCGCGGCCTTCTCTCTGGCTCTGTATGGATGGGGCAGGCTGGGTGAGCATCTCCTGCGGATTCGTTGGCCGTGGCCGATGACCATTTGTATGGGATTGGTGATGGTCATCTTTCTGGGGGGCATGATCAATTTTCTGGAGATTGCCTACGCGGCAACTCTCAACGCGATTATGGTGTTCGGGCTGCTGTTCGGCGCAGTCAGCGTATTCATCGCCGCGAGACAACGGCTTGTGTCTGGCCCGAAGGTGACCTGGATCGGCGTCCGGCATGTTGTTCTTCAGGCCGGGCCCGGGGCAATAATTATTCTTGCCGGATTTATTTTTGTATCGACCTATCTGACACCGCCTGCCGCGTTCAACGTATACGACGACTTCGAAACGTATCTGCACCTGCCACTGCGCATGCTAGCAACCGGTACGCTCAAGCCGGGCATATTCAGCAATTTCGGCGTCAATAGCCTCGGTGCGCAGGCATTCCTGCACGGGTTCGTCGCCGCGAACTGGTCGGTCGGCTATGTCGACGCCGTCGATGCCCTCTGGGGGTTCGTGCTGACCGGGACGTTGATACTGGTTATCGGTCGGCGTGCGAACGTGCCGGGTTGGCTGATTGCGTTGGCCGTTGCGCTGGTGGTTTTTATCAATCCGCAATACGTCAATGTGTCTACGTCATATATCGGCAGTGCGCTGCTCATTTTCTTACTATTTCTCCATACCGGCCTGCGAAACAACACAGCGTCGCTGAATCCGGAATCAGCTCGGTTCGCCGGTATTACGGGCATGGTCTATGCAGCGCTCGTCGCGCTGAAGTTGACCTTTGCGCTCGTCGTATTGATTCATTTTATTCTTACGGTCATCGCGATTTTCGCCATAACCCGGCAGGCCAGACCGGTTCTGGTATGGGTGTTCTGTGCCGTCGTCAGCGGTTCCTGCTTTCTGCTTCCCTGGGTTCTGAATCAGGCCTACAAGCTGCTTCCCGCTGTCTTCGCTTCGTCCGCATCGGGCCCTGATCTGGCCATCGAGACTTATGCCGAGACGCGAGTCAATGAGTTGGATTTGTTCTCGAGTGAGGTGTTTATCTACGGATTCGGCACGGGATACATCCACTATACGGCGCTTGTCGGCCTGGTTTTGGCATGCTGCGCAGTCGTTATTTTTCTCGGATACCGGAATCGGACGTTGCGCGATCATCGTACGATCCTCGCCATCACCGGTTGTCTGATTCTGCCGATATTTTATTTGCTGCAAATGTCGATGATCGGTCAATGGGTCATGGGCTACGACACAGCGTTGCGCTACACGGTTCCCGTGCTTATAGGCATCGCTCCGGCAGCGGTGTTACTGGCAGCGTCGCCGCGAAGTGCGCAGTTATCGGCGGGAGTATCAACCGAAATGCTCCGGCCGGCGACGATCTTGGTGGGCGTTATCTCTGTCGCCTTGCTCTGGGGTTTTTCCGGCTCACTGGAAAGTCGAATGCGGCAGGCCATGGAGTACAGGACAGCCCTGTCGTTCTTGCCGTTTAACGAGACGGGTAAGAAGAAAGGTTATCTGCGTTACAACGAGGGCGCATTCAAATCCTATTCGAAAAACCGATTTGCCAAGATACAGCGCCTCGTTCCGGTAAATGAAACGATATTGTCCTACGTGTCACTGTCGATACACTTCGATTTCGCACGCAATCAAATATGGAATGTCGATGGAGGTGGACTGGGATCGCCGCTCCTGGATTTTCCATTTGCCGGCAGTGTCGATGATGCGGCCCGGTATTTTAGCCGGCAGGGCGTGCACTATATCGTGTGGGAATACCGTGGTTACGCGGTGCCGACGTCAGGGGATCTCCGAAATCTGGCGAATTCAGCCTACCCGGCGGATCGCCGCAGCGCCCGCGTCAGGTTGGCCTTCGACCGGCTTCTCAAAAGCCTGAGTAAGCGTTCCGAAGTGCTGCATGACGACGGCGCAATTGTATTGTTTCGTATCGACTGAAAACCTGCCGCGACAGGTTTGTCATATCCGGAGTCCGACAAGACGTCGGGCCATCAATCGCAACAGCAGCACCGAAACAATGAACGCGCATGCCGTCGCGCCGGCCGCGCCGCGGATGCCAAAGTCCGGGATCAGGATAGCGTTGGCGATAATATTGAATGCGACGACCAGTAACATGAATATCGAGTGCCAGCCCGGCAGATTTGCCATCGACAACGTATTCTGGAATGGCAGGTAGCCGGCCGCCACGATGATCCCGCCGATCAGGATTGCGAATGGATACAGACTGGCCTGGAATGCCGGTTTGTTAGTCAGGATATCGAGCGCCAGCGGGTACGCCAGGATGGCCACAATGCCAGCCACGGCGACGGCGAGCCAAGTCCGGTTTCGACCGTGGCGGATGAGCAATTCCAGTTCGCGCAGCCGGCCCGAACTGAGGTGACGGGCCAGAACCGGATTGTAATTATTCCTGAGAACGACGAGTAATTGGAAAAACCCTTCGGCGAACAGGGCGGCATAGCTGTAGATACCGACTTCGGAATCGTCGAGGAAGTAGCCCAGCATCAGAATATCGACCCGTGAATTGAGCTCGAGCAGAATGCCGCTCAGTACGCTCTTGATACCAAAAGAAAAGTGTCTCCGGGCCCACAAGCGCCAGTCGCCGCCGCGCCACCAGGCAACCTGTGTGGAAATCTCGACTGCGAGCACGGCGAACAGGATGGCCTCTGCAAAAGAAAATACGGCCGCGAGCCAGGGGCCCGGGACGTCGAATCCGACGGCGAGTAGTAATCCGATCAGCAGCAATACATAACGAAGCGCCTGGTAGACGGCAAACGCTCGCATTCGGCGCAGACCGTTAACCGCAGCCAGTAACACCTTGTTGAACGCAAAGAAGAAGAGACCGACGGAGGCGGCGCGTATCCCGTCGGCCACGGCTTCGCTGTCGAGCCATGCGGCTATTGAATCGGCCGACCACCAAAACAGAACCGCGACAGCCGAACTGAGGATGGCGGCGGGTACGAGTGCGCCGCACAATACGGACACACAGTGATTACGATCATCGGCGTGCTCGGCAATGACGCGCAGGACCGAGAAGTTCAAGCCGCCGGATGCCAGCATCGAAAAGAAGATATAGGCCGCGAATACCTGGTTGAATACACCGAGTGTCGCGCTGTCGTAATACAGGCCGATCACGACATTGAGCGTGATGCCGCTGATGCCGAGCACGATCAGGCTGGCGTAGTTCCACGCCAGATCGACCCGAAACCGGTTCTTCGGCAACTCTTCCGGTGCAGTCTCCGGCATCAGTATCTTCGTGGTGCGGTGTTGATGACGTTAAGCGCCTCCTCGCAGTTGAGGCCGATCATCTGGGCGTACTCCCGGATCGACGCGATGCGTGGTTGCCTGTACTCGACTGAACGTCGCAGGGCTTCCTCTCGAGTGATGTAATCCTCCCGCACCATATTGCTGAGCATATCGTCATCCTCAGTAAAGCCGGACATGGTCTGGTAAATGTAATTGTAGAATGCCGCCGTGCCATCGCCGATGCGCCAGGTCGTTGTCGTGTCTGTAGCCCCCTCCCAGTCGTATTCGTCGCAGATGGTTCGCACGACTTCGTCTTCACTCCACGGTATGTAGTGATAGAGGTAAAGGAAATCGTCCTTGGTGACGAATGTATGCCAGTAAGCCTTGACAGCGTCGACCAGTGAGCGATTGATATATCGGGGGTTCAGCAATACCTGCTTGGCATAATAAGCGGCCATCGCGAATCTTTCGCGAAGCGAAATCGCGGTTAACTGCATCCCGTGCGGATCTTCGTGGATACCCAAAAAACCGAATTTGTATGGTGCGTTTTCGATCATGTTGCCGGAGCAGAAGATCACGAGGTCGATGCCGGTTTCCCGACGGAGATCCCGCGCATGTTTGCGGAATTCCTTATCGCCTGCTGTGAAAAGAGTGACCATTCCCAGTTCGGGTCTCTTCAGCCAGGCCTCGACCTGTTGGCGCACATATCGTCGTTTGGTGGCAATGTCAGCCGAACGGATAATATGCTCGACACCGAGCTTTCCGCAGATGCGAGCACAATTGCGGCGGGCGAGGTCGGTAACCATGCCCCAGTCATAAGTGAAGGCGACCGGATTCATCTTGAGTACGGTCTTGATGTAGTGCAACCCGTACGAGCTGTCGCGGCCGCCGCTGAAGGCAACGATACAGTCGGGCGAACCATCATCACGCCGGTATGGCGCGAGGGCGTCGCGCAGGGCCTGTTCGCCGCGTACGCTGATCGTCATATGCTCGCGGCAAAAATTACATACGCCGTCCGTATCGAACTCTATCAGGGGGTAGGATTCGGGCAGGATGCAGCGGCTGCAGCGGCGGAGGTCTTCGACCCGTTTCGTGTGATCGGTCACCGTTGCGGGTTGTTGCCGTGTGTCCGTGCTGACCGCGGGAGCGGGAGATTCTACGTCACCAAGAATGAACTCGTCGATGTCGATCTTGCCCAGCCGCACGATAACTCCGTGATCTGGCTGTATTTTGTGAATCGGCCGGCATTGCCCCACTGCCTGCTGGAATCGGGGTGTTCGCAGTAATCGCTGCAGAATAAACCGTTCGGAGGCAAAGGCGAAAAAAGTCTCTTGCTCGTTGACGACATGAAATAATGCCCCGGTATTCGTTGCCAACAGCAGCGACGACAGGTCCCCGGTCAGGACGCCGACCGAGGCGGTCCCTTCGATTTCGGCGAAGGCAACGCCGGCCGCTGATTTCAGGTCGTGCAATCGGTCCAGGTGGTGACGCAGGATTTTGAGGAATATCTCCGTATCGACATCGAATTCTCTGGATAGTTGATCGTATCGCGTCCAGAGATCCGCCTCATTGACGATGATGCCGTTATGCACGCCCACAGTGCGGGGCACGATCACCGGCTGATTGTTGTCGTTGTCACACTGGAATCCATTGGTGACGAGTCGCGAGTGTCCGATTAGCGCCAGCCCGGCGGCTGCTTCGGCCCGATCGGCCTTCGTGTACGTGCCGAGGTTTCGGGACAGTAGGTCTCGGTACTTTGGGCTCTTGATGAATGCCGATGCGGATCCGGCCTGCTTGAGTACGTCGATCGAGCCGTTCACTCTCATGGCCAGCCCGGCAGCCTCCCGGCCGCGAGTCTCCGAAAAGCGAAACAGCCTGGCAGTCGTCTCCTCGACGAATTCGGCCGGGATGCACGCGTCGCTCCCGATGACGATCCCAAAGATCCCACACATACGGTTACTCGCAAATAGTATTCGTCCCCAAGGCAGCGGCTATTCTACTTGATGCAGAATGCCGGCAGGCCACGGGACATGGCGCCCGGCGAAGATCGGTCCTCGATAATGTGACGAGTTTCCTCAAAGATCGGGATATACAGGCTCATCAGGTTGATTGCTGATGTCCTGACCGATCGCCAGCAGGAGCAATTGACTGCCGATCAGTATCGGCAAAGAGGCAACCATGACGGTGCCTGGCGAGGCGAGAATTCCCGCGATAGATCCAGATGCCCACTGGATAATTCCGAAAATCACGCCGAACAGAATCATCGGTATTCCCAGCACGATACCGACAGATACCATCTGAAAATCGCGAAGAAAATAATTGTAGATAATTCTTTTGGTGAAGTTCGCCAGATGCGATGTTAGAAAGCCTGGAATGATTCGTGAGATCCTGAGGTGGCTCTTCTCGTCGCGATAGATGCTGGCCATCGGAATATCGATGACCTTCGCGCGTAACAAGCCGAGTCGGAAAAGCATGTCCGATTCGAAGAAATAGTCCCGTGCGATCTTGTCGAGCGGCAGGTTCTTCACTACCTTGGCGTGCACCGCCGTATAGCCGTTCGTGGGGTCAAAGATGCGCCAGTATCCGCTGGATACCTTCGTCAGGAAAGACAGAATGATATTGCCCTGCAAGCGGATCCACGGCATGTTCTGAACAGTTTCCACATAGAAAAACCGATTCCCTTTCGTATAATCCGCGCGTCGTTCGATGATCGGAAGAATAAAGCGGGGGATCAGTGCAGGATCCATCTGTCCGTCGCCGTCGATCTTGACGATGATATCGCAATGATCTTCCAGTGCGGCTCGGTAGCCGGTGATGACCGCCGCGCCGACGCCCTGATTGGATTCGTGCTGCAGGACCTTCACACGTGTATCCGTCGAACCCTTTTCGACCAGATCGCCGGTGTGTTTCGGGCAGCCGTCATCCACGAGGTAGATTTGGTCGGCTTCCGGCCCAATGTCTTTGAGGAGTCCCAGTATCGATTCGCCCACTCCGTAACAGGGAATGATCACGGCGATACTTGGCGTGGCTCGCGTTGCGGATTCCGGCACTGGGCGCTGATTCATGCTCATTTACTTCCGCGTCAGTTCATTCTTCGAATAACATATCCTGAACCCGGTTCGGCCCTGCCCGATTGTCCTTCGGAATGTGTATATCCGAGTTCTTTTTGCAGAGGGCCGCAGATTTCCATGACCCTGTCGAGGGTTTCTCGAGGCCATTGTTGCCAGGGTTTGACCTTGCCCTTGCGACCCGGGTTGACCCGGGTCTCCCACGGCACGACGGGTGATTCGTTACCACTCTGAGGTGGCAGTATCGACAGCAGGCGAAGAATGGATTCACTTGCATGGGAGCGGTCACTGGAGAACAGATCTTCATAACGGATCAGACTGTATTGGGCGGTGTTCCTGCTGCAGGCGAGAAGTTGTTCATTCGCCAGGCGCCATCGCCATGCGAATTGGCTGATGGTATCCAGCGTGTGCCATTCTCTTTTGACAGTCGGATGTATCGCTCGTGCGAAAGGCACATAGTCGATCAGGTGTCTTCTCCAGCTCGCTGCGCCGAAGTTGGCCATTGATTGGATCCAGCTCCGGGGATCGCGAACCAGGTGAATGACATGTAGTTGCTCGACGATCTGGCACATCTGTGTGGCGAGCGGATACAGGAATGGGTTGATTTCGACACGTATGCTCTGTTCCGGCAGCCGATCCAGGACTCGCGCACGATTGGTTGTGAATAATCGAAGAGCGGTGCCTTCCGGGATCCAGCCGGCCGCCTCGGCATTTGCCAGCATGAAAGTGCGTCGTGAACTCGGAGGCTCGTGAACGATGCTGTGCTGGGGATACATGCCGGCAAGCATTTTGCTGAGGAACACGGTGCCCGTCCGCCCGGCGGAAAGAATGAATCGTAATTTCTGCCCATCCAGCACGGGCCCGGCACGGCGATGTTGCATCATTTGGTGCGAGTCATATCCGGCGTCCCGACACGGTGGCAATACCGCTAACCTCTGCGACGCAATGGACCGACGTATTCACTTGGCCGCGATGACGCGCAGTAGATGTCGTGCAGAAGTTCGATGACCCGCTCGACCGGGCCCGGGCACAATGAGTAGAAGATCGTCTGGGAATCCCGCCGTGTCGTGACAAGGCCGGCCCCGCGCAATCGGGCCAGTTGCTGTGACAGTGCCGACTGGCTCAGCGCGATGCGTTTGTTCAGCTCGCCGACCGAGACTTCGCCCTCGGTCAGGGAGCACAGGATCATCAGCCGGCTCTCGTTGCCGAGCGCCTTCATCAGGCCCGCGGCGTCGGCGGCATGGAGCTGCATTTGTTCCAGCGACGGTGGCGGGAACCGCGGTTCCTCGCGCATGTTGTTTTCACTTGTCATCCCTGTACTCTGAGCTATCTGCACGGCGGTCCATGGATCAATGTGACAGGACCGTTGAATAGTAAGGGAGATAGAATTAGAAATCCATAAATTAGGCTTTACAACATTAGCATTAATGCATATATTGATGCGACGCTGTCAGGCCGGACCGAGGAGAACAAGAAATGGCGAAGATCGTTGTCATGGGTGCCGGTGTCGGTGGCATCTCTCAAGCCTACGAACTGCGGAAAGAACTCGGACATGCGCACCAGATCGTGCTGGTCAGCGATTCCGAACGATTCGAATTCACGCCGTCCAATCCCTGGGTGGCCGTCGGCTGGCGCAAGGCGCAGCAGACGACCGTTGTCCTGCCCGCGCTGATGCAAAAACACGGCATCGAGTTTCACTCGCAGGGTGTGCGTCGGCTGCATCCCGCCGAGAATCGGCTCGAACTCTACGACGATAGCTCCATTGATTACGATTACCTGGTGATTGCCACCGGACCCCGGCTGGCATTCGAAGAAGTGCCGGGCATGGGTCCTGACGGCGGTTTCTCGCAGTCGATCTGCAAGACCGGCCACGCGGAGACGTCGTTCGTCGATTTCGAGCGGCTCGTCGCCGATCCCGGTCCCGTGGTGATCGGCGCCGCACCATTCGCGTCGTGCTTCGGGCCGGCCTATGAATACGCATTTATCCTCGACACCGAACTGAAGAAGCGCAAATTGCGCGATCGCGTACCGATGCACTTCGTCACGTCCGAACCGTATATCGGGCACCTCGGCCTGGACGGTGTCGGCGATACCAAGACGATCCTGGAATCGGAGATGCGCAATCGCCACATCCGCTGGACATGCAATGCAAAGATCACGGAGGTTGCGGACGGCAAGGTGTCGTTTACCGAGGTCGATGAGGACGGCAACGACAAGAAGCAGCACGAGTTGGCGTTCCGGCACGCGATGATCCTGCCGGCTTTCAAGGGTATCGACGCTGTCATGGATATCGAGGGGCTCAGCAACCCGCGTGGATTCATTCTGATCGATGAGTTCCAGCGCAATCCCGCTTTTCCGAATATTTATGCCGTCGGCGTCTGCGTTGCCATTCCGCCCGTGGGTCCGACGCCAGTTCCGTCCGGGGCGCCGAAGACCGGCTACATGATCGAGTCGATGGTCACGGCGACGACGGGTAATATCCGTCGGGCCATCGAGGGCCGCGACCCCGACACGCGGGCCACGTGGAACGCGCTGTGTCTGGCGGATTTCGGCGACAGCGGTGTCGCGTTCGTCGCGCTGCCGCAGATCCCGCCGCGCAATGCCAATTGGGCCGCGGAGGGCAGGTGGGTGCATCTGGCGAAGGTGGCGTTCGAGAAGTACTTTCTCAGCAAGGTGCGGGGTGCCAGGACCGAACCCTACTATGAGAAGGCCGTGCTTAAGATGATGGGCATCAAGCGGCTCAAGGACGACCGTTGATGCAGCGCGTCCTGATCCGGTTTGCGACGGAGCGACCCGGCGCCGTGTTCGCCGTCGTGCTGCTGCTGGTTTGCGTGCTCGGTGCACTGATCCTGCGCATCCAGATCGATACCGATCCGGAGAACATGCTGCCGAACGATCAGGCAGATCGCGTGTTCCACGATGCCGTCGAGGCGCGCTTCACGCTGCACGATGCGATTGTCGTAGGCATTGTTAACGACACGGATCCGGACGGCATTTTCAATCCGCGTTCACTGGCGGCGTTGCATCACCTGAGCAAATCGATCCTCGAACTGGACGGCGTCGTGGTGCCGGACCTGATGTCGCTGGCCGAGTCCGACAATATCTCCCAGGCGGGGCCGGGCACGATCCGGTTCGAGTGGATGATGAAGGAGGCGCCGGTCACGGTGCAGCAGGCGCGGGACATCCGTGACAAAGTGGATCGTTTGCCGCTGCTCCGGGACACGCTGGTGTCCGGCGACGGCCGGGCGGCCGCGATCTATGTGCCAATCGCCAGCAAGGATCTGAGTTACCCGCTGTCGCTGCAGATCCGGGCGCTCACCCAGCAGCTCGATACCACGGACGCCTATCACATTACCGGGCTGCCGGTCGCGGAAGATACGTTCGGCCATGACATGTTCGTGCAGATGGGCATCTCGGCGCCGCTGGCGGGCCTGATGATCTTCCTGCTGATGTGGTATTTCTTCCGCAGCGCCGGCCTCGTGATCGCGCCGATGCTCGTGGCCATGGCCACCGTGATTATCAGCATGGGCCTGCTGATCGGCCTGGGATTCACGGTGCACATCATGAGCTCGATGATTCCGATCTTTTTGATGCCGATCGCCGTGGTCGATTCGGTGCACATCATGTCCGAATTTGCCGACACCTGGCGTCCCGGCCAGGACACAAAAACGGTAATCGGCGATGTCGTCGGCCACTTGTTTACTCCGATGCTGTTTACGTCGCTGACGTCGGCCGTCGGATTCCTGTCGTTGCTGTTGACGCCGATCCCGCCGGTTCAGATCTTCGGCGTATTCGTCGCGTTCGGTATTCTGCTGGCGTTCCTGTTGACGGTGATCCTGGTGCCGGCCTATGTCGTCAGTATGAAACCGGCCACGCTGGCACGGCTGGCTGCCGGCCGGAGCACGCCGCATACCGAAACGCTGCTGGCGCGAAGTCTGCGCCGCGGCGGGCGTTTCGCCGTCAACAACGGCAAGTCGATCACGGCTGTTGCCGTCGTACTCGTTGCCGTCAGTATCGCCGGTATCACGAGAATCCAGATCAACGACAACCCGGTGCGCTGGTTCAAGGCGAATCACCCGATCCGGGTTGCCGACGAAGTGTTGAACAGGCATTTTGCCGGCACCTATGACGCGTTTATCGTCCTGACTCATCACGATGACGAGGCCTTGCCGCGTTTTCGGGCTGCGGCCGAGACGCTGTTGACCGGGGTCGATCCGTCACTAGCCGCACCGATTCGTGAGCAACTCTCGACGGAACCCGGCGCGGGCGGCGACTACTACGGTGCGCTGATCGTGATGCTCGACGACGCGTTGTTCGATGCGCGCGAACCGGCGACAGTGGAGGCGTTGACGCAACTCATGACGCTGAGCGAGGAGACCCAGTCCACCGCCAGGTTTTTCCAGCGCCCGGACATACTGCGCCGGATCGCGTCCCTGCAGGTGGCGCTCGGGGATTCGGCCGACGTTGGCAAGACGAATGCGCTCCCGGATATTGTCAAGCTCGTCAATCGCGAACTGCGTGGCGGGCAAGCACGAAACTACCGTATTCCGGATACGTCCGCTGCCGTCGCGCAGACACTGCTGCAATACCAGTCGTCGCATCGGCCGCAGGATTTGTGGCACATGGTCACCCCGGATTTTTCGTCGACGGCTATCTGGGTACAGCTCCGCAGCGGCGACAACCAGGACATGACGCGCGTCGTGCGCGCGCTCGATGCGTACCTCGCCGACGAGCCGATGCCGGCCAACGTGCAGGTGCGCTGGGCCGGCAAGACCTTCATCAACGTGGCCTGGCAGGATGCGATGGTGCGGGGCATGCTGAACAGCCTGCTGGGTGCGTTCGTCGCCGTGTTCCTGATGATGACGATGTTATTTCGAAGCTGGCGACTTGGCTTGCTGGCTATGGTGCCGCTGTCGATCACGATACTCGGCGTCTACGGCATTATCGGCTGGATCGGCAAGGACTACGATATGCCGATTGCCGTATTGTCGTCGCTGGCGCTCGGCCTGTCGGTAGACTTTGCGATTCACTTTATCCAGCGCACGCGCTCGCTGCTGGACGAGAATGGTTCATTCGAAATCGTGGCAGGAATATTGTTCGAAAAGCCGGCGCGGGCGATTGCGCGCAACGCGATCGTCATTGCCATCGGTTTTACGCCGCTGTTCTTCGCGCCGCTGGTGCCCTATATCACGGTAGGTGCGTTCATGGCGGCAATCATGGCGGTCTCGGCTCTGGCGACGCTCATTCTGTTGCCGGCGCTGATGGCCTGGGCGGGCCCGTGGCTGTTTCCACAACTCCGGGTGTCGGCCGCAACGGGTCACGGCGGAGAATCATCTCAGGAGGAGGTTGCCCCATGATCAGGATGCTTGTGTCGGTCGCGCTGGTCGCGATGATCGCATTTGATGCCCGCGCCGATGTGCTGACGGATCCGAACGAGATCGTCGCGCGCGCCAACCTGGCGGCCTACTATGCCGGCGCCGACGGCAGCGCCGAAGTGCGCATGCTGATCAGTGATGTACAGGACCGACGCCAGCGCCGGCAGTTCACGGTCTTGCGTCGTGATATCGCCGATGGCGGCGACCAGCAGTTCCTGGTGGTATTCAGTCAGCCGTCCGATGTGCGCGGCACCGTTTTCCTGGTCGACAAGCACATCGATCGCGACGATGATCGCTGGCTCTATCTGCCGGGCCTGGATCTGGTCAAGCGGATCTCGGCCGGCGACAAGCGCACGAGTTTCGTCGGCGCGCACTATTTTTATGAGGATGTGTCGGGTCGCCGCCCGACCGAAGACACACACGAACTGATCGAGACGACCGACACGGCATACGTGTTGCGGCATGTGCCGATCGATGTCGGCAGCGTCGAGTTTGGCAGTTACGTCACCTGGATCGATCGCGAAACGTTTCTGCCGATGAAGATCGAATACACAAATCCGGCGGGCCGGCTGTACCGGCGGGTCGAAGTGCTGGAAGTGGCAACTTTTGACGGCCATCCGACGGTGACGGTGAGCCGCGTGTCTGATCTGTCGTCCGGCGGCCGGACCGACATGCAGTTTCGTTACATACAGTACGACATCGGCCTGCCCGCGGACGTATTTGCGGAACGCTCGCTGAGAAATCCGCCGCGCGAATGGCTGCAGCGACCGACGGATTAGGATTTGAAACGCTGGCTGCTGATATTGTTGCTGCCGATGGTCGTCGGCGCCCAGGAAGATCCAGGGGACGGCGACGTCTGGAGCGATGATGCCTGGGATGACGTCGCGCAGAGCAGTCGCTGGAGCGGGTTCGTCGAGGCCGGCTTCGGGACGCGACTGGATCGCGATCCGCTGGTCAGTAACCGCACCACGCTGGAAGAACTGCGCGGGCGTATAGAATCGGACTGGGCACCCGGACGGTTCGCGATCAAACTGCGTGCCGACGGCGGGTATGACGGCATCGACAACGATTGGTTTGCGGACGTTCGCGACCTGACGCTGTCGTTCACGCTGGGCAGCGATATTGACGTCAAGGCCGGCCGGCAGGTGCAGACCTGGGGCACCGGCGACCTGGTGTTTCTGAACGACCTGTTTCCGAAGGACTTCGTGTCGTTTTTTGCCGGCCGCGATGACGAATACCTGAAGGCGCCCAGCAACGCATTGCGTATCAGCCGATTTTCGTCTGCGGTGAATATCGATGTCGTCTGGGTACCGGTCTTCGAGCCGGACAACTACCTGACCGGTGAACGCTTTGCTTTTTTCTCGCCGGCTGCCGGTACGACCGTAGCGCCGGATCCGCCGCTGTCGGGCGTCGAGCCCAAAGAATCCTTTTCCAACGGTGAGTTCGCGCTGCGACTCTATCGCACCGTCGAGGGGCGTGAATATGCGTTGTATGCCTACCGGGGTTTCTTCAAGCAACCGACTGCGCTGACGGCCTCGCTTGAACCGACATTTGCGCCGCTGCATGCGTTCGGCGCCAGCCTGCGCCGCCCGGCCGGCATCGGTTTGTTTAACGCGGAGGTCTCGTACTACGACTCACGCGACGACCGCAGCGGCACCGACCCGCGCGTACCCAATGACCAGTTCCGGGCCCTGGCCGGCTACGAGTGGGAGGCGCGGACGAACTTTACGGTCGGGCTCCAGTATTACCTCGAATGGACGCTCGACCACGATGCGTTGGTCGCGAACTCGCCGTGGCCGCAATACGAACCCGATGAATACCGGCACCTCGTGACCAACCGAATGACATACCGGACCGATCGTGATCGATTCGTGTGGTCGTGGTTCACTTTTCTGTCGCCCAGTGATCGCGATGTCCATATCCGCGCCTCGCTGACCTACCGGTACAGCGATCGGTGGTCGCTGACCGGTGGCGTCAACGGGTTCGGCGGGCGCGATGCACATACGTTTTTCGGCCAGCTCGAAGACGCGAGCAACGCCTATTTGCGCGTGCGGTATAACCGCTAGGGCCTGGATCCCGGTTACCGATTGGCCGACTGGCATGCCGGGCAGTAGTACAGCGCCCGTCCGCCGATCCTGACGCGTTCGATCGGCGTGCCACACGCGTAGCAGGGGTCGCCTTCGCGGCGGAATACCGCGAAGCGCCAGGCCTCGTTGCCCTTGTTGCGCGGTGCGGCCGGCGCGCCACGTCCGCTGCTGGTTGCGGCGCCCGACGTTTCGGCGGCAACGACCTGCGCCCGCAGTCGTGCCGCCAGGTTGGGCGGGTTGGTCACGCCATCCGTGCGGTAACTGCGTCGGGCGATCGTGAGCGTCTGCCGCCCGAGTTGTGACAGCGCCGTCGTCGGCAGTTCGCAGGGCCGCGCCCAGGGATGCATCCGCGCCGCAAACAGGATCTCCGAGCGCAGATAGTCGCCGCTGCCGGCCAGGTAATGCTGGTCCACGTACAGCGCGGCGAGGCTACGTCGTTTGAACTCCGGCGATTGCGCGCGCTCGCGCAGCGCCTTCCAGTCGAGTCGCTCGTCCAGGATATCCGGTCCGAGTCGCGACAGGTAGCGGTGGCGGCGCAGCCCGTCGGCATCGAGCAATTCGATAGCGGATGCGCTGTAGAGCAGGGCGCTGTGTTCGGTCGTGTGCAGCGCGAGGCGCAGCGACCGGTTCGTGTCGGGAAACTCCCCGCGTGTGCAGACCCGCCAGCGACCGTAGAGTTGATTGTGGCTGTAGATCGTCTTGCCGCCGCCGAGTCGCGTCAGCATCGCCTTGCCGTGCGTGTCGATGCGTAGCACGTGCTGTCCGGTCAGTTTTTTTTCGTGGCGAGCGAGATCCGGAAACACCTCGGGGTCGAAGAATATGTCCGCCAGCTTTTGGCCGGTCAGTACGGCGCCGATCCGATCGGCGGCTTTACGAACTTCGGGACCTTCCGGCATGGGTGGTGTGACAACGTTCCTGCGTGTTCCGGGTGCCGGTGTACAGTTTCGCCGGTATTCCTGACCCTTGGCGGCGACCGCACGGCATCATGTTTCGGGAAAACTTCAGAAACTTAAGAATCTGTACACGGGCCCAATTATCCACCGGCACCCATTTCGATGGACTGCGGAATATACGTGCAAAACACGGCTGCGTCGCAGTATCGGATGCGTACGGTTAGCGGATTTTGCAAGAAAAAATCCTTTTAAAACATATGGTTGTGGTATCAGGTGCACCGCGGCAACCGACTCTCCTCATGTCGGACGTCAGTCCCCGGCCGGGTTGCACTCTCACGCCACGGCCACAATAATTTCGACCCGGCCGCTGCGTTCAGCCGTATCGGTCCGCAAGACACGGAATTTCTGCAACAGGACAGGGACGTCATGAATCAACCGGCCGCCACTACCGGCGAGATCAGACCCGCAGGTCTGTCAGCGCGCATCGCCTTCTTATACTTCACGACACTGGGCACGTTTTTGCTGTCGGCCCTGTGTTTCGGCTGGTATGTACGGACCGACGAAGTGGCGTTGTTGTTACTCGGCTGGGTGGCCTTCGGTACCGCGTTTGATTTCCTCAGTCATATCCTCGGCGTGCATTTTGGTACCCACCGACAGTTCCTGTTGTGGTATGCGCGCGTGAATTTCGCCGCGCTATGCTTCGGTATCCCGTTCACTACGCTGGCGGGCGCATTCGTTATCGCCGCGATCGATCCGACCGGTATTAGCGCGCGGATTGTGCCGTTCCATGTCGAGATTCTGATTGCGTCCCTGCTGTTCGGCGCGTTGTTCATGTTTGCCAGTTTCCGGTACATCGACCTCGCCGGCGGCGTGGAGCTGACGCTGGACAAGACGGACGCATACACGAACAAGATCTTTGTCGCCCGCCGGGTGTTTCTCGGCCTGTCGCTGCTGCTCGGCATCACGGTCATGGCCGATGGCGTCGGCACGTCATGGGCCTTGTGGGCGGCGCTGTTCGGGGGCTCGTTTATCGCCACCGTGCCGCTGCATATCATGCACAAGCACTATGCCTCAATGTTTTTCGAGGCGTTCACGCTGGTCGTGCTCGGCTACGGTTCCTGGGCCGTGTTCGTCGCCTGATCTTTTGCTACGGCGCCGGTCCGCCGTAGACCCAGTCCGGCCGGCCGGCGATCATCCCGCCGTGCAACTGGACGCCGGGTTGCGGTTTTGACACCCAGAGCTCCTCGGCGAAGCGCGGGATCGCCATCGCCGCGACCGGGAAGCATTCGACCATGTGGCCGACGCCTACCGGCATGCCGGTCAGGGCGTAGCAGAAGAAATTTCTTGCGGTGATGTGCCAGAAGCCCGTGACGCGTTTTTCGCTGGTCACGACGGTGCCGTCGGTCTTGAAGTACGCATCGAAAGAATAATCTTCGCCCGCCGCCGCATTCTCCCAGCGGTAGCGCGCCGTATTGAACATCAGGTGATTCCAGAAACTCGGGAAGCGTTCCGACGGCGGGCGTGACGCATCGGTTTGTGCGTCGGCAAAATTTGTTTCCGGTCGCGGCCAGTCGACGGCCCCGGTCTCGATCATCAGGAATGACAGGATGTTCAGACGTTCAGCTGCCGGCACGGCCTCGGGAATGCCCATGATGTTGCCCGGCAGATAGCCGCGCGGATCGGCGAGCCACGCATCGAGGCGCGCCGGCGACCATGGAAACGCGGCGTCCCGCAACGCGGCTGAATACGTGAAACCGGATTTCTTGCCGGCAACCCGGTCGAATATGCCCCACAGGTTCGGCCCGGCGATATCGCCGCTGCTGTCGGCCAGCGTGTGACACGCGCTGCATCGTGACTGGAAGCTCTGCTTGCCCTTCATGTAGTCGGCGCCGCGCAGCGCGTCGAGCGTCGGGCCTACGTCGGCGCCGGCGGGTGACAGGCCGGCGATCATAATCAGGATGAATCCGGGCAGCGAGATCCTGTGTGTTGGCATGTCGTGCCTCCTCCGTCACGGTCAATCGAGCGGTCAATCGGGGCCGGGGCCAGCGGCCATGCATGGGCCTCGGTTCCCGGTTTCAGCTGAGGTATCCTACAAGAAAACGACACCCCACTGAGGAATGACCATGACGGCAAGCGCAACGCCCGGGGACCGGAGTCTCGGCATGAGGCTGCTGGCGAATATGCTGCGGCGGTTCATACAACGAGGCACGCTGCGCGTCATCGAGGCGGACGGGCATGTCAGTGAATTTTCCGGTACGCCGGGACCTGTTGCGACCATTCGGCTGCACGAGGCGGATCTGCCGCTGAAGCTGTTCCGCAATCCGGAACTGCACGGCGGCGAGGCCTACATGAATGGGACGATGACGTTCGAGGACTGCGGGCTCGCGGATTTTCTGAATGTGTTTTCGATCAACCGGGGCGCCATCGCGTCGTACCCGCTGCAGTCGGTCCTGCGCCGTGTCTCGCGCTGGGTGCGTGCGTTTCAGCAATACAACCCGGTCGGCAAGGCACAGAAGAACGTTGCACACCATTACGATCTGTCTGCGGAGATGTATCGGCTATTTCTCGACGAAGACCTGCAGTACTCGTGCGCCTATTTCGAGAACGGCAACGAGACGCTCGAGGAGGCGCAGGAAAAAAAGAAGCGCCATATCGCCGCCAAGCTGCGGCTGGAGCCCGGGCAGAAGATCCTCGATATTGGCTGCGGTTGGGGCGGCATGGCCTTGTACCTGGCCCGCGTCGCCGACGTGGAGGTGCTCGGCGTCACGCTGTCCGAGGAGCAGCATCGCGTCGCAGTCGAGCGAGCCCGCGCGCTCGGGCTCGCGGACCGGGTTCGTTTCGAGCTACGCGATTATCGGCAGGTCGACGAGAAATTCGATCGCATTGTGTCGGTCGGCATGTTCGAGCACGTCGGCGTAACGCGCTATGACGAGTTCTTCGGCAAGGTCTACGATCTGCTGCCGGACGACGGCCTCGCAGTACTGCACAGTATCGGTCACATGAGTCCGCCGTCGGTCGCCAGTCCGTGGATGCGCAAATATATTTTCCCCGGCGCGTATTCTCCGGCGCTGTCGGAGGTGTTCGCCGCGACGGAGCGCCAGCATTTGTGGGTCAGCGACGTCGAGGTGCTGCGCACGCACTATGCCGATACGCTGGTCGAATGGAACCGGCGTTTCCAGGCGAACCGGGGGCGGGTCGCGGAACTTTATGACGAACGATTCTGCCGCATGTGGGAGTTCTACTTGCTCAGCGCCGAGACGATGTTCCGGACCGGTGCGCAGATGGTGTTCCACATGCAGCTCGCGCGAACGCGTGAGGCCGCGGAGCTGACACGGGACTATATCTTCGCAGCCGAGAACCGGTTGCGTGAGACCGAACGCCGACAATCATCGGCGGCCTGAATTTTTCTGTACCACGGAATAGCCATGACCACACCATTTTCACGACGTTTCTTCCTGGCTGCCGCCGGACTCTCTGCGCTTCCGGCGATGAACGGTTGCAGCACGCAGACCGGGTTGCGGCGCCGCGCCGACCTGCCGGATTTCTCGCTGCCACGGGAGAATCTCGAAGGCATGCTCAGGATGACGGCGAGCCTGGAGCAGGAGGACGTGCCGTGGTGGTTCGACGGCACGATCTTCGGCATCGTCGGCGAGTCCGAGCCGAAACCGCTGGTTCGATTCGAGGGCTGGGAAGTCTACTGGGTGCGGCCGGTCGAGAACGATGCCTATGAACTGACGGGGCACACCGTGACGTTTTTCTATGATGTGGCAACCGGCAAGATGCTGGAAACCTTCGACAACCCGTATACGGGGCAGCAAAACACGGTCGAGGCGGCCGTGCAGGGCGGCGGTGCCGGGTTTGGATTTAATTATTCGGTCAACGGCGTCCGGCTGACCAAGCTGCTCGACAGGTTGCCGGCCAAGCCGCTGCTGCTGCAGTGGAGTTCGGTTCGGGACGCGATCTGGATGCATGCCGAAACCGCGTATCCGCCGGGATTGAAGCAGCCACGCAAGCAGCGTCAAACGATGTTCGCGCCGGTCGATGCGTTCGTCGACCGCAGTGTCCGGAATCTGCCGACGACATTTTCGGCGACGGTGTTCGAGAACTGGCCGCGCTGGATGGACATGGGTGATCGACCCGGTCACGTGATCTGGCATGCGTCCGGCGCCAAGATCGGTTCGCTCGACGAGCTTCCCGCCGCATTCCGGGCCCGGCTGGAACGCGATCATGCCGACCGTATGACCGCCTACCCGTTTGCGGCGGCGGAAAAGAAGTCGACGTTCCAGTAGCTAGAAACCCCGCTCTGCCTTGCTCTGCGGCGGTTCAGGCGCCGTTCAGCGTCGCCGGCGTACATTGGTGGTCAGGCTCAACAGAGCCGTATGACGGTCGAAGAGGAGAACAGCATGTCGTATGCCACCAGAAACCGGCTGGCGCCGGTCGTTCTTGCCCTGGGCGTATGTGGTCTGCCCGCCGTGGCAGTCGCCGATGCCTTTTATGCGAACGCGAAGGTTACCGATGTGCAGCCGATCGTTCGCGTCGTGCGGGTCGCGACGCCGCAGGAGGTCTGCTGGGATGAACCGGTGCGTCGCGAAAACCGTCGCCACCGCTCGCATGTACCGGCCGTGCTCGGCGGGATTATCGGCGGCGTCGTCGGTAACAAGTTCGGCAGCGGCCGCGGTCAGGATGCGATGACTGTGGCTGGGGCGTTGCTCGGTGCATCGGTCGGTCGCGATGCCGAGTATCGGCAGCGGGCCTATGGCGATACCCGATACGTGTCCGCGCGGCGCTGCGAGATCGAAGAAACCGTGCACGAAGAGGAGCGGGTCGAGGGTTACCGTGTTACCTACCGCTACCGTGGGCAGGATTACGTGACGCGGATGCCGAACGCACCCGGTGACCGGATTCGCGTGCGCGTTCGGGTTGAGCCGGTCGGGTAACGGACGGTGCTCTGGCTTGATTCCCCTTAATTCCAATTCGGTTTTCGAGAGGACAAAAAAAGAACCCCGCTAATGCGGGGTTCTTTTTTGACAGGTATCTACCGGTACCGCTCAGTGGCGACCGCCGCCACCACCGCCGAAGCGATTCGGTCGTTCCCGCGCTTCGTTGACGCGCAATGCCCGACCGTCTATTTCGCGACCGTTCAGTTCTGCGATTGCTTTATCGGCGTCGGCATCATCCATTTCGATAAAACCGAATCCGCGTGAACGGCCGGTTTCCCGATCCGAAATGACATCGGCCGACAGAACTTCGCCAAGCGGCGAAAAAAGGTCGCGAAGTGCGGCCTCATCTGTGCTCCACGGCAGATTACCGACATAGATTTTTTTCATGATCGCTCCTGAGCCCGATATCCGGGCCTCCTGCTACGTGCACGATACTTCTTGTATCGACTTCACGTGGGTTGGTTCAAGTTGCCAGTAGTAGACAGTCGCTCAGTGCAACAGGACCCAAAAAAGCAGTTCCGGATTGCATGAAGAGATGCATGTCATCAAGGCAGCATAGCTAACACCGTTAGCTTTCACGAAGCTTTATACCGTGACAGGTTGCAAAAATCTACTGACCGGCGCCGCCGCCTGTCGGTCAAAATCCCTCGATTAATTCGAGCCATTCGCCGGCCGGACCCTCCGTAACGCCTGTTCTGCGATCGGCGTACAACGCGCCCGCCACGGGACGAGGATCGGCTCGCCAGGCGACGGGAACCGCGTCGATACGCTCGACGACAAAGCTGACCATCGCCATGCCGCCCGGTAACTCGCCCGGCGGCTGATAGCGACGGTTCAGGCCGGGCGGAAGTTCGTCCAGTTCGATCAGGAAGCGGCGCCCGGGGATCGGTACGATGGACATTCCGAATGGCGTTTGCTCGTCGACGCCGCAGGCGCGCGCCATGATGCCATTGATGAACGGCAACGACGGCATCGTGCGCAGGCCCAGTGCGCCGCCGTAGAATGCGTGCAGCGCCGTCATCGACGGTCCGCCGATCGGCACGATGAACGGCCGGTCGACCGGGCTGGTTGCACCCTTCATGCCATAGCGGCTGCCACCGGGCAGGATGCGGGTGAAGTAGATCAGTTCACCGGACGGGCCGAGCATCTGTAACGCGCGCGGCGCCCTGGGTTGCGCGAACAGGTCCATCGGACCGGCGATGTGCGTGAACGGCGAGTCCGCAAGCTGCGCGAGTAAGCGGTCCGGGTCGGTGACGAGTAATTCGGTAGCGCACCAACCGTAACTCGCCGGGCTGAAACTGTTTCGGATGGCGTTTTCAACGAAACGGATATAAACCTCGGCGCCGCTGGCCGGCTGCAGCAGACACCATGGCCGGCCGGCCGATGCGGGCGTGTCCCATGCGGCGCACAGTTCGGCGTCGAGTTCTCCTTCCGCGACGACACGGTAGCCGAGCCAGTCGACCCACGCGGACCGCGCGACGTCGATGCATTCGACGGAATGCGTCACGATCTTCAGGAACCGGAGGTGTCGGTGCGCCATCAGTGCCCGGACGAATCCACATCCTGCCATTCGAGCGGCGTTTCGAGCATCAGCGCGGCCTGCTCCCGCAGCGCCAGGATGTGCTCGTCCCAGTAGCGGCGATCCTCGAACCACGGAAACGCCTGCCGGAACGCGGGATCCTCCCAGCGTTTTGCCAGCCATGCTGCGTAGTGCATGACGCGCAGCGTACGCAACGCTTCGATCAGGTGTAGTTCGCGCGGGTCGAAATCGGCGAACTCGGTGTAACCGGCCAGTAGTTCGGCCAGCTGCGGCGTCTGTTCGTGCCGATCGCCGGACAGGAACATCCACAGGTCCTGTACGGCCGGTCCCATCCGCGCATCGTCCAGATCGACGATATGCACCACGTCGCGATCGACGAGCACGTTACCCGGGTGAAAATCGGCATGCAGCCGAATGGGTTCAGGTGAACCGGCGAGCTCAAAACAACGTTCGATGCCTTCGAATAACAGTGCGCAGGTGCTCGTGTAGGCCGGCTCCAGGTCCGCCGGAATCCATTCGTTGTCGAGCAGATAGTCGTGCGATCGATAACCGAAGGAGGCGATATCCAACGTCGGCCGGTCGGCGAATACCTCGGTCTCGCCGACCAGATGGATCCGGGCAATGAGCCGGCCGAGCTGGCGCAGCAGCGTCATGTCGTCGAGCTCCGGTGCGCGGCCGCCATGATAGGGGTAGAGCGCAAAGCGGAATGCGCCGTGATGGTGCAACGTTGCGCCGTGTTGTTCGTGCGGCGTCACGATCGGGATGTCGCTCGCAGCCAGTTCGATCGAAAACGCGTGTTCCTCGAGAATCGCCGCGTCGCTCCAGCGCTGCGGGCGGTAGAACTTGGTGACGACCGGCCGGTCGTTGTCGATACCCACCCGGTAAACGCGGTTTTCGTAGCTGTTGAGGGCCAGGAATCTGCCGTCACAACGAAAACCGAGGCTCTCGACGGCGTCGAGAATATCGTCCGGTTTGAGGTTCAGGTAGGCGAGGGTCGCGTCATCGGCGGTCTGCATGGGGAAATAGCTTATACTTTCCCGTCACGTAGTGATATTTGAAATGCAGGGGATGACCGACGATGGCCGATGAACTACCCGAAATCAGCATGGCTGGCGAGCAACTCTTCAAGGAAGAGGTCTTTACCGACCGCGAAGTCGGCACGATCCAGCGCCTCAGTGAAGTCGACGGTGACGGTCAGCTGGTCGATGGCGGCAAGGTGGTCTTCGTCGGCCAGACGCAGTTGATGACTCGTGCCGGACCATTGCCGCTGACGTTCGAGATCGAGGCGGCGAACCTGGCCGAGGCCGCGGCGGGATTCGGCGCGGGCGCGAACCGGGCCATGGAAGACACCGTCAAGCGGCTCGAAGAAATGCGCCGTGAGCAGGCGCAGTCCATCATCGTGCCCGATGCCGGCGGCCTACCCGGGGGCGGCATACCCGGCGGCGGGCAGATCAAGATGCCCTGACGGGCACGCCGCGGCCGGCCTGGCGCCGCGCCCAGGCGCAAACGCCGAGCCCGGACGCGAGCAGCCAGATACCCGCCGGCAGCGGCACGGCGGCAAAGCCGACCTGTGTGTTGCCGGCGAATCCCGGTGAGCCGAAGTTATCGAACGGCAGCATCCCGCTGGCCGCGATGAAATCCGCACCCGTAACAGGCCCCTGCACGATGGTCGGCGTGTTCGGATCGAGTACGCCGAGTTCGTGAGCGATACCGGCGCCGAAGGCATCGCCGTCGTCATAACCGAGCTTGTGTATCAGCGTGCCGTCCGGTCGGTACAGGCCGATCTCGTCATCCGTATTGGTCAGCGTCATGCCGGCGCCGTAGACATAGTCAGCCGTGAAGCCGAGCAGAGCGCCGTCGGTGCTGGCCAGAACCGCGAAGCTGAGCGATGCCAGCGTCAATGACGTAACGGTGAATGAATTGCTACCGTCGTCGCGAACGGTCAGTCCGGCCAGGTCGACGGGACCGGCCGTCGCATTGAAGATTTCGAAATACTCGCCGTCCGCGTCGGCGATGCCGACGGGATTGGCGAGGTATTCGGTGATCATCAGGTCGTTCGGCGCGAGGTCTGCGACCGTGAGGGTCGCCGCGGCGCTTTGCGTGCTGATGGATGCGGCCGCCGACATCAGCGACGCGAAGATAAGCCATTTTGCCATGTGAATTCTCCCGGACGGTGTTGTGCGTTCGGGAGCATGATCGGCTCTGCGGCGGACGCCGGCCAATCGCTTTTCGGGTGCGTGTGTCTCGATTCAGCGGTGGGCGCGGCCGCGCCAGGCAATCAGCCAGACGAAGCCGAAATAGGCGACCAGCATGATCCAGAATTCGTTGACGCCATGTCGCTCGACAAAGTAGCGGGCGATATTCTCAAACCCGATGAAGGCGACCGTGAAGGCCACGGCCGACAGCATTGCGGCGATCTTCCAGCCGACGGACCGGCTCTCGCCGCGCACGCACAGGGCATAGTAGATGATCAGGAATGTCAGGGTGTAGCCGTTCAGGAGCCAGGCATAAAACGGGGCGTACTGGAAATAGTGGTTCACCCAGAAGAAACTGGCGCCGAGGAAGGTGATCAGCGCATAGATCCATTCCGGCTTCGTCGCGTGCAGCGCCCGTTCCCACATGAGGACCAGAAACGCGTAGGTCAGCCATGTGCCGAAGACAAGCTCGTAAAACTGGACTTTTCCTTCCCAGGCCGGATCAATCATGAGGGGGACTCGCTCGGTTACCAGGGCAGAATCTGGCCATCGACATTCAGAAATACGCCGCTTTGCTCTGGCGTCAGGTTTTCGATCAGCGCGATCATGCGGTCGACGGCTTCGGCGGGCGTCGACAGTTTCAGGGCGCCGCTGCGTATCAGCGTGACGATCTGCCGGAAGTCTTCGGGCACCGGATCGTCCGGGCCTATATTCGCAAAGCCGCGCGTGTCGACGAGCCCGGGGTTGATCAGTCCGACGATGACGCCGTCGTCGGCAAGCCCGAGCGCGACGTTGCGCATCAGTAGATGCAGCGCCGTCTTGCTGGCCCGGTAGGCGTAGAAATCGGGCGGCGGGCCGATCAACTGGGTCGAACCGGCCGCGCTGCCGAGCGTGATGATCTTCTTTTGCCGGCTGGCAATGACATGCGGCGTGAAGGCCTCGGTCACCTTGAACGTGCCGATCGTATTGACCTCCAGGATGCGGCGGAACAGGTCGTAGTCCATGTTGCGCAGCGTTTGCGTGTCGCGCGGGCCGAGCAAGGCGGCGTTATTGATCAGCACGTCGATCGCCAGGTACGCATAACGCGCGGCCAGCACATCGACCGCCGCGTGATCGGTAATGTCGAGCCGGTCGATGATCAGATTCGGATGCTGGTCAGCAACCTGCTTCAACGCGTCCGCTTCGGCCGGCGTGCGACAGGTCGCGATGACTCGCCAGCCGCGCTCGGCATACTGCTTCGCGAATTCCAGACCGATGCCGCGATTGGCGCCGGTGATTAATACGGTCGGCGCTGACGCTTCGGCGGCCGTATCCGCCTGCGCCAGCACCGGTCCGGGTATCGCGGCGAGCAGGCAGATTGCGACTGCGATCAGGGCATGGACAGGTCGGATCGTCACGATATCGGGCCTTGCAGTCATGCGGTTGATGCAAGCATAACAAATTCGCGGCGCCGGACCGCGGCTCGTGAAACCCACAGAAGACAGCCGGGATCGTGTAGCATCGCGCCCATGCTGCTTACCGTCGGAATCGCGGCGCTGTTCTTCGGCCCGTTGCTCTGCCAGATCGCCCGTGTCGGTCCGCGCGCCTTTGGGTTTCTCGAAGGTTTTTCGTTCATCACGATCGTCGGCCTGCTGTGTTTCGGTATCCTGCCGCAGGCGATCGGCGTCGGCGGCAGCGCCGCCATTGCCTTTGCCCTGGTCGGACTGGTGTTTCCGATCGGTCTCGAGAAGATATTTGGCCGGTTGGCGAAACAGGCGCACCTGGCAATCCTGTTGCTCGGCATGCTGGGACTGCTGGTCCACGCCGGCATCGACGGTGTCGCGCTGGCGGCCGGACATGTTGCCGATGCCGAGCCGTGGTGGCGAGCCGGGCATCGCGAAGAGGGCGAATATCTGGCGATCGCCGTCATACTGCATCGGTTTCCGGTGGGGCTTGCGATCTGGACGCTGGCGCTGCCGGTGCTGGGTCGGTCCGCGGCGATCACGGCGCTCGTCGCACTGGCTGCGGCGACCCTCGTCGGTTATGTGTTCGGCCCGGAAGTTGTGGCGACGATGGACGGTACGGGTATTGCCTGGTTTCAGGCATTTGTCGCCGGGTCGATCCTGCATGTCGTGATCTATGAGCCCGGACATGGCCGGCATGAGCACGCGGATCACGGTCACACGCTGGAGAAGTGGCCGGACCGGATCGGCATTGTCTGCGGGCTCGCCTTGCTGTACGTCTATTTCTGAGTCGGCCCGATGATGTCCAGTGAACCGGCACCAGCAAGTCACCCGGTCGCGAGCGCCCTCGATCTCGGCAGCACGCGTTTCAAGCTCGGGTTTATCGATGCGGCCGGCCGGCTGGTCGACATGCAAACGGTGCCGGCGCCTGAACTGTCCGGCGCCGGTTTGATTCGCGAGGCCGAGCCCGACGCCATGCTCGCGGCCGTCGACGGGCTGCTCGCGGCGGCGGCGCCCGATCGGCCGACGCCGCTCGTGCTCGTCTGTCAGCGCTCGACGTTCGTCGTCTGGGATCGTGATTCTGGTCGTCCGTTGACGCCGGTTGTGTCGTGGCAAGATCGGCGCGCGGACGACTGGTGTGCAGCGCATACCGACATCGAATCGCTGCTGCGTGAACAGACCGGGTTGCTGTTGTCGCCGCACTATGCCGGGCCGAAACTCGCGGCGATGATGGCCGCCGACCCGGCACTCGCCGACCGGCTGCGGGCCGGCGACGCGCTGTTCGGCAATCTCGACACGTGGCTGTCCTGGCGCTGGTCGAACGGCGCCGTGCATCAGACCGACGTCACGATGGCGGCCCGGACCGCGATGTTCGATATTGTGGCCGGCGACTGGTCCGACAGTCTGCTGGCGGCCTACGGTGTGCCGCGCCCGGCATTGCCCCGCGTGACCGGGAACCTGCAGGGCGGGCGCATGCGGGTCGGCAATTTCGACGTGTGCGGGTCGATCGCCGATCAGGCGGCCGGCGTGATTGCCGTGACCCGACCGGACGATGATGATTGCCTTATCAACTTCGGCACCGGTGCATTTGTCTTGCGGCCGGTGGCAGATCCTGGCGTGCGTCGGCCCAGCTACCTGACCGGTCCGGTGCTGGTCTCACCGCGCCACGGCGCCCGGTTCGTGATCGAGGGCACGATCAACGGCAGCGGCCCGGCCGTCGACGGCTTCGGTCCGGGTCCCACGACGCTGCCAACCCATGACGACTGGCCCGAAGCGTTCATCATTCCTGACAGCAGCGGCGTCGGCGCGCCGCACTGGCGCGCCGATATCGGGCTGACGCTGTCGCCGGCTGCGGAGCAAGCCGGCGCGGTTGTCCGGCGGCTGATCTGCATCGAGGGACTCGTGTTTCGCGTGTTCGAAATCCTGCGCGGACTCGGTGACGGGCAAATGCCGGCCCGGGTGCTGATTGCAGGCGGTCTTGCCCGGGAACCGGCCGTTGCCGAAGGGCTCGCGGCACTGCTCGGCCGGCCGGTGTTGCGGCTCGACGAACCCGAAGCGACGCTGCTCGGTGCGGCCCGGCTGGCAGGCGGGCAGGCGCCGTATGGCGACCCGGCAAGCGAGGCCGTCGTGCCCGGCGGTGCCGGTGGTTATCTCACGGAAAAATTCAGTCGCTGGCAACGCTGGTGCGCCCGGACTTTCGCGGCGCGGTAACTCAGCCCTGGATCACGCTTTTCGCGAATTCCTGCAGCAACGCCGCCTGTGAGTGGACGCCGACTTTCTTGAAGATATTGCGCAGTTGCGTGCGCGTCGTGTTGATGCTGATGCCCAGGTGATCGGACGCTTCGGGCAGTGATTTGCCCATGAACAGCGACTGGGCCAGTGCGGTCTCGGCAGGCGTCAGGTTGTAAAAATCGTGCAGCAGATTCTTGTTCAGGTCGAGCAGCGTCTCGGAGTCAAAGATCATCAATACCGCGAGGCCGTGACTGGGGTTTAGTAGCGCCTGTGCGGGTTCAAACGGCAGCCCGTACATGATCAGTTTGTAGGGCGTGCCGCCGGATTGCCGCGGGATCACGGTGCTCAACCGATCCGCGTGGAATTGCCCCGGTTCCACGCCGCGAATCTGCTGCAGAAAGCCCTGGATCTTGTCGCGGGCAACGGTGTCGGCGATCGTGAGACCTGCTTCGGTCAGTGACAGTCCGTCATCCTTGCTCAGGACGCGGGTGGCTTCGAAGTTCCGATAGGTCGGGCAGCCGTCCTGATCGAGGATGATCACGGCCCGGGGCGTCTGGTCCAGCACTGCGACGGCATTTTTGTGCTGCGTATGGATATGAACGAACCGCTTGTTGACGTTGATGGCGCGCCGGAAATAACCGATCAGTGCGCACAGGGTTTCGCGCTCCGGTTCGCTGAACGGCGGTTGGTCGCGCTGGCGCCACAGCGCCATGATGCAGAGATTGTGTTCGTCGATGGTGACGAGCCCGCCGAGCAGGTGCCGGACGCGTTGCGGCGGTTTGCCGCCGCCGTTTTGCGCCAGTGCGTCGCCGGGGCGTAATGCCAGGATCCGGCCAAACGCCGATTCGGGCTGTGCGCGGGCGGCGAACTTTTCGCGAATGCGTTCCGGTGCAATGCCGAACGTAATCGTCAGGATATTGGTCGGGGCTTGCAGCGGACAGATCACGATCGCGCCCTGCTGGGCGCCGAAAAAGCCGGCCGTCCCCTCCAGGAATTCCGTCATACCGTCGGTATCGCAAGCAGCCTCAAAGGCCTTGGCGATGAGATCGGGTAACCCGTTTCCGGTCATGGAATTCCCCCCTCGTACGTTCCACCGACCGGGTTACGGTTGGTGGCGTCGCGGATTCCGGCCAGCACGCGTGCAAAAATCTGACAGTTTTTTTGTTTTCAACCAATTCAGGGTTGGTGTTAGACCCGTAATGGTATCACCTATCTGGATGACGCCTCTAATACTCTTATAAATCAATTAGTTGTAAATTTGACAGGCGGTTGTCGTGCAGGATTGGCTACCCGGCGGGTGGAAATTTCAGTGAAAAATCACCTATTTGGGTGATTGTTTCAACGTAGTCTATTGCCTACATTATGTAAACGGGAAGCGGCGCGAACCTCCAACGCCTTCCCCACTGCGCCGGTCGGTTGTTCGGCTCCCCTTAGCTGAACGTTGAAAACCGCACCGGCGCTTTTTTCTCCGGAATTCGACGTCCCCTTGATCCCGGCCCGCCACCGTCTTTGATTCGGTCTAAATTGTCGTGCATGCCGCGAGTAACCGGCGGCTTTAATTAAGGGGACAGTTGGAATTAAGGGGACAGTTAACTTATCTCCAGAAGTACCTCGTTAAAACGCAGCTTCATTGGCTGAGGAGATAAGTTAACTGTCCCCTTAATTCCGCAATATTGTCTTGTGCGCCGCGCTAGTAGCCGGCCGCTTTCAGTTTCGCCGATAACGGGATGAAGATGATAAGCGATGCCAGGCAAAACGTGATGGTGACGTAGTTGACCGCGGCGAGACCCGCGCGTTCGAGAAACAGGCCGACGACGATCGGGCCGATGAAAAAACCGCTGGTTTGCGCAGCGGGAATCAGGACGCTGATCTTGCCGCTCTTATCGGATGCTGCTATCGCACCCATGAAAAAGGGCCCGGTCATATTCCAGAAAATCTGGAACACTGAGGCTTTGATGGCCATTTCGATCCAGTTCATTTCGCCCTGCAGCAGCCAGGCCATGACCATTTGCATGACCAATGCGATGGTCAATGGCATAAACCGGTTGACGCCCTTGGCGGCCAATGCGGCCGCGCCGAGTGCGCCGGTGATGGCCACCGTGGTGCTGATGCCCAGCGCGCGCAGCGCCAGGACCGATTCGAGCCCGCCGTCGACGCCGATGCGTTCGATGAACGCCCACATGGCGCCGAGGCCGCAACACCAGATCAGCATCGCGAGGAGGCCCGTCAACGGCAGCGCTATGGAGCCGGCAGGCTTTTCATCAGTGGACGTTTCGCGATGAGCAGAACCCGCGGGAACGAATTTGATGAGCAAAAAAGTGGCAGCAGCGATCGCGACCAGCGGAACGTACATACCGCCGATACTCTGATACTGCTCGACGAGCGGGCGCAGCGTAAACAGCGTAACCACGCCGAAAGCGACCTGTGCGGCAATCACGAAGCCAAAGTTTCGATCCGGGTCGTGTGTATTGCCGATGATCGATATCCCGATGGCAAAGGCAGTGCCCTGACCGAAAAATCCGACTGCAAAACGTAACAGAGTGATGATATTTGCATCTGTCTGGGTCGTCGTGATCAGGTTACCGGCGATGATGCAAACCAGCGCGAAGGTCAGTGCGACGCGCCAGTTGATTCGATTGATCCAGAACATGGCCAGAATTGACGCCAGGGCGCCGCCCGAGACCTCCGCGACGCTAATCAGGGTGCCCTGTTCGCGAGAGAAGCCAAGTACGTCCTCATACACGCCGACAATCATCGGCATTGTCATCAATCCGAATACGCCAACGATGCTCACGACGCAGGCCGTGAGTACTGCGACCGGTGCATTTCTGTCCATGGTTCCCCCTGAAGTTGAACGCTTGCTGTCAAGCGAATCGCCGGCCGGGGCCGGCGAGATCGTCATGCATTATCCGTCATGCCGTCCGGCATGTGTGGATCGATTCTGTCAGCCGGATTTTTTCTTGCGTTCGTCGCGGAAGCGGTCGAAGAAATCGGCGCCCATGCCCTGTTCCTCGGCGAGAGCATGGAAAAGCTCCAGCGTCACGACGTCGTGGCCCTTGGCCTTGACCCAGTCCTCGGTCTGCTCCGTCACCATCTTGCGCACGCCGGGCGGGATTCCCATCAGCATTTTCATCGCGTCCTCGGCCCAGGGCATCGTCGTCTTCGTGTCGGCGCCGCGCATGGCATCGGGCGGCTCCTGCAGCTCGTGCATCACGATATTTTCGGGATGGAGTTTCGCGTGATAGTAGTACTTGCGGTTCTGGTCGCCGAGACCAATCGGCAGGTCCATCGCAACGATGCGCTCGTCGCGATCCATGTCGATCAATTCCTCGTCGAAGACCAGCGCCTCGATCTTGCCGATGACGATGCCGCTGCTCTTGTCGAGCCGCACGATCTGATCGACCGTGCACTCGGCTATTTGCGGACACTCGGCGATACTCGGCGGCCGGACCTTCTTCGACGGTATCGTCGTCAGGCCCGTATGCTCCAGTTCATTGACGCCCTCGGGCCAGAAGCGCGCCGTTTGCATCATGTCGTCGAGGTGATCGGCGCGCGGGCAATTGATGACAAACTCGCCGGTTGCCACGATGTTCTCGAAGGTATGCGAGCTCTGCCGAAAACCGAGGATCATGCGCGGATTTTTCGGCATGACGTCGTATTGCATGATGTGCGAATAAGGCGCTGCGTTGAGCCGACCCTGCGTATCCAGTGTCGTGATGATCGTAATGATCTTCGGAAACAGCCAGACATCCGAGTACCAGAACGGCCTGATTTTGATTTCTTTCTTCATGTCGTGTGCCTCAGTCGTCCCAGGTCTCGGATTCGGCGACGCTGGTCAGGTACGAGCGGCGCATCGCGAGAGCAGCGACGACCGACATCAGGGGCGCCGCGAAGCCGATGATGGTCATCGAATATCGCAATGAGGCCTCGTCGCGGAAAACGTAATCCGTGAATACCGCCACGCTGGTCGGACCGAGCGTCAGGCCCGCCAGGCTGATGATGAAATAATAGATCGCCGTGGCCTGCGCGCGCAGCTGGTTCGGCGTCACGAGCATCAGCGCCGCCCCGCCGGCGGCCGTGATGCCGGCGGCGCCGAGGATGTGCGGCACGAACATCAGCAGCGCGAGTTCGGGTGTCGGCATCAACGGCAACGCCGTCGACGAGACAAGCATGACCGGTGCGCACAGCGTCATGACGCGCAGGTGCGCATCCTTCTTGCCCTGCCGGTACCAGCGGTCCGCGAGCCAGCCGCCGCCGTTGACGCCGATGGGGCCGGCGATCAACAGCACGATGCCGATACCGGTCGCGATCTGCGGCACGGTCCAGTCCCAGGTGCGCAGGTACATCGACGTCATCCATGACAGGAACCCGTAGCCGAGGATCGTCGATCCGGCCACGACCAGCGCGAGACCGCCGTAGGTCTTGATACGCGCCCGAAAGAAAAGCATCACGTCGCGCAGCGAGATCTGTTCTTCGGTCTGTGCCGCGCCGTCATTGGCGACGATTCTGCCGTGCCGGCGCGGCTCGCGCACTGTGGCCATCAGCGCGGCGACAACGAGGCCGGGCAGGCCGACAACCAGAAACACGGTCTGCCAGGCGTACAGTTCGCCGACGACCGGCAGCGTCACCGGCGGCGCGTCGGTCACGAAGCCGATGACCTGTCCGCCGACGACAAACGCGATGCCGGCGCCGACCGATACGCCCATGTTGTAGAAGCCGATCGCCGCGCCGCGCCGGTCGCGGGGGAAATAATCGCTCAGAATCGACAGTGCGCTTGGTGTCAGCGTGGCCTCGCCGACGCCGACGCCGATGCGCGCGACGAACAGCTGCCAGTAGTTCCGCGCCAGCCCGCACATCGCAGTCATCACGCACCAGGCGCTGATGCCGGCGATGATAATCGTGCGGCGGCTCTTGCGATCGGCGAGGCGACCGATCGGAATTGCCATGACGGTATAAAAGATCGCGAACGCCAGCCCGAGCAGCAGGCTCATCTGTGTATCGTTAATGTCGAGATCGCGCTTGATCGGTTCGACCAGCAGCGCCAGCACCTGCCGGTCGAGGAACGAGACGATATGCGCCAGCGTCAGGATGACGGTGACGTACCATGCATAGGAAGTGGCGGGGTAGTCGTCTACCCCGCCTTGCGTCGTTCCGTCAACGTGCTTCAAGCCGTCCGCTGCATCAATGAATGCCTGCCGATGCCCGATCAGGCTTTCGGCGGCTTCGGCGTTTGTTCGCGCGCGTAGTACTCCAGGCTTGAAATACTCGGGCCGTAATCTTCGGCCGGCGCCGACAGCATGTGCGGGTAGCGTTCTTTCGCGAACTCGACCACGTAGTCAGGGACGATGTCCCAGTCGTTTGAGCCGGTCATGATGCCGGCATACTGGCAGTGCCCGGGGGCATCGGCCATCAGCATCCACGGCAGCCACGGCGTGATGCGCGACCAGGTGCCCGCGTACGGTACGGCGGTGAGTTCCGGGTTCTCGACGTCGGCAATATCGACCCAGTAGCGGAAGATCTCCGAGACGCGCGCCATCTTGCCGCTGGACTCGCGCGGCCATTTGTCCGGCTGCAGCGCATTCGGATAGTACAGGTGCATGTCGGTTTGCAGCGCGAGTTTGTCGCCGACACGGCGCCACGGAAACATCAGTGGGATCTTGCGCGGCTTTGGCGCCGAGCCGTCCTTCGGAAAGTCCTCCGGCGCCAGGATCAGCCACTCGCTGATCGTGTAGTTGAACGGGTCGTTGGCGACGTGGACGACTTCGCATTCCTCGCCGTTGAACGGGTTGGTCCACGTATCGATCATGCGCCGGCTGCCCGGGTCCGGGTTCAAATCCGTATAGAAGATGACCTCCTTGTTCAGGCGCCGGTACGTGCCGTCGTCCAGCGGAATCAGCCGGGTGGCCAGGAAGGTCTCGAAGCCGCACACAGGTTTGACCGCCTGTCCGGGAACCACGGCCAGCACGTCGCCGGCGGCGTAGCCGATGCGCTCGTTCACCGGGTTCAGGTCGCCCTGGATGCGGGCCCAGGTATCGCGGTTCCAGATCGGGTTGCGGAAATCGATGGTGGTTTCAAATTTGATCGTCATTTTTGTAGTGTCCCTTAGCTCTCCATGCGCCCGAGAGTGTAGCCGATGTTCAGGGGGCGCGGTGGCGGTGACCGCTCTGCCGCCGGTGCGCGTTCGGCAGGCGGTCCGCCGAGCGGTCAGTGTGCGCGGGATTCGGGCCGGGCGACGGCCGGCCCGACCGGGCTGGTTCGGGTCGCCGACGTTGTCGTGAATCATCCCGGTCAGCGCGGCGGGCGGGTGCCGCTGCAATACAGCCAGTCAGCAGCCGTCGCCGGCCCCGTGCCGGCAAAAGCGTGCGACGATCTGGGGCGGACCGATCAGAAGGTGATCTGGACGCCCATATTCAACGACCAGAGGTCGGCATTGTCGATATCGTAATAATTGACGTCGGTCCGAATGCCGATGCCGTCGCTGATATGCAGGATGATGCCGGCGCCGGCGAGCAGGCCGGTCTCATGACCGAGCGAACCGGGCACGCGCGAAGCGCCGTTCTGGGTCGTCGTGTCAATGTCGTAGTCGTACAGGCCGAGTTTGCCGAAAAACTCCATGTCGTTTTCGGCGTTCGGGAAGATCGGGATGTAGCCGATGGCGGAGATATTCAGTCCGCGCAGCGAGATGTCGACGACACCATTGTTGGCCGGATCGATATCGCGCGTGAAGTCGCCACTATTGTAGTAGGCGCCTTCGAGACCGAACCATGAGTTGACGCGCGCCTGCGCGAAGAACTGCATGCCGAGTCCCGAGTCGTTGACCGGGTAGCTCGCGTCGCCTTTATAGTCTGAAAAGGACGCCGAGACGCCGGCAATAAACTTACGCTCGTTGTCTGCATTGGCCGCACAGGCAACCAGCATCAGCGCCGCTGCGATGATCAATCGTTTCATCTGAAGCCTCTCCTTCAATTTCCCGGTGTCGATTCCGACCGGTCGACAGGCTGTCTGCCCATCGGCTTTGCTGTGCATGGTCGGACTCAATCCGGGATTTTCCCGCGCCTCGGCCGGTATTTATGTGTTTTCTATGATCCCGGGCGCTATCGTGCCCGGAACAGCAGGTTCCTGCAACGCCATGAAGTATACGGGCGCCATGATTCGGGTCAACTGGCGCGGCCGCCGGCGGGCTGGCGAACTGGCGAGCGATTCGGATTGGCGGTCCTCGCCGGGGACGGACTGGCTAAATCCGGGCTTTTTGTTACTGTTCGCCGTGCATTTTCTTGTTTGGATATCGAATTGATGGTTCGAGTCGCTGCGTTCCCGGCTTTTGTTGCAATCTGCCTCGCCCTGATTCCGGGTTCCGGAACGTGGGCGCAGAGCTGGATGCATTACGGCGGCGACGAGGGCGGCAGCCGCTTTTCCGCGCTGGACCAGATCAATCGCGATAACGTCGGGGATCTTGAACTGGCCTGGACCTACCGGACCGGCGCGGTTGCCGAGAACCCGAATCTCAAGCCGTTCATCGATTTTCAGGCCACGCCGATCCTGTTACCCGAGGAGGCCGGCGGCCACCTGATCGTCTGCACGCCGTTCACGAAGGTGATCGCGCTCGACCCGATCACCGGCGCGGAACGCTGGACGTTCGAACCGAAATTCAACAAGGCGCCGTATGCGGGCCGCTTCAAGTGCCGGGGAATCAGTCAGTGGCGCGATCCGGAGGCGGCCGCCGATGCGCGTTGTGCCACAAGATTGTTTCTGCCGCTGCCGGACCTGAGCCTGATGGCGATCGATGCGCGCGACGGTGAACTGTGTCCGGACTTCGGTGCCGGCGGGCTCGTCGACGTGCGACCGCATATCGAGGCGATGGTGCCGGCCGAAGGCGTCATCGGCACGCAGTTGCTGTCGCCCGCGGCCGTGATCAACGGCGTGGTCGTCGTCACGACGACGGCCAACAAGTTCAAGAGCGCTCAATCGGTCAACGGCGCGATTCGCGGTTTCGACGCACGCAGCGGCAAGTTGCGCTGGACGTTCGATCCGCTGGTCCGCGTCGCCCGCGACGGCATCGAGGCGACGCCGCGCGAGGTCGGCGGCGGCAATGTCTGGATGGTCATGTCGACCGACAGCGAGCGCGACCTGCTGTTCCTGCCGACGGCAAGTCCGGCGCCGAACTTCTGGGGCGTGCACCGGCCTGGCGATAATCGGTATGCGAACTCGATCGTCGCGTTACGCGGCGCGACAGGCGAGGTCGTCTGGCATTTCCAGATCGTCCATCACGACGTCTGGGATCGCGACGTGCCTTCGCCGCCAATCGTCGTTGATATCCAGCGCGACGGCGAGTCGATCCCGGCGGTCATCCAGTTGAGCAAGTCCGGCATGGCGTTCACGTTCCACCGCGAGACGGGTGAGCCGCTGTTCCCGATCGAGGAGCGGCCGGTGTCGACCGACGGCATACCCGGCGAGCAGTTGTCGCCGACACAACCGTTCACGGTTCTTCCCCCGCCGCTGGTGCGCATGGGGATTACGCCCGACGACGCCTGGGGATTCACGCTGTTCGACCGCAGCGTCTGCCGCAAGAAGATCGAAGCGTTGCGCTGGGGACCGCCCTACGAGCCGCCGACGACGCAGGGTACGATCATGTACCCGCAGGTCGGCGGCGGGGCGAACTGGGGCGGCGGCGCGTTCGACCCGGAACGCAACATGCTGATCGCGCCGATGTCGCAGATTCCGTATTACTTCCGGCTCGTGCCCAACGAAGAAGTCGATCCGGACACGGCGAAGCTGCCGCAGGCCGGGGCGCCGATGCAGCCGCCCGGGTATATCGGCGGCACGCCGTACGCCGTCGAGCAGGGTCCGCTGATGTCGCCGTTCTTTTCGCCGTGCACGGCGCCGCCGTGGAACGTGCTCGTCGCCGTCGACATGGCGGTCGGCGAGATCAAGTGGAAGGTGCCATTCGGCGTGCTCGACAAACTCGTGCCGGTGCCGTTGCCGCTGAACTGGGGTGCGCCGTCGGCAGGCGGCCCGATCGTGACGGCCGGCGGGCTGATCTTCATCGGCGCGACGGCCGACTCGCGGTTTCGTGCCTACGACATCGATACCGGTGAGGAACTCTGGCAGGACATGATGCCGACCTCGGCGATGGCCACGCCGATGACCTACGAGGCCGACGGCCGGCAGTACGTCGTCATCGCCGCGGGCGGGCACAGCTGGTACTACGCCCACGGCGTCAATGATTATCTGCTGGCCTATGCGCTGCCGCGCGGGGCGCCGTAGCCGCGTCAGCCGGGTTTGGCCGTCAGCTTTTCCGGAAACTGCCGTTCCATGCGCTCGAGCAGCGCGGGCGGGTAGTCCTCGACGCGATCGAGCTTCTTGGCCGGGCCGGCCCAGACCGTGTGGCCCGGATGGTCCGCCATGTTCATCCATGCGGGCCACGGGGCGATATAGGTCGGCGCGGCGGTCGTGCGTACGCGGGTCGTGTCCGGATCGAACAGCTCGGTGCGTGACCCGCGCAGCAGCTGGTGCTCGCCCATCGCGCTGCCCGGCGGGTAGGCGCGGCGCATCGTCAGCCAGATATCGTCGCCGAGTTCCTGCCAGTTCAACAGGTCCGTAATGCGCCCGTCGGCGGGCAGCGGCCGCGGATCGTCCGACCGCTTGTAGCCGAGTGCCGAATACACGTAATGCGCCTTAACCGAAATCGAGTTCGGGCGCACGACATTGCGATCGCCGGTGATAGGGTTGTCAAAGGTCTCAAGCCACGCCCGTGTGCGGATGTCGCGAAAGAAGCTGACGGTGGCGGCCCAGGCGCGGTAGGTGCCGTCAGGCTGGCGTTCATACCAGTCGATCTCCGAGCCCTCGAAATCGACCAGCGGCGTCGGCGCCCGGCCCGGCAAAACGCCGTAAATCGTGCCGTAATACCAGTGCGGCACATCCTCCGGCACAAGGCTGCCGCGCATCTTGACCATGGCCGTCAGCGCGTCGCGCGGGTCGGCCAGATCCAGCGTTGGCGCGGCGTGCCCGGCGGCCGGCAGCCACGGTATCGCCGCGGCCGCGGCCAGCGACCCGCAGAACCGGCGCCTCGTGCCTCGCTCCCATTGCATTGCACAAGAGTAGCAATAAATAAGGCTTTTCTGAGAACTGGTGCGCGGAACTATCAGTCTCGGCCAAATATATTATCCGTTCCATTTTCAGAAATTGGGTGTGCAAGATGTCGAAGTTGTTCGGCCTGCCGCTGATACTCGGCCTGGTCGCCTTCGTGATCGGCTGGGTGGCGGCAAAATTCGCCGCCTGGGTCGGTGCGCGTGCCGCGAACCTCGAAGTGCCCGCACAGGATCGCGCTATCCGTGCGCTCGAGGCCAGCCTGCGGGTCGTCCGCAAGGATGCCGACGAGGCTACTGAAAAACTCGCTACCACCACGCAGGAACTCATCACGCTGCGTGATTCGCTCGACAACCTCGAGGAGACGCTGCAGTTTCGTGAGAGCGAGCTGGCAGAGGCACGTCAGGCCGTCAAGGATGAGTCGTCCAAGGTCGTCGAATTGCGCCGTTCACTGACGGACCGTGCCGAGGAGACGATTCGCGCCAATGCCAGCGCGCGAGATTACGAGACGGAGCTGAGCGTGTTCAAGGCCGGCGCCTCGGTCATCGTCGATGAGGTGGCGCGGCTGGAGGCCGAGCGTGACGAATTGACCAATCGCCAGCGGGCGCTGGATTCCGGCGCCACCGACCGTGATGACGCCGTATCGCCGGCAACCGGCCCGGATAAATTCATGTCTGACTGTTGACGTTCGCGATCGGCCGGCTTCAAACTGGCCGTTCACCGATCACAACGAGGGCGGTCATCATGAAGCTGGGTTTCATGGCCGGTTATTCGCCGGCACAGGTCGAACTCCCGATAGAGCAGATCATGGCGGCCGAGCAGCTTGGCTTCGATTCGGTCTGGACCTCGGAGGCATACGGTTCCGACGCCTTCACGCCGGCGGCGTGGATCCTGGCAACGACGAAAAGGATCAAGGTCGGCACCGCGATTGCGCAGATGCCGGCGCGCACGCCGACCTGCACCGCCATGACCGCGATGACGCTCAGCGCCATGTCGGGCGGGCGGTTCATCCTCGGCCTCGGCCCGTCCGGTCCCGGTGTCGTCGAGGGCTGGTACGGCGTTGCCTACGGCCGGCCGCTGACCCGCACCCGCGAATATATCGACATCCTGAACAAGGTCTTCGCGCGCACCGCGCCGCTTGAGCACGACGGTTTTCATTACCAGATCCCGTATCAGGGCGCCGATGCAAAAGGCGTCGGCCGGCCGATGAAAAGCATCCTGCATGCCGATGACGCGATTCCGATCTACACTGCCGCGATCACGCCCGCCGGGCTGCGCTGCGCGGGCGAGGTCGCCGACGGGGTGTTCCCGATCTGGATGAATCCGGAGCGCTTTGATCTGATCGGTCCTTATATAGAGGAAGGTCTGGCGCTCGCCGATGACGGCCGGACGCTCGCGGATTTCGATGTCGCGCCGCTCGTCAGCGTCATCATGGGCGATGACATTGAAGCGTGTCGCGCCGGCGTCAAGGGGCACATGGCGCTGTATATCGGCGGTATGGGCCCGCCCGGGCACAATTTCTACAACGACTACGCCGTGCGCATGGGCTATGAGGCCGAGGCGAAAACCATCCAGCAGTTGTATCTCTCGGGGCGCAAGGCCGAGGCCGCGCTGGCGGTGCCCGATCAACTCGTCGACGACTGCGCGCTGGTCGGCCCGGAGGGCCGCATTCGTGAACGGCTCGCAGCATGGAAAGAAGCCGGCAGCCGGGGCCACGTCGGCTCGTTGCTGGTCGGCGGCGCGTCGGTCGCGGCCATGCGGGTGCTGGCCGACGAACTGCTGTGACGCCGGCCGGCAAAGCGCCGCCCGCGCTGCTGCGGTTTGGTATTCCGATTCCGCAGGTATTTCTCGACGGCCGCGCCGACATGCGGCTTGTTGCCGATGTGCTGACCCGCGCCGAGGCGCTCGGCTTCGACGGCGCATGGGTTCAGGACCAGGTGGCCGGCAACGTGCCGTTGCTCGAATCGGTTGGATTGCTCAGTTATGCGGCGGCGCTCACCTCGAAGCTGCGTCTTGGCGTATCGGTGATAGTCCTGCCGATTCGCAATGCGCCACAACTGGCCAAGAACATCAGTACGCTCGATCACCTGAGCAACGGTCGCGTCACGCTCGGCGTCGGTCTCGGTCCCGTCTTCCCCGGCGCCGGCGATCACTACTTTCCGATCTTCGGCACGCGCGCCGACGAGGCGCTGCGGCGATTCAACGAAAACATCGCCGTCATGAAAAGCCTGTGGACGCAGGATGCAACCGACATCGACGGTGAGTTCTACACGCTCGCCGGCACGGCAATGGAACCCAAACCGATCCAGAAACCGCATCCGCCGCTATGGTTCGGCGGCCAGCACCCGGCGGCATTGCGCCGGGCCGTCCGCGTCGCCGACGGCTACATGGGCGCCGGCCCGACGACGACTGCCGAATTCGGCCATCACGTCGAACAGCTCCGTCGCTTCCTCGACAAAGAAGGCAGGGAACCGGCTACGTTCCCGATCTCCAACCGTGTCTATCTCGCTGTCGACAAGACCGAGCAACGCGCTAAAGCCGGCCTCGTCCGATTCTGCGAGGCGCGTTATCCGTGTTTGATTCAGAAGAAC
>JAJFJS010000005.1 GCA_021773815.1 Gammaproteobacteria bacterium
CACTCGCTCTTCATGGCGAACCGGCTCGGCCAGATCTCCGACGAGCTGAAGAATCTCACGGCCTACGTCGGCCGCATCGAGAAGCGTCCGGCGTTCCAGAAGGCGATCACGATGCAATAGCGCCGTGCAGCTCGGAGAACGGTGCTGGCGCGCCGTCCCCGAGCACCCGCACGAAAGCGCTCGGGTCGGGAGACCCGACACGAGGGGGACCAGAGACCATGGGTTTGATCCTGTCCGAAGACCAACTGATCCTGCGCGACATGGCGAAGAGCTTCTGCGACGAGAAGTCGCCGGTCGAGCGCATGCGAGCCCTGCGCGACACGCGCGACGAGACCGGCTTCACCCGCGAACTGTGGAAGGAGATGGGGGAGCTCGGCTGGATCGGGATCCTGCTTCCCGAGGACGTCGGCGGTGCCGACATGGGCTACGCAGAGCTCGGGATCGTGCTCGAGCAGTGCGGACGGGTCCTGGCGCCGGAGCCCTTCGTCTCGACCGTGCTGCTCGGGGGCAATGCCATCCTTCTCGGCGGAAGCGAACCCCTGCAGAAGGATCTGCTCCCCGATGTGTGCAGCGGCGACCGCATCCTCGCGCTGGCCTTCCAGGAGCAGGGGCGCTTTGCACCCTACGCGGTCGAGACCCGCGCGACCCGCGATGGCGCCGGCTTCCGGCTCCGGGGAGAGAAGCAGTTCGTGCTCGATGGCCACGTGGCCGACCAGATCGTCACCGTGGCACGCACGGCGGGCCAGGCCGGCGAGCGAGATGGGCTCTCCCTCTTCGTCGTCGACGCCACGACGAAGGGTGTGGCGATCCAGCGGACCCAGATGGTCGACGGCCGCAATGCGGCCCGCATCCGCTTGGACGATGCGAACGTCGACTCCGAGCGTGTGCTCGGCGAGATCGACGGCGGCGCGGACCTTCTGGATCCCGTCTTCGACCGCGCCACGATCGGGCTCTGCGCAGAGATGCTCGGCAGCTTCGAGGAGGCTTTCGAACGCACCCTCGAGTACCTGAAGACCCGGGAGCAGTTCGGGGTCAAGATCGGGACCTTCCAGGCGCTGCGTCACCGCGCTGCGCACATGTTCGGTGAACTCGAGTTCGCCCGCTCGATCGTGCGGGACGCACTGAGCTCGATCGACGATGGCCGGGATGACGTCGCGGAGTGCGCGAGCAGCGCGAAGGCACGTTGCTCGGACGTCGCAGCCCTGATCGGTGGTGAGGCCGTCCAGATGCACGGCGGAATCGGCATGACCGACGAGGAAGAGATCGGGCTCTTCTTCAAGCGCCTCAAGGCGGCCGAGTTCACACTCGGAGACGCCACGTATCACCGCGACCGCTACGCCAGCCTCCGCGGCTACTAGGAGACCCCATGGCATCCATCGAAGAGTTCAAGCAGGAAGTCCGGAGCTGGGTCGACGAGAACCTCCCGGCGGAGCTTCGCGTCGGAAACCGCAGAGACCTCCCGGGAGAGCCCCTCGGGCGCTGGATCCAGGCCCTTGCCAGCCGCGGCTGGATCACGCCCCAGTGGCCGACCGAGTACGGCGGCGGTGGGCTCGACCGCAAGCATGCGGCGGCCTTGATGGCCGAGCTCCGGGCCGTGCGGGCCCCGATCATCGGATCCTTCGGAACCAGCATGTTGGGACCCACGCTGCTCGAGTTCGGGACCGAGGAGCAGAAGCAGGAGTTCCTCCCGCCGATCTCCCGGCATGAGATCAAGTGGTGCCAGGGCTACAGCGAACCGGGCGCCGGCTCGGATCTCGCGAGCCTGCAGACGCGGGCAGCTCTCGAAGGCGACGAGTACGTGATCACGGGTCAGAAGATCTGGACCACCGGCGCAGACAAGGCCGATTGGATCTTCTGCCTGGTGCGCACCGACCCCGATGCCTCCAAGCACGACGGCATCAGCTTCATCCTCTTTCCCATGCACCAGCCCGGCGTCGAGGTCTCGCCCCTGCGGCTGATCGACGGGAGCGCGGACTTCTCCCAGGTCTTCTTCGATGGCGCGAGGGCCAAGGCGAAGCACGTGGTGGGGCCGGTGAACGGTGGCTGGACGGTCGCGAAGCGCTTGCTCCAACACGAGCGGAGCACGGACGGTGGCAGCGAGGGCGGCATCACCGGGGCCATGAAGGAGACCCTCGTCGACGTGGTGAAGCGCGAGGTCGGCCTGGAGGCCGGTGCGCTCGCCGACCCGGCCATCCGCCAACGACTGGCCGCCCAGGAAATGGAAGCGCGGGCCTTGAGCCTGACGATGAGGCGCGCAGGCGAGGAGGCCCGGGCGGGCCAGACCACTCGGGACATCGGTTCCCTCGGCAAGTACCGCTGGGCCAACATGGTCAAGAACGAACAGGACATCGCCATGACGGCGCTCGGCTCGCAGGGGCTTGGATGGGAAGGCCCCGGCTTCGAAGACGGCCAGCTCGAGCGCACCCGGGCCTGGCTCTCGACGCGGGCCGACTCCATCTGGGGCGGCACCAACGAAGTGCAGCTCAACGTGATCGCGAAGCGCGTGCTCCTGATTCCCGAATAGCGCCCAAGGGCAGCGTCGACCCTCTCCACACGAAAGGGGCCAAGGCCTTGCCGGTAGCCCGACGAAACGCAATCACCGGGTTGGGCGAGGCTCGGGGCTCGAACGCGGCATGACCAAGATCGCGCTCCTCTTTCTGCTCGTCGTCGCTCTGGTCACGGGCTCCGCGATGCTCTGGCAGCATTTCCGCTACCTGGGCCTGCGACGGGGCGTCGTCCAGGACCGCCAGACCGTCTTTCATTCGACGCGCACGTTCCACACGTTGACGTTCCTCACGCTGTCCCCCGGGACCCACGTCGTCGATGAGGTGCGCGCGCTGAAGCGCGCAACGGAAGGCTCGGAGGCCGACTGGATCTACGCCGGAAAGGTCGTGCTGTCGCCTCTTCACTCCGAACAGATCGGAGTCAAGGCCTGGAACGCCGTCGTCCTCCTCCAGTACCCCTCGCGTGAGGCGTACGAACGACACGCGCAGTCCGATGAACTGAAGAGCGCCCTTGGGCGCTACGACGAGGTCTACACGCAGGGCTTCCAGCGCTCGCTGGGACTCAGCGCGGTGTTTCCCCAGATCCTGCTCGCGGTGCGCGTGGGTCGGATCGTGACGGGTCGCCCCTCGATCTTTCCGTTCGTGCGCGCCCAGAGCACGGACAACTTCCCCGAAGCTCCAGAGTTCGCAGCACGGCTCCTCGAGGAGAAGGAGTTCGGCGCCGACGCCGTCGTCGTCGTGAACCTCCTACGGAACGGAACGCCCGAGCAGCAGGCCGCCGACCGCAGCTACGGGGCGTCCATGTTCGGCGCGATGGCCGAAGGCGCCTACGGCCCCCAACACGTCGGCCGGGCGGTCCGGGTCGAGCGCGACTACGACTTCGACCAGATCGCGATCGTCTACTATCCCGGCCGCAAGTTCTTCGGAGACATGATCCTGAGCGACTACTACCAGAGCATCTACAGCAACAAACAGCTCAACGACTCACAGGCCGTGATCACGGCGCCGATCCTGGATCGCGTCGAAGAGGACGAACGCACGCCAAAGGAGGACACTCGATGATCGAGCTCGAGCGCAACGGTGCGATCCATGTCGTCACCCTCGACAACGGACCGAACGCGATCGACCCGGCCTGGCAGGCGCGGATGCTCGAGGTCCTCGACGAGGTCGAGGGCGACTGCGAGGGAGACGCGGGGATGGTTCTGACGGGCCACGGGAAGTTCTTCTGCAGCGGCCTGAACGTCGAAGTCGTCATGGGGCTCGAAGGCGAGGACCGGGAGCGCTTCGGCCGCTCGATGATGGAGATCACGAGGCGTCTGCTGCTCCTTCCCGTCCCGACCGTCGCAGCCCTGAACGGGCATGCCTTCGCGGCCGGGGCCTTCCTGGCTCTCGCTTGCGACTACCGGATCATGCGCTCCGATCGCGGCTGGCTCTGCATCTCCGAGGTGGATGTCGGCGTGCCCATCGGAGATCCGATGATGAATCTGTTGAAGGCTCGCGTCTCGCCCCGGATCGCACGCGATGCCGTTCTGAGCGGCCGCCGCTACCCCGCCGAGGAAGCGGCCGCCGCCGGTCTCGTGGACGCGGTGGACAAGGAGCCCGACCTCCTGGCGGATGCCCTGAAGCTGGCCAGCAGCCTGGCGAGCAAGGAGCGCCGGATCTTCAAGACGCTCAAACGAACGCTCAACGCGGAGGTCGCGGGAAGGTTCGCCGACGAGGGCTGACCGCTCGAGACCGAGGATCTACGAAGTCGAGCGCTTGGTGATGGGTGTCGGTTGCTTGGGCAGATGCCGCAAGCCCATCCACGCCAAGCTGGCCAGGTGGCTCGCGACCTTCTCCACCGGCGGCTTGCGAGCGTCGGTCCACCATTGACCGACGAAGGTCACCATGCCGACCAGGGCGTGGGCATAGATGGGGGCCGTCCTGGCGTCGTAGCCGGCCTGTTTGAAGGCGACGGCGAACACCTTGCCAACGCGTTCGGCCACATCGTTCAGCAAGCTGGACAGGTTGCCGCGGGTGGCCGTGACGGGTGCGTCGTGGGTCAGTACGGCGAAGCCGTCTGGGTGATCCTTCACGTAGGTGAGAAAGACCAGGGCGGCCTTCTCGAGGCGCTCACGGGGAGAGCCCGAGGAGATCGCCTCCGAAATCAGCGCCACCACCAGCTCCACCTCGCGGTCGACGATCACCGCGTACAGGCCTTCCTTGCCCCCGAAGTGCTCGTACACGATCGGCTTCGAGACCTTGGCGCGCTGGGCGATCTCCTCCACAGAGGTGGCCTCGTAGCCCTTCTTTGCGAAGGCCTTGCGGCCCACCTCGATCAACTGGGCGCGGCGGGCGGCGGCCGTGAGCTTCTTGCGGGGCGGCATGGTTGACAACGTTACTACGCTGACGTAAGTTACGCTTTAGTAAGTTACTAGTACGTAGTAGATGGCTTGCAACCCATTGCCACTGCTACGAAATGGAGAAACCCATGTACCTCCTGGCCTGTCTCGGCGTCTTCCTGGCAGCCTATCTCGCCAACGCCATCATGATCACGGTCTTCTACCACCGCGGTCTGGCCCACCGGGCCGTGACCCTCCACCCCTGGGCGCGAAAGCTGACCATCCACACGGGCATCTGGTTCACGGGCCTCGACCCCAAGGGTTGGGCCTGCATGCATCGCCGCCACCACGCCTATTCCGATACAGAGAGAGACCCCCACAGCCCCGTCCACCTCGGAATGTGGGGCGTACTGTTCGGCCAGCTGAAGTCCTACGAGCGCACCCTGGTGGGCCTGTCCCGCGGCGAGAGCGAGTTCACCCGTGCGGTCGAGGATCTGGATTTCCCGATCAGCTGGGTCAATCGCAAGCGCGTCTGGTACCTGCCCTATCTCCTGCATCTGGCGATCGCGCTGGCGATTGCTGTGCCCACGGGCATGTGGGTCCTGGCCGCCGCCTACTATGTGGGAATCATGAGCCACCCGATCGAGGGTTGGATCGTCAACACCCTGGGCCACGCCGTTGGCGGCCGCAACTTCGAAACCTCGGACAGCTCGCGCAACAACCATCTGGCCGCCTGGCTCGTGCTCGGCGAGGGATACCAGAACAACCACCACCGCTACGCGACTTCCGCGAAGTTCTCCTACCAGCCCTGGGAGGTGGATCTGGGTTACGGGTTCTGCCTGTTGCTGGAGAAACTGGGCGTCCTCGACATCCGCCGCGACACACTGATCCCTTCGCCCACCCTTGTACGTAGAGCCCAGGCGCAGGGCGCGGCTGTCGAGTCCGCCCAGGCCGCCTGAGGGTGCTGCAGCCTCTACGGCTCGGGGAAGAGGATTTTCCCGCTCTCGAACGAAACCTGGGAATGCCGTCAGGTCGCCTGGGGACACCCCAGGATCTGGGAGCTGCCGCACCCGGCGCAGGGCCTCGATGTTGGCGGTGGTCTCCACGTAGGGGAGGCGCTTGTACTGCAGACAGGCCCGCACCTTCGCGGAGAAGTAGGAGTTCTTGGAGCCGATGAACTCGTACTCGCCGGAGTCGTCGACCGATGCCATGCGCCTCCCATCAGCAGCCGGAGTCGGAGGGCGCGGTGCGGCAAGGTAGTTCGAGGCACCGGGAGCCCGCCATCGGGCTCAAGTTCGGTCTCCGTCCGCCGTCGAAGAGTCCATGAGCCCGGATGCCGTCTTCCCCGTTGGGCGCGACCGCTTGCCGGACGCCCACAGCCGCGAGCGCCTGGCCGGCGAGCTGGAGGCGCTGGGAAACCTCCTGCGCTCGGGCGCCGGAGAGCTTCGGCGGGCGGCCCGCCCGCTGGGCGCGGCGCGGCGCGCGGAGGCAGAGCGATGGATCCGCGAGTTCGAGGGCGACCTGGCCCGTGTCCTCCCCCGACTCGCGACGGCCAGCGACCCGGACGCGGCGCTCCAGCCGCTTCGCCACCTCCTCGACCGCCTCGTCGGGCGATTGCGAACCGTCTTCCGGGACCCTGCGGCGGCCCAGGCCCTCGACGCCTTCCTGCTTCGCGTGGGCCCCGGGCTGGACCGTCTGGCCCGCCACCTGCGCGGCGCCCGGACGCGCGCTCCGAAGCCGGCACCGGAGGCCCCCGCCGACGTACGCCTTCAGCTCTCTGCGCGGGGGCTCGCGCTGTCTGCACCCCCGGAAGCTCCGACCGCGGTCTCCACCCCGATGGACCCGCTTCGCGCCGTCCTCGAGCGGGTCATCGCCCTGTTCGGCCCGGTGGTCCAGTGGCGCGACCGGTTGCGCAGCAGACGTCGCGCACGCCTGCGCCCCCGTGACCGTGACCGGCAGGACGAGGATCGCGAGGCACGAGACCCGTCCCGCGAGGCAGGCACCTCCGCGGACGCCTAGGGCACGCACCTGCATCGATGGCTGCCGGCGGTATCGTGGGGGGCGTCACCCGACGAAGGAGAAGCCATGAAGGCTGCGATGCTCCGATCCGGAAGCCTCGAAATCCTCGATCTCCCCACGCCCGAGCCCGGCTTCGAGGAGGCCCGGGTCCGGATGCGCAGTGCCGGAGTCTGTCACTCCGACCTCCACATCGTTCGGGGAGATTGGGCGGGCGTGCCCGACACGATGCCGGTCGGACACGAGGGGATCGGCGTCGTCGAGGCGCTCGGCCCGGGCGCCGAGCGCTACATCGACATAGGGGATCGCGTCATTCTCGGCCTGGGTGGATCCGGCGGCGGCTATTGGTGCGGGGCGTGTGAGCACTGCCTGTCCGGCGAGCCGCGCTTGTGCGCGCAGTCGCGCGGCATCATGGGCACCTTCGCGGAGGAGTTCTGCGTCTACGCCCGATCGCTGGTGAGGCTCCCGGACGACGTGGGAGACGAGGAAGCCCCGCTCGCCTGCGGTGGGCTCACCGCCTATGGCGCCGTGAAGAAGCTCTTCAAGCACCAGGTCCGGCCGGGAACCACGATCGCGATCGTGGGCGCCGCGGGGGGTCTCGGCCACTACGCGATCCAGATCGCCAAGGCCTTCGGGTATACGGTGATCGGGGTCGACGTCGGTGAGGAGAAGCTCAAGTTCGTCGAGTCGATGGGTGCCGACTTCGCGGTGACGCCCGACGACGCGCCCGCTCTCGTCGCCGAGAAGACCGAGCGCGGTGTCTCGGCGAGCCTGGTGTTCGCGGCCCGGGTCGTGGGCTTCCAGCTCGGCTTGCAACTCCTGGGCCCGGGCGGGCTCTTCGTCGCCGTCGGGATCCCGCCGACCAGCGACGGGCCGATCACGCTTCAGCCCTTCGAGTTCTTCGTGAAGTCGCCGACCGTCATCTACTCGGCCGTCGGCAACGTCCAGGACATGCGCGAGGTCGTGGATCTCGCAGCCGCCGGAAAGCTCAAGAGCCACATCGGCCGCGTCGCCAAGCTCTCGGAGCTGCCCGCGGTCTTCGACGAGCTCGAAGCCTCGCGCTACGTCGGTCGGGCCGTGATCACGGACCTGGGGGGCTGAGCGCACGCGGGCGCATTCAGCGATCCTGTGACGACATGACGAAGACAACCGGGTACGACGCGATCATCATCGGATCGGGCTTCGGCGGCCTCTACGCGCTGCACCACCTGCGCGACGAGATGGGGCTCCGCGTCCGCGCCTTCGACGGCGCAGGTGGCGTGGGGGGCACCTGGTGGTACAACCGCTACCCCGGTGCCCGGGTCGATGCGCCCAGCAGCCCCTTCTACGCGTACACCTTCTCGAAGGAGCTGGTCGACGAGTGGACCTGGACCGAGACCCAGACCTCCCAGGCCTCGGTGCTCGCCTACCTCGAGCACTTCGCCGACCGCTTCGACCTGCGGAGGGACATCGAGTTCGAGACCTGGGTCAACGACGCGCGCTACGACGAAGCGGCCCAGCGCTGGACGATCGAAACCGACCAGGGCGAAACGGCCTCGGCGCAGTTCCTGATCTGCGCGACCGGTGCGCTCTTCGTCGCGAACATGCCCGACTACCCGGGCATCGGGGACTTCGCCGGCGCGTGCTACCACACGGGCCGCTGGCCCCACGAGAAGGTGCCCTTCGCGGGAAAGCGCGTGGGAGTGATCGGCACGGGCTCGTCGGGCATCCAGTCGATCCCCGAGATCGCCAAGGAAGCGGAGCACGTCACGGTGTTCCAACGCACGCCCCAGTACGCGCTGCCAGCGCGCAACCGCCCGCTGACCCCCGAGGAAACCACGCAGTACCGCAAGGACTGGGACGACCTTCGCACCTCGATGCGGAAACGCGGAGGCTGGCCCTTCCCGACGAATCGGCGGCGCGCTTCCGACCACACCCCGGAGGAGCGCCGCGCAGTCTACGAAGAGCTGTGGGAGAAGGGCGGCATCCATCTCTCCATCAACAGCTTCGTCGGTGTCCTGGTGGACGAGGGGCTCAACGAAGAGGTCTCCGAGTTCGTCCGCGGCAAGATCCGCGAGATCGTGCGCGACCCCGAGACCGCGCGGAAGCTGATGCCCGACTACCACTTCGGCACCAAGCGCCTGATCCTCGACAACGGCTACTTCGAAACCTACAACCGCGACAACGTCTCCCTGGTCGATCTTCGCGAGGACCCGATCGAAGGGTTCACACCGTGGGGTGTGCGGACGAAGCACGGGGAGCATCCGCTCGACATGTTGGTGCTGGCCACCGGCTTCGATGCGGTGAGCGGCTCGATGCTGAAGCTCAACCCGATGGGCCGCGGCGGCGTGCGCCTCGAACGGAAGTGGTCCGGGCGCTTCGACAGCTATCTCGGGACGACCATCGCGGGCTTCCCCAACCTGTTCATGATCCACGGTCCAGGAGCCCCCGGCGTCTTCTTCACGATGCCCCTGGGCGGCGAGCTCACCACGGCGTTCATCGCCGACTGCATCTGCCACCTGCGCGAGAAGGACCTCGGCGCCGTCGAAGCCACCGAAGATGCGGAAGCGAGCTGGAATCGCGAGATCAACGAGATCGCGGATCGGACGCTCTATCCCCGGACGAACTCCTGGTACATGGGCGCGAACATCCCGGGCAAGCCCCGCCAGTTCCTGGGGCACCTGCGCGGCTCGCAGTACTTCGACCGCCTGGTCGAGGTGGCGGAAGGGGACTGGGACGGGTTCGTCTTCGAGCCCATCCGCAAGGACGGAGCCTCCGGATAGGCGACGCGATCCCGAGGTCGATGGCAAGGTGTGCTTGGCGCCCCGGGCAGGACTCGAACCTGCGACCCGCTGCTTAGAAGATGGTGGCGACGAGGAGGAGTAGCGCGAGGTTGCGTCTCGTGCGCGGAGAGGACGTGCACGGGGCGGTACCGAACTGCGCGGAGGACGGCCCGGGCCCTATACGGCCCCTGTCGAGTCGGGCCTCCGAGCGGCTACTCAAGCATCCAGGAGCTCGATCTGCACTCGCATACCAAGGATCTCGGCTGCTCGGGCGAGCGTCTTCAACGTGACCGACTGGTTCTCGGGGTCGAGCAGACGGTCGAGCTGAGCCCGGCTCGTCTTCATTCGCCGCGCGAGTGCGGCCTTGGTGACGTTCTGCTCCTTCATCGCCTTGGCAAACTGCCAGGCAAGCGCTTTCTTGGCTGCCTTCGCGGTGGCTTCCTCGAGGATCCCTTCTGCCTCGAGGAACTCGTCGAGAGAGGAGCCGCGATGCGGGTTGGTCTTCTTCTTGCTCATCTTGTCTTCTCCAGCTGGCCCTTGCGACTCCGCGCAAGCTTCAAGTCCCCGTCCGGCGTTGTCTGCGTCTTCTTGATGAAGCCATGAAGCGCGAAGAGTTCTCCGTCGTGGATGCAGAGGATCACTCGCGCGATCCGCCGGCTCCGCAACGACACCCTGAGTTCGAACAGTCCGCCGCCGAGCGCACGGCAAAGCGGCATTCCGATCGGCCATCCGAACTCGAGATCCTTGAGACCCACCCCGACGATGCGACGATCCGCCTTGGGTAGCTCCAGCAGCCACTCCCGTACCGGCTCAGAGCCCGCGTCCGTCCGGAAGAAGACCAGCGGAACTCGCTTCTCGGCATCCGTCACCGGGGGAGCGTATCAATAATGGTACTATCGGTCAACCGAGGCCGCCCTTGAGCTGGCCCGCAGGCTGCGGCAACCGTCCCTGGCGCCAGGATCGCGGACTCCAGAAAGATCAGAGTGAACAAGATCGGGAGCGTCGATCGTTAGAGCTGACAGCCAGGAAGATGGCTGCAGAACCGGCATGTTGAAACCTATTCGTTTTGGAGCCCGCTGTCGGAGCAGACCAGCTCGGGCACGAGGCCACCCAAGACGAGGAACTCGGGGCGCTTCATCCGGCACGGACGACCTCTCGCAGGTGCTCCGCGGCCTCTTCCCCTCGGACACCGGAGCGGCGAAGATCGACATAGACATGGGGCCAGGGTGCAACCCGGAGCCCACCGACCTCCCCGGCCAGCTCCCGCACAGCGACCGTAGGGAAGGACCGCAGCGTCAGTCGCCCGCCTTCGATGGGCCGGAGATCCGCGAGACCGCCGCAGCTGATCGAGGCCGACAATGGTGTCGGCATCCGTACACCTCGGGCGGATAGGCGGAAGAAGCGGGATTTCGGTGTCCGAGAACACCGACTATGACAACTCCCCGGGTGATCTCAGGGCCGTAGGCGGGCGGCGTCCCGGGCAGGACTCGAACGTGCGGCCCGCTGCACCGAGCTGCACCCGACGCTATGCCGCGGCGTCGAATGGGCTCGTGGCGACCGGGAGACCTCACAGAGCCTCACGTGGGCAGGCCAAGGCTGAGGCACGAGCAGAGCATCAGGAGGCCGTCTGGCGGACCGCGGGGGTGAGTTCCGGGACCTGAGTACCGAGGACCCTGTGCCCTCCCGCAAACCGCGGCACACCGCGTGTGCGCTGCAGGAGCGTCGTCACCCCCGGGGCGCGGCTTTTATTGCGTCTGACATATATATAGCTATTATATATTGTCTATGGCAAGCAGGCCGGCGACCCCGATCACGCGGAAAGGCCCCGGGCGGCGCTCGGCCGAGCACGCCGCGAGCACGCGCGAGCGGATCGAGGCCGCCGCGCTCGAGGCCTTCGCGGACCTGGGCTTCGACGGCGCGAGCACCCGGCAGATCGCCGGCCGGGCGGGCGTGAACCCGCAGCTCATCACGTACCACTTCGAGACCAAGCTCGGCCTCTGGAAGGCGGTGGCCGACCGGACCTTCGGGCAGCTCTCGGCTCGGCTCGGCGAACGCATGCAGGGCCTCGAGGGCGTCGCGGACGACGAGCGTATGCGTCTGATGCTGCGCGAGTACATCCGATACGCCGCGGAGCATCCCGAGATCGCGCGCTTCATGGCGCATGAAGGTTCGCGCACGGGGCCCCGTCTCAGCTGGCTGATCGAACGTCATGTGCGGCCGATCTTCGAGTCGATGCAGCAGGGCATCCGCGAGGCACAGGCCCGCGGTTCCATGCCAGCCGGAGAGTCGATCCTGGTTTCCTACGTGCTCATCGGCGCAACGACCATGTTTTCGCAGGCTGCCGAGTTCGAGCTGCTCACCGGCCGCGACCCCCGTACCCCCGAGATGATCGAATCACACGCCGACCTGATCGTCGGTCTCTTGATGCCGAGCAGGGAGAACTGACTCATGGCGGCTTTCTTCATCGCACACGTCGAGGTCCGCTACCCCGAGGCCTTTCGCGAGTACGAGCGCGGCGTGCTGCGTACCATCCGCCCCCACAAGGGCTGGGTGCTGACGGCGGGACCCGGTCTTCACGCGGACGGTGCGACCCCGCGCAACCACAACGTGATCATCCGCTTCCCCAGCGTCGAGCAAGCGCAGGCGTGGTGGGACTCGACCGACTACCAGGCGATCGTCCCGATCCGCATCGAGCACGCTCCGGGCGCGGACGCGATGATCGTTCCCGGGCTCGAGCCCGACTCCGACGTCTCGGGCCTCGAGCGCTACCCGAAGCGCCACATGGACGTCCTCGGCAAGCGCATGGCCTGGGTCGAGGTCGGGAGCGGCGCTCCCATCGTCTTCCTGCATGGAAATCCGACCTCCTCCTACCTGTGGCGAAACGTGATCCCTCACCTCGAGGGGCTCGGGCGCTGCATCGCTCCGGACCTGATCGGGATGGGCGACTCCGATCCCCTCGATGTCTCCGGTCCGGGTAGCTACCGCTTCGTCGAGCACCGTCGCTACCTCGACGCCCTGCTCGAAGCACTTGGAGTCGAGAGGGACGCCGTGCTCGTGATCCATGATTGGGGCTCCGCGCTCGGCTTCGACTGGGCGAACCGACATTGCGATGCCGTTCGGGGCATCGCGTACATGGAGGCGATCGTGGCGCCGATCGCCGACTGGAGCGAGTGGCCGGCGGCAGTGACGCCGGCCTTTCAGGCCTTCCGCTCGCCCGGTGGCGAGAAGCTCGTGCTCGAGCAGAACGCCTTCGTCGAGCAGGTGCTGCCCGGGGCGATCCTGCGCAAGCTCGGCGACGCCGAGAAGAACGCCTACCGGCGTCCCTTCCTCGAAGCCGGCGAACGCCGTCGCCCGACGCTGAGCTGGCCGCGCGAGATCCCGATCGGCGGCGAGCCGAAGGACGTGCACGAAATCGTCTCGGCCTACGCGGAGTGGCTCGACTCGGCGCCCGTCCCGAAGCTCTTCGTGAACGCCGAGCCCGGCGCGATCCTGCGCGGCGCGCAGCGTGAACGCTGTCGGCGCTGGCCCAACCAGACCGAAGTCACCGTGAAGGGCTCCCACTTCGTGCAAGAGGACTCGCCCGACGAAATCGGCCAGGCGATCGCTGCCTGGCTCCCGAAGGAGACCGCATGAGGCTCGTTACGTTCCAATCCCCGACTGGGGCCGAAAACCCTGGTGCGCTGCTCGCCGACGGACAACGCGTCGTCGACCTGAGTTCCGAGTTCGCGAGCCTGCAAGCGCTGATCGAGGCGGGCGAGCCGGGGCTCGACCGCGCCCGGAAGCTCTGCGAGCTCGCCGAGCGTGTCCATCGACTCGACGAGGTTCGCCTCCTCGCCCCGCTTCCGCGGCCGCCGCGGATGCGCTGCTTCAGCGTCTACGAAGAGCACATGACGCAGGCGATCGAGGCCGTCGTGCGCTCCCGCGGCGGAAACCTCGCGGTCGCACTGAACAAGGTGATCGGCTTCATCAAGATCCCGAAGGACTTCTACCGCGCCCCCGCCTACTACAAGGGCAACACGAGCAGCGTGATCGGCCCCGACGACGAGGTGCCCTGGCCGACCTTTCCCGAGACCAAGATGGACTACGAGCTCGAGCTGGGCCTCGTGATCGGTCGCCAGGGACAGGACATCCCCGAGGAGAGCGCCCGGGAGCACATCTTCGGATACACCGTGTACAACGACTTCTCAGCGCGCGACCGACTGCTGCAGGAGATCAGCAGCCCCCTCGGCCCGCGCAAGGGCAAGGACTTCGAGGGCGGGAATGCGATCGGCCCGTGGATCGTGACCGCCGACGAGATCCCGGACCCGAGCCATCTGCGGATGGAGGTGCGCGTGAACGGCGAGACCCGCGGGGTATGCGATACCGCCGACATGTACCACTCGATCGAGGCAATGATCGCGGAGGCTTCCCTCGGCGAGCGCGTGGTCGCGGGCGAGTTCTTCGGAACCGGCGCGGGCGCCGGAGGGACCGGCATCGAGCAGTGGCGCTTCCTCGAGCCCGGCGACACGGTCGAGCTCGAAATCGAGAGGATCGGCGTGCTGCGAAATCGCATCGGCGCATGGAGGGGTTGAGCGATGCCCCAGAAGGCAGGAATCCCGAAGACGGCCCGCGAGCGCGGCAAGGTCGCTCCGGCGAAGTTCGCTCACGTCGTGCTCCGCACGAGCCGCTACGCGAAGATGGTGGACTGGTACAGGACGGTGCTCGAGGCCGAGGCGATGTTCGGGAACGACATGGCGACCTTCCTGACCTACGACGAGGAGCACCACCGGGTCGCCATCGCCCGCATGCCGGGGCTCCTTCCGCGGCCGAAGTTCATGGCCTCGGTCGATCACATCGCATACACCTACGAGACTCTCGGCGACCTGCTGCACACCTACAGACGGCTGAAGGCAGCCGGCATCCAGCCGTTCTGGTGCATCAACCACGGCGGCACGACCTCGATGTACTACGCCGATCCGGATGGGAACCAGCTCGAGCTCCAGATCGACAACTTCGAGACGAACGAGGCGGCCAACGAGTTCCTCGCCGGCCCCGACTTCGTGACCAACCCGATCGGGATCGACTTCGACCCGGACGAGCTCTGCGCTCGCCTGGACGCGGGTGAGTCGCCGCGCGAGTTGGTGCGCTGGAAGGACGTCGCGCCTCGGAGCCTCGCGACCATACCGCGCGCCTACCTGGGCTGGTTCCAACACTTGCTGATCCGGATCTCGTCGAGCGTTGGCGCGACCCCGTAGCCTGAATCGTCCGATCCTCGAGGTACGAAGGTGAGCAACGTCGACACCCAGGTCCTGATCGTCGGAGCGGGTCCCGTCGGGCTCACCTGCTCGATCCTCCTCAGCCGCGCCGGAATCTCGAACCGGGTCGTGGAGAAGCGCGAAGGGCTGCACCGCGCGCCGCAGGCGCACGTGATCAGCTCGCGCACCATGGAGATCCTGCGCGCGGCCGGGATCGATCAAGAGGTGGTTCGCGCCATCGCGGCACCGATCGCGGATCTCTCGAGCGTGCAGTGGGTCCACACCCTGGCCGGGCCCGAGCTCGGCCGGATCCTGCTCGCGACTCCCGAGCGGGTCGGCAAGATGCTCGCCGCGACACCGACGCCCTTCGCCAACGTCTCCCAGTCCAGGCTCGAGCCGCTGCTTCTCGAGTACGCACGCGGCGCCCGTGCCGAGGTCGACTTCGGCTGCGAGTGGCGTTCCTTCGAATCCGACGAAGGCGGCGTACGCTCCACGCTCTGCGACGTCGCGACGGGAGCCGAGGAGACCGTGCGCAGTCGCTTCCTGCTCGGTTGCGACGGTGCGGGGAGTCGGGTGCGCCGCGCGCTCGGCATCGAGATGATCGGTCCGGACCGGGTCGAGACCGTCATGAACATCTGCGTGGCGGCGAACCTGCGTTCGCTGCTGCCGGACCGAGCCGGCATTCTCTACTGGCACCTCGACCCCGCGGAGCCCGGGATCTTCATCGCCCACGACATCGATTCGATGTGGGTCTACATGCACCCCTACGACGAGACGAAGACGGAGGCCGCGTCGTTCACCGAGCCGGTCTGCCGAAGGCTCGTCGAACGCGCCCTGGGCGCCGACCTGCCGTTCGAGATCCGTTCGATGGACTCCTGGGTCATGACCGCGCAGGTCGCGGAGCACTACGGCGAGGACCCGGCGTTCCTGGTCGGCGATGCAGCGCATCGCTTCCCGCCGACAGGCGGCCTCGGCCTCAACACCGGCGTGGCTGACGCGTTCAACCTGGTGTGGAAGCTCGTCGCAGTCCTCGACGGACGCGCCCCCTCTACGCTGCTCGGCAGCTACGAGGCCGAGCGCCGCGGCGTCGCGTTGATGAACTCCGAGCAGAGTCTCGCGAACCACCTGAAGATGGGCGCCGTCGTCGAGGCGCTCGGGGTCCCCGCCGACCTCCACGCCGAGCAGGCTCGTTCGCAGATTCGAGGCCTGCCGCGAGATCCGGCCCGCACCGCGCGCGTGCAGCGGGCGATCGACGAGCAGGTCGAGCACTTCGACACGCTCGGTCTCGACCTCGGGCACATCTACGAGACCGGGGCGCTCGTCCCGGATGGGTCAACCGCGCCCGCTCCGGAGAACCTCGTGTCGGACTACCTGCCCACCACCCATCCCGGCGCCCGCCTGCCCCACGCATGGCTGACGCGCGGCGACGCGCTCGTCTCGAGTCTCGACCTGGTCGATCCTCGCGATCCCGTATTGCTGACGGGACCGGGCGGCAAGCGCTGGCTCGAAGCGGCACGCGAGGCAAAGCTGCCGGCGTTCATGATCGGGGACGGTGGCGAGATTGGAGATCCGAACGCGGCGTGGGCGAGCGTGCGCGAGATCCTCGACGACGGGGCCCTGCTCGTGCGCCCGGACGGCCACGTCGCCTGGCGCGCGCGAGAGATGGCAGACGATCCCGATGGCTGTCTGCAGGCCGCGCTGGATCGGATCTTTGCACGACCACGGAGCAGGCGAGAAGGGCCAGCGTGATCGATCAGCGACGCGTCTTGTCCGAGAGCCACTGACGAGACCGCAGAATCAGACGACCCTGCCAGTCTCAGGCGAGGGGCGGACGTCCGAATAAGAAGCAACGCTTCTCCAAGAACCTACGTGGCGCCCCGGGCAGGACTCGAACCTGCGACCCGCTGCTTAGAAGGCAGCCGCTCTATCCGGCTGAGCTACCGGGGCACCGTAGGAGCAGGGTAGCGAGGCTGATGAGAGGGCGACCCTCTCGCGCGGGCAGGGCCGCTCAGCGGGGCCTGGCCAGGATCTCGAAGACCTCGCGCAGCACCCGCTTCCGCCTGAAGCGGCCGTGGGCGTTGGGGAGGAGTTGGTCGCCCAGCAGGGCGGAGTAGAGCAGGAAGGCGCGCGCTTCGGCGTCGACCGCTTCGAAGCCAGCCACCCGGAGCAGCTGCCGCAGGTAGGCCATGCGCCGTCCGTCGACCTCCTCGAGCGCAGCGGCGACCGCCGCGTCGCGCCGGGCCCAGTCGCGCAGGGCGAGCTCGAGCTCGGCGTCGAATCCCTCTGTCGCGAGGCCCACGAGCCGCTCCAGGCGGGCCAGGGGCTCCGAGCCCGCGGCCTCGGCCTGGGAGATGACGGCCTCGGTCGCGATCTCGGCCCATCGCTCGAGCATCGCGTCCAGCAGATCGGCCCGGTCGCGGAAGTGCCAGTAGAAGCTGCCCTTGGTGACGCCCATGTCCTTGGCCAGGGGCTCGACGAGCACACGGTCGACGCCGTCGCGGGCCAACCGTCGAAGGGCGGCGCGCAGCCAGTCGTTGCGGCTCTTGCGGGGCATGTCGAACCATACGTTAGCGTATTGACGAGGGGCCTCCTTGCGGTATCGTTCCGAACGTACGGAAGCGTATGTTTCTAGAGATCGGAGGAGAGGCATGACGGCGTTCCATCTCGCGGCGGGCCTGGCGCTGCTCGCCGCTGCCGGGCATTCGATCCTGTGCGAGCGGATCTACCTGTCGCCCCTGCGCAGCGAGACCATCACGGGGGCCACCTTCTCCGCGGACTCCGGCAAGCGGCTGGTCACGGCGATGTTCCACCTGGCCTCGATCTGCTGGGCTGGTATGGCGATCGGGGTGCTGGTCCTGGATCCCGAGGCGCGCGGCGCATCGACGACCCTGCACATGGTGGCGGCAATCTTCGCGCTCTCGGGTCTCGGAAACTTCTGGGCCGTCGGCCGTGTACACCCCGGCGGAGTGATCCTGCTCTCGGCGGCTGGGCTCGTGCTCGTCGGTCTCCATGCCTGACCCGCTTCCGTTCAAGCCTGCACCCGAACCTCGAGCGCCCCAGGAGACGTCCCATGTCCTACATCCCTAGATTCCTCGAATACGCAGTCGCTTTCGAGAAGACCTACAAGAACGATCAGTGGTCCGATCTCGAGGAGTTCTTCACCGAGGACTGCGTCTACGAGATCGGGCTCGCGAGCCTCGGCATGGAGC
>JAJFJS010000041.1 GCA_021773815.1 Gammaproteobacteria bacterium
CGTCTACGATGAGGCCGAGCAGCGTATCGAGATGCGCCTCGTCAGCCTCGAGCGTCAGTCAGTGCATATCGCCGGCACGGATATCGATCTCGATGCCGGTGAATACATCGTGACCGAACACTCGCACAAATACTCGCCGGATCGATTCGCGGAGATGGCCCGGGATGCCGGCTTCATCAGCTGCCAGGCGTGGAGTGACGCCAACAATCTTTTCAGTGTGCAGTATCTGCGAGCGTCCTGAGTCTCGGCGATCACCCGGGAATTAGAGGGACAGTTTCTTTTTCTTCTAAATTGGTGTCAGACACCAATTTCGGAGTCCCGACGATCGGGAATTAAGGGGACAGTCCCCTTAATTCTGCCTTCTTGATTGAAGTCCGACGCTGCCGCTATTCAGGAACAAATTCGGGCGGTGGCGCCGAACCTTCGCCGAAGAAAAACTTCTCCATCTCCTCTTCGATAAATTTACGCGCCGCCGGTTCGATCGGCGTCAGGCGATTCTCGTTAATCAGCATGGTCTGGTGCGCCAACCAGCGCTGCCAGGCCTGCTTCGATACCTGTGCATATATCCGCTGACCGAGCTCGCCGGGATATGGCGCATAATCCAGTCCCTCGGCCTCTTCGCCGAGCAGTACGCACTGTACGTTCCTTGTCATGTGTCTTCTCCGATTCGTTCCAGCAGCCGGGCGACCGGTGCGGCCAGGCCAACGGCAGCCGGGTCCGCCCGGTTATACCAGAGCCGGCCATCGCCATCCATGGCGCGCGCGTCGGGCCGGGCCAGCCGCACCTCGACGGGGGTCATGTCGAGATCGAAATGCGTGAAGCTATGATGAAAGACGGGCCGCACCCGGGTCTGCTCCGGCAGTCGCCCGAGTTCCGCCAGGCACCAGTCGGCGACGCTCTCGACGCTCTCGACCTCCGGGAAACACCATAAACCGCCCCAGATGCCCATGTCCGGGCGTCGCAGCAAAAGCACGGCCCCGTCGTCGCGCACCGCGATGACCAGTATCGCGGACCGCCGCGGTTTGACGCGCGGAGAACGCCTGCCCGGATACGCATCGACGGCGCCGTCGGCCCGCGCGCCACATTGCGCGGCCAGCGGGCACCGATCGCATGCCGGGTTGCTGCGCCGGCAAACAGTCGCACCGAGATCCATGATCGCCTGCGTAAAGACCCCGGCGCCGGTCGTCGGCGTGCAGGCTGCAGCAATTTCCCACAGCGTTCGCTGCACGGCGCCGTGCCCGGGCCAGCCGGCAATGCGAAACACGCGCGCATAGACGCGCTTGGCATTGCCATCGAGAATCGCGCCGGACTGGTCATCGGCCAGTGCCAGAATCGCCGCCGCCGTCGACCGCCCGATGCCCGGCAGCGATTCGAGAACATCGCGATCGCCGGGAACCTCGCCGCCATGCTGATCGACGACGAGTTTCGCGGCCTTCCAGAGATTCCGGGCACGTGCGTAATAGCCGAGTCCGGACCACAGGTGCAGCACGTCATCGGGTTCGGCGGTGGCGAGCGCCGCTACGTCGGGGAACGCCGCGATGAACCGGTCATAATATCGTTCGACGGTCGCGACCTGCGTCTGCTGCAACATGATCTCGGACACCCAGACACGGTAGCGCGTCGGTTCACGCTGCCACGGCAGGTCCGTGCGCCCGCAGCGCGACCACCAATCGACCAGTAGCGGAGCGACGGACGCGGCACCGGGTGTCTGCGAATTCGTCATGGCGCCTATTACAGCATCCGGCCGCAACGGCGACCAATGGGCTGCGACACACCAGGCAGATCACCGCGCGGGCCGGCGCGGACGAAACCGGGTGTTACACCATGGGGTTCGGAAGCAGCGCGTGGGGGCGGCTCAACAGGGCGCGGGGCGGCCCGAATTCACTCAGGGCTTGGACACACCGGTGGTATCGGACGGCGGCACGGCAACACGTTGCGCCGGGACCATTGTCACCGCGCCATGGCCGGCAACGATCATTGCCGGACCGGTCATCGGCGGCGCGGCGACTGCGGTCGGGGGATTCGCGTCGTTCTGTGGCACATGGGTGATCAGCACAATGACCAGTGCCGTGAACAGCATCACTACAGCGGCAATCTCGATACGCATCACGCCCGTCTGTCGGGTGAGGCTTGAACGACGGGCGTCGGTTGATGCATTCATAATGCGCAGCAGTGTACCGGAAGGACGAGGGCATTATCCGCAAGGCCCGTCCGAATGTCTGTGAGCCTCTTCGCGGTTCTGCCCATCGGCCCGCAAAATCACCTCGATCACCCGCCGGCGTTCCGCCACGCCCCATGGCACGGCCAGCAGCGCCGGCGCGGACCGCAACAGGTCGCGCCGCCAGCCGGTAAGATCCCAGCGCCATGCGCAACCCAGCACCAGTAGTTGTATGGCCAGCAGCAGTAGTGCGGCGCCACGAAATCGCGCCGAGCGCAGCATCCGGCTGACGACAAGCCCGTCGACGCGTCGACGGCTGATCCAGCCGAGCGCGCGATAGCGAGCCATGACATCCCCATGCCGCCACTTCGACCCGTTGGATCCCGGAATCACCACCGCTCCTTTCGTTGCCGGGACTCCATGACAACTTCGTCCGCACCGCTGCGAAAGCGCCCAATCCGTTGAAAACCGCGGGATTCAGCCCTGCCGCACCACCCGGAACCGGCCGCTGCGACCAGGATCACCCCGGCAACTGTGATTGCGTTCGCAGCATTGCGGCAATTGCGCGCTTACCCTCGTCGATCGGCTGTCCGGGCATCACGTGACATATTCATGAAACTTCTTCTCGTTGAAGACGATCTCAGCGACGCGGATTTTTTCGCTGCGTCATTGCGCCGGCAACGCGCAACGGATATCGATGTGTCGCATGCCGCGACCATGGCCGATGCCGTCACGATGCTGCAAGCGGATAATTTCGATATCGTCCTGCTCGATCTGCACCTGCCGGACGCCACCGGGCTCGACTGCGTCGATAAGATTCAAACCATCGCCCCGAATCTACCGATCGTGGTGCTCAGCGGTCAGGATGACGAAGACTTCGCCGTCAGCATCCTGAACAAGGGCGCACAGGACTATCTCGTCAAATGGGAAGGACGCGGCCGCACAATCGTGCGCTCTATTCGCTATGCGATCGAGAGAAAACGCAGCGAACTCCGACTCAATTACCTCGCACAATACGATCCGCTGACCGCGATTCCCAACCGCCAGTATTTCCATGACCAGCTCGAGCGCGCGGCGGCCCGCGCGCGACGCGATGCGAGCCGTATCGCGCTGCTTTTTCTCGACCTGGACCAGTTCAAGGTCATTAACGACACACTCGGTCATGCGGCCGGCGATCGGCTACTGACGGAAATGGCGACGCGCCTCAACAAGGCGATTCGCGCCGGAGACGTGCTGGCCCGCCTCGGCGGTGACGAATTTGCCGTCCTGCTCGAAGGTATCGGCGGCGCCCGGGATGCGGAGGCGATCGCGCGTTCGATCCTCGACATCATCGCCCGACCCTTCCAGATCGAAGCTCGACAGATCGTCGTCACGACCAGCATCGGCATTACGCTCTATCCGAACGACAACAGTGACCCGACGACGCTGCTCAAGAATGCCGATATCGCGATGTACAAGGCGAAGGAAACCGGTCGCAACAACTTCAAGTTCTTCACCGAAAGCATGCATACCGATCTCATCGAATACCACCAGCTCGAAATCGACATCAAGGCGGCGCTCGATAACGAAGCATTCCGGATCGTTTACCAGCCCAAGGTCAACCTGGAATCACGGCAATTGCAGGGAATTGAGGCGTTGCTGCGCTGGACCTGTGCCGAACGGGGCGAGATATCCCCTGAACAATTCATTCCGGTGGCCGAAGAGAGCGGGCATATCATTCCGCTCGGCTACTGGACGCTGCAATCGGTTTGCCGTGCAATAAGGGACTGGCATAACAGCGGACTGCCGATCGTGCCGGTCTCGGTCAACATTTCACCGCGGCAGTTTCAGCAAGCGGACTTCCCGAAGCGAGTCGGTGAAATTCTTCACCGCTACGGCATCGATCCGGGCTGGATCGAACTGGAACTGACCGAGGGACTGCTGATGGAGGATACCGATGCGGCCCGACAGTGTCTGCACCGCCTGAAGAACATCGGCGTGCGTATCTCGATAGACGACTTCGGCACCGGTCATTCCTGTCTGAATTATCTGCGACGCTTCCCCATCGACGTCCTGAAGATCGACAAATCGTTCGTCAGCGACATCGGGATCAGTGAAGACAGTTCAATAATTATCGAGGCGATCATTTCTCTGGCCCGGAGCCTGAAGATCGATACCGTTGCCGAAGGTGTCGAGACGCAGCAGCAGCTGGAGTTCCTGATCGAGAATGGCTGCCCCGTCGCACAGGGCTACCTGTTCGGTCATCCGCTGCCCCGCGACGACATGCGGCCGTTGCTGGAGGAACTGGGTGACGGATCGGAGGACAGCGTCATCCAACGGATTCTTGCGACGGCGCCGGCCGCCGGCGCCTGATGGTTCGCCGATCATGGAACCTGTCAGCAAGCTCTCGTCCGATGTCGAACGCCTGCTCGAATCTGTAGGCGTCGGCCTGTGGCAATGGGACGGGCGCACCAACACACTGACCCTCGATTCAACCTGCCGCCGCATATTCGATCTGCAGCCCGGCGAAACACCGACCAATAAATACCTTGCCTCGTTGCTGACCGAGGAAGACCGGTTTCGCTACCAGCAGGCGCTGGCAGACTGCATCGAACACGGCCACTTCTACATCGAATACCGCATACGGTGTCGCGACGGGCAGACACGCTTTATCAGCGGACGCGGCCATACGATGCCCGGAGCCTCCGACCGGGCCCGGGTGATCCAGGGCGTCTTCATCGATATTACCCAGAACAGGGAACTCGAAGACCGACTCAGGAATTCCGAATCACGAATGGCGCAACTCGCCGACGGCATCCCGGGGCTGTTCTGTTACATCGACAGGGACTGCCGGGTACAGTTCATGAACTCCCGCTACCGCGAGATCATCGGCGCGCTGGACGAACCCGTGATCGGCAGGCATATCGCCGAACTGGTTGGCCCGGACAGTTTCAGCCGACGTCGCAAGCGCTACGAACGGGCATTCGCCGGCGAGACCGTTCTGTTCGAAACCAGCGTCCCGCTACCCGGCGGCGAAGACCGCTTTTTCACGATTCGCCATCATCCTCACCGGGACGAAACCGGCGAGGTGCAGGGCATCATGACACTGGCGATGGACATTACCGAACGCCATGCGGCGGAAACGGCCCTCGAACGGCAGAGCACCGAACTGGCACGATCCAACCACGATCTCGAACAGTTCGCCTATGTCGCCTCACATGACCTGAAGGCGCCGCTGCGTTCGATCGATATCCTGATCCAGTGGCTGCGCGAAGACCTCGGCGACTATGACGAAGGCGATGTGCAGGAAAACCTCGGCCTGGTGGCACAACGTGCCGGGCGCCTGAACCGGTTACTCGATAATCTTCTCGCCTATTCCCGAGCGGGCCAGCGCAGCGGCGATGTAACCCCGACCGACACGCAACTCATGGTCCTGGATATCGCCGTGCTGCTCGCTCCCTCACCCGATCTGAACATCGACGCGGATCCGAGCCTGCCGACGATAACGACCTGCCACGCCCCGCTCGAACAGGTGCTGCGCAACCTGATCCACAATGCGATCCAGCATCATCCGACCGGTTGCGGGCGCGTGCGTGTGTATGCCCGGGATCAGGGCGACAGAATCATGTTTGCGGTCGAGGACGACGGCGCCGGCATTCCCGCGGAATACGCCGAGAAGGTTTTCGAAATGTTTCAGACCCTGCAACCCCGGGATGAACGTGAGGGAAGCGGCATGGGGCTCGCCATCTGTCAGCGCATCATCGACGGGCAGGGCGGTCGAATCTGGCTGCATTCCGGTCCTGCCGATACGGGCGCCGTTTTCAAGTTCACCTGGCCAAAAACCCCGCTGGCCGACCTGACCGCCGTCCATGGCAATGAATCGGCAGCCGATGAGAAATCCGGAGATGGCGCCACCCGTCAAACGCTTGCCGGCTGAATCCAGCAGGCAGTTAGCTTCTCTTCCGGAAGCATCGTCTCAGCATTCGGGGCCTTGCCGAGTCGACTGGCCTTAAATTCCACCGCAGAAACCAAACGGCGAGCTTTTTGCGTGCTCGGGCAGCCATGAACTCAGCCTTTGCGCTGATCGGTCTTTGGCGTCGGGTACCCCTCGGAAACGCCGCTTGAATTTTATGTGGGCATCGAGTTTGCGTGGCTCGGGCGGCTGAAGGTTTCCGAGAGATATAACGGCGCCTCGACCTTGGACCTATCGTGGTGCGGAGGCTGTTTTGCGTTGCCGGTCCCGGTTGTTCCCCCGCGATTTCCCCCGAATTGGACCCGGTCGTTGTCTGAGAATTGCCCCCTTGGAGATTGGCGCGTGTATTTTGGTGGTTTCAGCGTGCCACCCTGGTGTCGAAGGTCTTTGGCGTCGGGTACCCCTCGGAAACCTTCAGCCG
>JAJFJS010000042.1 GCA_021773815.1 Gammaproteobacteria bacterium
CCTCGAGGGCTGGGTCGAGGACCACGTTCTCCGCGAGTTGACCAAAACATGCTTCGACATCGCCGACCCAACTCTCATCGACGGCGCCGGCCCCTGCTCAGACTGCCCGAAGCGATCGGGCTTCACCCCCGAGCTGTTTCCTCACGTACAGAGCACCGACACCTGCACCGATCCCAGTTGCTTCGACGCAAAGATCGGGACGCACATACGACGGCTCACCGACGAGCACGGCGCAATCAGAGTGACGTCCGGATGGGAGAGACCTGGAAAGAAAGACAAAACCCTTCATCGAGACGCCTGGCAAAAGGTGGCCAAGAGTAAACGTGGGGAATGCGCGGACGTTCAGCCGGCAGTCGAGATGGATCGGCGCGCGCCTGGATTCGGAAAGCTGCTCTACGCCTGCACCAACAAGAGCTGCAAGAAGCACTGGGGAGGGGCGTCGGCAAACGCGGCCTCCGACGATGCGTACACACGCCGGGCCAAGACGAGAGAGAAGACCGAGCAGGCGAAGCGGAAGCTCGAGGCGGAGTGGCGACACCGGGTCGTACGCGCGATCCGCGAGGTCGATCAGAAGAACCTTCAATCCAACCTGGGGGAGATCCTGACCGCGGCAGCCGACACCCTATTCCAGCGACTGCGTCACGACGATCGAAAGCTTCTGTGTGCATGGCTCGACCAAGAGGCTCCGAAGAAGAAGACATCATGGGGGGCGGTGGGACGCGATCACGATTCGCCCATCGAGAAGTGGATCAAGGACGCTGACCCGCTACGAGCCCTGGCCGTACTCGCCGTGGTGCCGCTCTACTCGCCACAACCGGAGAGCGACAAACAACTCCGCCAGGTCGCAGGCGCGCTGGGGATCGATCACGAGGCGATCCACGCGGGCCTCAAGACTGATGCTGCCGCCAAGGCCCAACTCAAGAAGAAGTCGGCAAAGAAACGTGCCGCAAAGAAGGCGACCGCCACCAAGAAGACCCCAGCGAAGAAGCCAGCCACGCCACGGACAAAGAAGAGTGCCGCGAAGGAAAAGTCCGCGCGATGATCACCAGCCGCAAGGGCTTCGAGCCTCGCCCGCCGATCGCTCGAGCACAGGAGAAAGTCGGCCCGCCTGACGAGCACGGCTGTCGTGAGTGGCTGGGGTACTTCCGCGAGCGCACGGCTGAGTGTCGTCTCGTGATCGCCTCGGGTCTTCCGCTTGCTGACGCGCGACTCCTGCTTTGGGAGCACGCGACGGGTGAAAGTCTAGATCGACGGCGGCTACCGCACTGCCGCATCAACCGCCGGTGTGTCGAGCCGAGCCACCAGGGCGCACCAGGTGCGCGGCGGCGGGAGGCTGCATGAGCAAGGCTATCCACCTCGGGGCCGACAAGGGCTTGGTCATCCCCTCAGGGGTCGCAACCCAGACCATCGGGATTCTCGCCAAGCGGGGCGCCGGCAAGTCGAACGCCGCGGCCGTACTGGCTGAGGAGATGTACGACCAAAGCATCCCCTTCATCGTGATCGATCCGAAAGGGGACTGGTGGGGGCTGCGAGCATCGCGGAATGGTCGCGGCAAAGGGCTCGAAATCCCGATCTTCGGCGGAGAGCACCGAGACATTCCGCTCGAACCGGCTGGCGGCGCCGAGCTCGCTGATGTGATCGCCGAGCAACGCCTCTCAGCCGTCATCGACGTGTCCCTGTTCAGCAAAGGGAAGCGTCTCGCGTTTCTCGCAGACTTCGCCGAGCGACTGTATCGGAAGAACCGCGACCCGTTGCACGTGTTCCTCGAGGAAGCCGATGACTACATCCCGCAGAGGCTTCGAGAGAAAGGTGGAAGCGGAGCGCGTTGTCTTGGCGCCTTCGAAGATCTCTTCCAGCGCGGGCGAACCAAAGGGCTCGGGGCGACCTTGATCACCCAACGATCGGCCGTCATCAACAAGAACGTCCTCACTCAATGCGAAACGCTGCTGGTCCTCCGCACGACATCGCCACAGGACCGCGCTGCGATCCGCGAATGGATCGACTACCAGGGCGGAAGCCGGGAAGTACTCGAAACTCTTCCGGAGCTCGAGGACGGCGAGGCGTGGATATGGTCTCCGCACTGGTTGCGCGTGACCGAACGGATTCGAGTCCGACTGAGGCGAACGTACGATAGCGGCGCTACCCCAACCGACATCAAGAAGGGGCGACCCGCTGCACGTTTGACCGACATCGATCTCGAGAGCCTTCAGCAGAGATTCACGGACTCGGTCGAGCGCGCGAAAGCAGACGACCCGGCCGAGCTCCGCAAGCGGATCACCGAACTCGAGCGCGAACTCCGTAGGGCATCGAAGGAAACTCCCGAGCCCGTGAGGGTCGAAGTACCGATCCTTCAGGACGACGAACGCGTACTGATCGAATCGGCCAACGCGAACATCGCTGAGGCCACTGAACATCTCCAAACAGCCGCGGCGGCTCTGGAGAAGTCGCGGTGCGAGGTTGCGCAAGTCGCGAAAGCGGTAAGCGCACGAGCTAGCAGGCCCTCCACTCCTGCACACCCACGCTCGTCCTCCCCTCGCACCGCTTCACCGCCTCGCCGGTCCCGGGAAGGGTCCCCCGACTCCTCAACCGGGGCCGGTGAGGTACCACCCGATGGAGATCTCGACGAGCCGCAGCGACGGATCATCGACACGATCGCGATGCTGAATGCACGCGGAATCGAACCAACACGCGAGGTCATCGCACGCTGGATGGGGATCCACCCCAACGGGGGACGGTACGGAAGCAACCTCGCCCACCTAAGACGCACGGGATACCTCGACGGATTACGCGTCACGGAATCCGCAACCTGGCTCGCTAGAATTCCCGAAACCGGCGTCGACGGCGCACGCCTGGTGCTGAGCGATACGCAGGCGCGCCTTCTCGATCTCTGTATCGAGGTGGCGCCGGCGACCCTGACCCGCATCGAGGCCGCCGAGAGACTGGGCATTCACCCGAACGGAGGCCGGTACGGCTCTGACATCGCCCGGCTTCGCATTCTGGGGCTGATGGTCGCGCGGGGACCGCTGGAACTCACGGAGGCTCTATTTCGATGACTATTGATCCGCAGACCCAGGACTCCGAATTCGAGGAACT
>JAJFJS010000043.1 GCA_021773815.1 Gammaproteobacteria bacterium
TCGGGAAGAGAATCATCCAGGCTGCCCAGAATCTGCGTCATCCAACTGTTGCCGCCGGTCAGACTGCTGCTCTGATGCACCTCGTACACCAAGGTGTCGACATAGGCCTCCGTTTCCGAAAGCACCGGACTCGCCGGGAACCCCTTTAGCGTTCCCGCAGTATAGTCATAGGGATTGACCTCATGGATCAAGTGATCGCCGGAATCGAAGACACGAATATTCACAAACATCCGCCGGCCTTCCGGGAAGCCTGAAATCAACTTGTGACCCGTGTTATTGAGAATCCTGAACGTCAAGTCACCGGTCGCACTGTCGTAATCCACATTCTTGATCGTTGCGGCCATCCGCAACTGCTGCCGCGCGCGGCCGGATGCCGCCAGAAGCTCTGCACCCGTGTTCAGCGGCGACTGACCGCCATTGAGATCCAGCGTCAACACGGCCGGCCCCTGGTTCAGCAACTGCGCGTTGATCGGGTCAAAATCGGGAAGAGAATCATCCAGGCTGCCCAGAATCTGCGTCATCCAACTGTTGCCGCCGGTCAGATCATGAGAAGGCACGCCGGAGTTCGGATGCTCGACGCTTTCGCCCGGCCGATAGACGGCCTTGTTCTTGTTGGCGCCACGCCCGACGACGTCTTTCATATGGCAATCCTGACACTTTGCGGCATGCGTGATGTCCGCGCCGCCCTGAGCCTGGAACTCCTGATTCGTCGCCGCCCCGCCCGATCGCCCGTACGCAGACAGCATGAACTCTGAAAACGTACGCTCGACATGGAAGTACCGATTGGCCGGGTATTGTTCAGATATCAGATTTCCCGAACCATCATCCACGAGACCCGACAGCCCGAGGTTCGCGAGCGCCGGATTCGACACATCGTGGCAGCTTGAGCAAAAGTACTTCGATTTGTGATAGCGGCTGTACTCCATATGATGAGCTGGATCGGCATCTGCAAAACTGGCCCGCTTGGCGGGCGCCCGGCTGATGAAGTACTGGCCGCTGGCATTCTCCGTAAAGTTCGGACTGTACGGACGGTCATTGACATAGAAATCACCCCCGCCGAACAACGATGCCGTGAGTGCTTCTATCCGGTCCAGCCCCAATGTCACATCAGCACCGACCTGAGACGGCGTACCACTCAGATTGGATTCATCCCAATAGACACTCCAGTCGCTGCCTTCCCGAGTACCGTCATGGGTAGTCGCAAAGAACGGGTCGTAGGCGCGATGACAGACGTCGCAATGAACTCCATCAAAATCACTGCCTGACATCAGCGATGCATTGGTCGGGTCGGATCTGCCGCCGAGCCAGCCTTCCGGAAAATGACAACGTTCACAAATATCCGTCGCATTCGGGGTTCCGAGCGCCCAGATCGAATCCTGCGCGGCAACGGTCATCGCGGCCCAGAAGATCGGGTCCCGCGCGGCCTGCGCCATCATGGACCCCTGCCACTGGAAACCGGGTTCGGTCTCCGGATCATAATTGGAGTGGCAATTCAAACAGCGATTCGGCGCTTCCAGCGAAACGGAATCGGCCGGCTGCGTGCCGGGCATACGAACGAGGGGATCATCTGTAACCGGCAGGGGCTCCCAGGCCGCGGCCAACGACAGCCAGAACAGAGCCAGGCAGCCGAAAGTGATTCTGATGGAAGAACTCTGAGTCATGGCACGCACCCCTGATTTGCCGGAAGAATCTCATTCGGGAAAGCAACACTTCCCCACTTGAGATTGTGCGGTCCTCGCCCCATCGTCCCAATACGGAATTGCGCCGAAACGGTTCTCGGAAATCACTGGTAAAAATGCGGCAAGAGCGAATTGACGCGCAGGGCGCGCCGGGCAGCCTATAGACAGGCGGATGGTGGCGCTGAGGACGACGCTAAAAAATGGTGCCGGAAATAGGAGTCGAACCTACGACCTTCGCATTACGAATGCGCTGCTCTACCAACTGAGCTATTCCGGCACGCCGCTCCCGGATTGATCGCGGGGAACGCTGACGGGCCGCAGCCGACCCCGAATGTCAGGCGGCGCAGTATAGGCAATGCCCAGCGGTCAGGCAACGGGAACCCGCCTCCCGGCAGGCAGAGCCAGGGCTCAGCGGGCGCCGCGGATCCGGATGATCAGATCGATGCTTTCCCGCGTGGTGCCGTCCGGCGCTTCGGGCAATCCGCTGACCTGCAGGGCACTCGAATCGATATCGATGAGTTCGCCCGTGTCGGCGTTAAAGAAGTGGTGATGCTGCTGCACCGTCGAGTCATAGACCAGGTGGGCGGGATCGATGACGATTTCACGGACGATGCCGCGGCGGGAAAACAGGTTCAGCGTGTTATAAACCGTCGCCTTCGATATCCGGCTCCCCGTGTCGCGCAGCGACGTGATGATTTGCTCGGCCGACATATGACACGGGCGGGCCAACAGGATCAGGCCAATTTCCGTACGCTGCGAGGTCGGCTTGATGCCGTGCTCTTGCAACACTTGTTCAACGCGATTCCGGTCCATACTTATCACGGTTTAATAACACACCAATAAAATCATCGATTTAGCATTGTACCGGCCTTTGCGCGGACGTGTAAACGAACGACGGCGCATTACCGGGACGGCCCGGAGCCCCGATTTCGGTGAAAAAGTGGGTCATTCGCGCGTCGCGCCAGCCGCGACCACGGATCTAGACTGGCCCGATGACATGCAATGCAACGCAACGGCATACGGCCGGACTGACGCTGATCGAATTGCTGGTTACGCTGTCAATCGGCGCCGTGCTCGCGGCCATCGGCGCACCAGCGCTGCAGGATCTGCTGCTGGACCAGCGCATGACCGCACGCATCAACGGCTTGGTGCATGGCATATACCTCGCCAAGCAGGCCGCTCATGTGCGGCTCACCGAAACGGTGATCTGCAAGAGCCGTGACGGACGGGATTGCGATGCCGGTGCCGACTGGGAAGACGGCTGGCTGTTATTCGCCAATCTCGATCGGGACTACCCGGCCACCACCGACCCGGCCGAACCCGTGCTGACATCAGGGCCGGCCTTTAGCGCGGGCACGATTCGGGCCAATCGGCGTGCGTTCGTGTTCCGGCCATTCGAAATTCGCTCGACGAACGGCACGCTGGTGTTCTGCGACCGGCGCGGCCCGGCACACGCGCGTGCCGTCATCGTCAGCTATACGGGCCGGCCACGCATCGCCACGACCCGCTCCGACGGCGACGCACTGCAATGCCCGGCATGAGCGGCTGCCGGTGCCCCACCGCTGGGCTCGGAAAACCGACCGTTTATCGGCCCGGGCTGCTGCGCGACACGAAACCCGCGAAGATGTCTGGCAATGGGCAAGATGCACGCAGAAGGCGTCACCCTCATCGAATTGTTGGTGACATTGGCCGTGGTTGCAGTAATCGTCGCTGCGGGGGTTCCCGCGCTGCGCGATTTTCTGGCGACCAACCGCATGAGTGCGGCTGTCAACGATCTCGTCACGAGCATCCATCTCGCCCGATCCGAAGCCATCACGCGCGAAGCGCCGACGACACTGTGCCCGAGCGCCAACTGGGACTCACCCGCCCCGACCTGCAACCCGGGCGGCAACCTTGCCGACGGCTGGATCGTCCTCGTGGGTCGCGTCGGCAGCCCCATCGTCGTACAACGCCATGAACCGCTGTCGAACGGGATTGCGCTGGCGCGGGACTTTGTCGACTCCATCGATTTCTCGACCAACGGACTGCCGGCAAATGCCAACGCCGCCGGTGAATTCAACCTGCTGCTCTGCGACGATCGCGGCGACCACGATGCCGGCGGCGGCGTCGCGGCGGGGCGCTGGATCAACCTGCGCGGTCGCGCCGGCCGGCCCCGGATCTACCGGCAGCGCGCCGACGTGCAAAGCAGCCTCGGCGGGTGTTGACAGACAGCGGACCAAACCAGTGACACAAAAACAAAAACAGCCACAAAGACACCATCGCGCCGCTGGATTTACGCTGATCGAGGTCCTCGTCGCACTCGTCGTCATGACCGTGGGCATGCTCGGCGTCGCAGTGCTGTTTGTCGAGGGGCTGCGACTCAACCGTACATCGATTTACCGCACAACCGCCGTCGTGCTCGCCACGGACATGGCCGAGCGGATCCGCGCCAACCAGGCTGGCGGCGCCAGCTACGTCGGCGTCGGACCCGGCCAGGATGGCGACTGCGCGACGGACCCGGGCTGCACGCCGGCGCAACTGGCCGGCGACGACTGGTTTCGCTGGAACAACCAGCTGCGGACGTATCTGCCGACCGGCGTCCGGCCTGATATCACAAGCGAATCAGCCGGCCGGATGACCCGCTTTAATATCCGCCTGACATGGCCCGAGGTCGGCGCGCCGGAACCGGTTTCATACACGCTGTCGATTCAATTGTGATTGCCATGACCATGGATGCGACCCTGACAACCGCGCGATGCCGACAACGGGGCATGACGCTGATTGAAACGATGGTCGCGATGGCGATCAGCAGCATACTGATCCTCGGGTCGATTCAGATGTACACGCAGGCCCGGTCAAATTACCGCACAATCGAAGGTATCGCGCGACTGCAGGAAAACCTGCGCTTCTCGACCGACATCCTCGATGACGACACGCGCCTGGCCGGTTTCTGGGGCAAGACCAATTCAGCGGCCGACCTGCTCGGACAAGCGGGCGTTTCGGTAACGTGCGGTGGCAATGACGTGACCGGCTGGGTCATGAACACCGGCCAACCGATCGCCGCATTGCAGACGGCCGCCGCGCTGCCGGTCAGCTGTCCCGGCACGAAACCGCGCGACAACTCGGACGTGTTACTCGTTCGACACGCGACCGCGGAACAGAATGTAGCGGCACGCAACGGCGTCGTGCAGATTCAGTCAAACGGCAGTATCGGCATGTTCTTCGATGACGGCATCGAACCGGAAACGGCAAAACTCGATGGCGCGATCTTCGATGTTGCGTTTAACGCTTATTACATCAGTAACGAATCGCGCTACGACGAGAACCTGCCGTCATTGCGCCGGCTGAGCCTCGTCAATAACCGGATCGTCGACCAGGAACTTATCCCGGGCGTCGAGAACCTGCAGGTGCAGTTCGGCATCGATCGAAACGGCGACGGCCGGATCGACATGTACGTCGACGGCGACGATGCCCGCATTGCGGCCGGCTCGATCATCAGCACACGCCTGTGGCTGCTGGTGCGTTCCGAACGCGGCGAGCCCGCCCAGGGCTTCGTCGACACGCGCGGACCGTACCAGACACCGGACGCAAGCGGACTGCAGATCGATCCGGCAATCGACGCCGTCGACTATCCGCCGACGCATCGCCGGATGGCGCTGAGCAGAACCATCGTGCTGCGCAACCAGGTGAACTGATGAACAAAGACATGAACGACGCGACGATGCTCCCGGCCTGCCGATCGCGCGAACGTGGCGCGGCGCTGATCGTCGGTCTCGTCATCATGACGGTGCTGACGATACTGGCGATTTCGACGATGCGCACGTCGACGCTGGAACTGGCCATGGCCGGCAATGCGCAGTTCCACGAGCAGGCGGTGCAACTGGCCGAGATCGGTCTGCAGGATGCCGTCAGCCGCATCGACGATCGGATCCTGCCGCTCAATGCATCCGACGGCTGGCTGGTGAATTTTTCCGAAGTCGTCCCGGCGGCCAGCGCCGGCGACCTGGGCCGGTATGACGTGACGATCAGCTTCCGGGAAACCGGTGATCCGCCCGGGGGGCAGAGCAAAACAAAGATCATCGCGCATTATTTCGAGATCGAGTCGACCGGCAGGAGCGCGGGACGCAATGCGCGGTCGACGCTGCGCCAGGGTTTCTGGATACCCGCTGCAACATGATGGACGATATACGATGATCAGGAACCGGCTCGGACGACACACGCTGACGGTGACGCTGCTTGCCGCTGCCGCATGGGGCACGCCCGCGCCAGCGGCGCTCGAGGCCATCGAACAGGCCTACGAACTGTCTGCGCAGCAGGTGCTGCGCTGGCCGCTGCGCACCGGCGACCACGTCGTCGTTCGGCCGTGCGATACCTGCGACACGACCACACTGCAGGTCACGGACAGCACCCGGTTTTCGACGGGATTCAACGCGCCAGACATCTCATTGCAAGACCTGCTCCGGAAAAAGACCCAACAGGGCAGCTCGGCGGACTACCTCGTCATTCTTTTCTACACGCCGGATGAACGGCAAGTCACGCGCATGATCCTGCGGACGGAGCGCTGAATGAACCAGCTGGTTATCGATTACGGGAAACCCGGGTCGGCACTGCTCCGCCGCGTCGGCATCGCGGTGCTGCTCGGCGTACTTACGGGCCAGTGGGCATTCGCCGATGATGTGGAGATCTTCACCAGTACCGACGATCAGGCGATGTCGTGCGAAGCGCCGAACGTGCTGTTCATCATCGATACCTCGGGCAGCATGGGCGTCGACGTGCTGACACAGCAGGACTGGGATCCGGCGCAGACGTATGACGGGTGTTTCGATGCCGACCGGATCTACTTTACGCTGACGGGCACGCCGCCCGACTGCGATGCGGAGGAATCATTCCCCAAGTCGAAGAATTTCTGCCTTAATGCATCGGGCAGCGAATACACGGGCCTGTTGCAGTCCTGGGACCCGGACCTGGAAGTCTGGGGACGCCTGTCCGCCGCTGACGACGACCGCCCGGTCGAATGCGCCGCCGACGAAGGCATCCACGGCGACGGCATGAGCGGCGCAGCCTACGCGGTTGACGGCGCCGACGGACCCTGGTCGTCTAATTTTTCCGACCGGATCGCCTGGGGCACCAATGCCACGCCGGCGACGCTGTTCGACGGCAACTGGCTCAACTGGCAGCGCAACCCACCGACTGAGAGGAAATCACGGCTGAACGTCGTCAAGGACGTCGTCACGAATACGCTCGACAGCATGGCCAACGTCAACGTCGGCCTTATGAAATTCAATTCCGCCGACGGCGGCCCGGTGATCGCCGCGGTCTCGGACCTGACCGAATCGCGAACTGTGCTGAAGCAACGGATCCGGGATCTCGAACCGGACCGCGCGACCCCGTTGTCGGAGACGCTCTACGAGGCGGGCCAGTACCTGGCCGGGCGGCTCGTTGATTTTGGCGACAAGGACAACAACCGCAGCGTTGCCGAATCCCGCATCGGCAATTCACCGACCGGTGATCGCTACCGGTCGCCGCTCGACAGCAGCGGGCAGAACAACTACATCGTGCTGCTGACGGACGGCGTGCCGACCGATGACAAGGATGCCAATCAAAAGATCGAGGCCCTGCCCGGCTTCGCCGAACTGGTCGGCGGTTCCTGCAGCAATGCGGTCGATGGCGCATGTCTCGACAAGATGGCGCAATATCTGTACCTGGCCGACCTGCGCGATGACGTGCCCGGACAGCAGAACGTCATCACACACACGATCGGCTTCACGATCGATTTCGAGTTGCTGGAGAACACGGCGGCCAGCGGCGGCGGCAAATATTTCGTGGCCGACGACACGGCTGCATTGACCCGGGCACTGGCCAATCTCGCCAAGGACTTCACGCGTAATTCCAGCCTGCTGACCGCGCCGACGATACCGATCAACAGTTTCAACCGTGCCGACCGCCTCAATGAGGTCTATCTGTCGCTGTTCGAACCGGGCTCGTCCTACCACTGGCCCGGTAATCTGAAGAAATATCGCCTGATCAGGACGGACAACCGCACCGTCCTTGTCGACGCGGGCGGACGATCGGCACTGGCACCGGACGGCAACTTCATCAATGACGAAGCCGTCAGTCTCTGGTCGGCACCGCTCGTCGACGGTGCGAACATACAACTCGGCGGCGCGGCGAGCCGGTTGCTGCGGCCCGACACGCGCAACCTGCTGACGAATGCGTCCGGCGACACGACGTTGTCACAGCTTGGCACCGGCAACCCGGATATCACGGCCGGCGCGCTCGGTGCGCCGGACGACGAACGCGACCTGGTGATCAACTGGGCCCGCGGCATGGATACCCGGGATGCGGACGGCGACGGCGACAATACCGATCCGCGACTGTCGATGGGCGATCCGCTGCACGTGCAGCCGGTCGTCGGCGAGTACGGTAATGACGAGTTGAGCCGGAACGGCGTCGTGTTTATCGCAACGAACGACGGCTATCTGCACGCGATCGATGCCAGCCTGGGCACCGAGATCTGGGCATTTATCCCGCAACGCCTGCTTGGCCGGCTGTACGGGCTCTCTCTGGATGAGGCGGCGCAGAACAAGCAGTACGGCCTCGACGGCCGCCTCGTGCTGATCAACGATGCCGACGGCAAGCCCGAGACCCTGCTGTTCGGCATGCGCCGCGGTGGTCACGCGCTATTCGCGATGGACGTGTCGAATCGCACCGCACCTCGCCTGCGCTGGCTCATCAACGCCACGCAACCGGACTTTCTGGACCTCGGTCAGACCTGGTCGCCGCCGGTCGTAGCGAAGGTCGATATCGGCGGGCGGGTGCACCGGGCCGCGATTTTTGCGGGCGGCTATGATCCCGGTCAGGATAACCGCACGTTCCGAACCGACACGAAGGGCAATGCCGTTTACTTCGTCGATCTCGAAACCGGCGACCTGCTCTGGAGCGCCGGCAGCGCGCTGACCGCCCGCAGCAATCACGACCTGCCCCTGCCACGCATGCAATTCTCAATTCCGGCCGGTATCCGCGTCCTCGACCGCAATGCCGATGGACTGGCCGACCGCATGTACGTCGGCGACATGGGCGGGCAATTGTGGCGGTTCGATATCGTCAACGGAAACACTGCGGCCGGCCTCGTCGAAGGCGGTGTCCTCGCCTCGCTGGGTGCTGCGGAAGCTGCCAGCACATCGGCCGATGTTCGCCGTTTCTACAACACACCCGACGTCGTCCGGGTCATCAAGGGCGAGAATGCATTCACGGCGATCAACATCGGCTCGGGCTATCGCGCCCATCCGCTCGACGCCCAGGTCAGCGACGAGTTCTACTCGGTGCGCGACTTTAATCCCGCGCGAGCCATTCCGACGAGCGAGTACGATAGCCCGGCGTTGCCGCTGATCACCCGCGACAACCTGATCGATATCACCACGAATACGACACCAAGCCTGGAGCCGAGCGATGCGGGCTGGAGACTCGGCATGGTGCAGGATCCGGGTGAAAAAATACTCGGTGAATCACTGACACTCGACAACGTACTGTTCTTCAACTCTTTCGCACCGAGCAGCGCGGTGCAATCGTGCCTGCCCGGCGCCGGCATCAATCGTAATTATCGTATCAGCGTGATCGACGGCAGCCCGCTAACCAACCTCGACCGCTCGGCCGATGCCGAGAATCTCACGCCGACGGATCGTTTCGTCGAGGGACAACTCGGGGCCCCGGTTTCCGACCCCGGTTTTGGCCCGGACGACAAGGTCTGCTCGGGACTGGATTGCTTTGACGGCGACGACGAATTCGAGACCGACGATGCGAACGACGGTCCCGACGACGGTCCGATCGTCCGCAAGACATACTGGTATCCTGTCGAGGCGCCGTAGATGGGCCACGACGGCCCCCGAACCCTGCGCCGATCACACGCAGGCTTTACGCTGATCGAGTTGATGCTTGCCGTCGCCCTGCTCGCCATCATTGCGACGATCAGCGTGACCAGCTTTCGGCAATATGTGATCCGCGCCAATCGATCCGACGCCGCGGCAGTGCTGTTGCGGGTTGCGGCTGCCCAGGAACGGTGGTTCCTCGACAACAACCAATATGCAGATGACGCCGCCGCGCTCGGTATCGCCGGTGCGACCAGCGAGCACGGCTACTACACGGTAACGATCAACCGTAACGCGGACCCCGCGGCCGGATATACAGCCATCGCCGAACCGGTTGCGGACCAGCGGCAGAGCAGCGATACGCAATGCCAGCAGCTGAGCATCGACGCCACCGGGTTGCGTGCGAGCGCACCAGAAGACATCGGTATCTGCTGGCGCTGATGCCCTGCACGCGACGGCGGATGATGCCCCGGAAAAAATTTCGATCATGATCGGCAGACATGATCTGGCGTTATGTCACGCCGGGTCCGTGGTTATGTCATGCATCGGATTCGATATCGTGACGCGAAAAAAACGGGCGCGAAAAATGCCGGACATAACGTCGTCAACTGCATCACGAAAATCACGGTTACGCATTTCATCTGACCATTAGTCAGCAACCCGAACGGCACGCTTTACACATGGGCAGTATGGCGTGCCATGGACACCAAATATCACAGCGGATTTACGCTGATAGAACTGATGACGACGCTGCTCGTGGCGGCAGTCGTATTGGGCATCGGCCTCCCCGCCTTTAACCAGTTCATCGCAACAAACCAGATGGCCAGCAGCGTCAACGACCTGACGTCGGCCCTTCACCTTGCCCGCACGGAGGCGGTCAAACGGCGCGCCAGCGTCACGCTGTGCGCGAGCGCGAACCCCGAGGCGGCCGCACCGACCTGCGACAACGGCGGCAGCATCGCCGATGGCTGGATCGTATTCGTTGATTGCACCGTCGCCCCACCGCCGGCGGGAACCTGCGGCCAGCCGAACTACGCAGTCGACGCAAACGATGTCGTACTCGCCACGCATACGGCATTGATCGCCAACCTGGCCAACAACTTCTCGACGAATCCGAACGTCGATCCGGCCTATGTCACCTTCGCACCGACCGGCTTTCCGCTCGCGATACCCGCGCTGGGCGGGGTCCAGCCGATCACCGATTTCGAGTTCTGCGATCAGCGTGGCAATACGGACGTCGGCGGCAACGTCGCGGCCGGGCGCTGGATCCGGATCTCGCCGACCGGTCGGCCGCAGATTTACCGCAATGTGGACCAGATTCAGGGGGGCCAGAACCCGCTGAACGGCTGCTGACCGACGCCGCGGTAAACAGCGCGGCCCCGGAACCGACCCACTTATCCCGAAATACTGGAAGCACAGACCGACGAAAACGATATGAAGCGACTCATGAACAAACAGCAAACCGGATTCACGCTGGTCGAGGCGATGGTCTCGCTCGTCGTGCTGGCGGTCGGCATGCTCGGCATCGCCGCCCTGTACATCGAGAGCATGCGCTCCGGGCAGATGTCGGTCTCTTACACGAACGCCGTGACGCTGGCCGCCGACATGGCCGATCGCATCCGCGCAAACGCACAGGGGCGACTCAGCTACGTCGGTAACGGCGTGGGCAACGGGACCGCCGGTGCCAACAGCAACTGCGTCAATGGCGTGGCCGACTGCACGCCGGCCCAGATGGCCAGCGACGACCTGTTCTGGTGGTACGAGGACGCCAAGAACCTGCTGCCGGTCGGGCGCAGCGCCTCGGTGGCGGTCGCACCGGTTCCGCCGGTCGACCAGTACACGATCACGGTCTCCTGGCCGGAACGCGGACAACAAGCCGGACCCGTCAGCTATGTCCTGACGTTCAGCCTATAGGAATCGCCGAGATGCACGCCCCTTCGACACCCTTGACACTCCGCCGGCACCTTCGCGAGTCCGGCCTGACGCTGATTGAATTGATGCTGGCCATGTTGATCGGCCTGTTCCTGCTGCTCGGCACGCTGACGGTTTTCACGCAGAGCCGCGCAAACTTCCGCGTCTCCGATTCCATCGCACGCCTGCAGGAGAACGCCCGCTTCGCACTGGATATGATGGAGCCGGACCTGCGTCTTGCCCGATTCTGGGGTCGCAATGCGACGCCGGGCGCGATCCCCGGTCCGACCGACCCCGGCTTTCCGGCCGGCGTCGTCATCACATGCGACACCGTCGATAACAGCGGGGCCCGCATTCCGCCGACAACCTATACCGCCTGGGCGCTGAACATGCTGCAGGACGTCTGGGCCGTCGACGAGACCTCCGGCTACGGTCATAACCGGCTCGGCATCCCGTGCGCGGCCAACTCGGCAGCGCAACCCGATTCCGATGCGCTGGTCGTGCGCCATGCAGCCGGCCAGACCAACATCCCGGCGATCGGCCGCGTTCAGGTGCATGTCGACCACCTCACCGGACAGATCTTCAACAACGGCATCGCGCCGACCGGCTTCGATCCGCTGGCCCAGACGCACAACGTCATGGTCAACGTGTATTACGTCGACCAGGGGTCGGATCTGGATCCGAACGTCCCGTCATTGCGCGTCAAGACGCTCGTCAATGGCGGCGTTCACCAGGACCAGGAACTGATCGCCGGCGTCGAGAACCTGCAGGTGCAGTTCGGCGTCGATACCGACGATCCGAACGATGGCGTCGTCGATCGCTACGTCGACGCCGATCACGCCATCATCAACCCGACCAATGCAGGCACGATCCCCACGGCCAAAATACGGGCGATCAGGCTCTGGATGCTGATGCGAGCCGACTCCCAGGAAAATAACTTTCAGGACCGCGCGACCTATACATCGCCGGATCCGGTCATCAACACCTGCGCGCCCGCACCGGGCTGCAACTACCCGAACAATATCCGGCGTCTCGCCGTTTCCAAGACCATCTTCCTGCGCAATAACCGCAGCGTGCTGCTGAGTACCCTCCCATGAACGAAGTAAATATCACTCTCCAACATGAACGCGGCGCCGCGCTGGTCATTTCGCTGATCCTGCTGCTCGTGCTGACCGTACTCGGCGTCTCGACAATGAGTACCGCGACAATGGAAATGCGCATGGCCGCAAACGACCAGTTCCTCGAGAACGCGTTCCAGCTCGCCGAAACCGGGCTCGATACCGACATCGCGCAACTCAACATCGGCATTCTCGCCGCGCCGCCGGCCACGGTGGCCGGCAGCTGTGCGGCCACCACCGCAGCGGTCGATGTGCCGGCCCTGGGTGGCAATTATAGAAACACGATGTGCTTCATCGGCGAGGGCATGGCCTACGAGAACAGCTCCGGCCTCGTCAACAACTACTACTTCCAGAATAACTCGCAAGCCGATCTCACTCGCGGGCGGGCAAACTCCCTGCAGAGTCTCGGCATGAGCATCATCGGCCCGGCGGGCCTGTAAGCAAGAGGACCAAGTCATGAAACGCAAGTTCAGCATCATCCTGGCAGCCCTGGCAATCCTGTGGTCCGGTACCGTATTCGCCGCACTCGAGGCGCTCGAAGAGGCTGCCGAAATGACGGTCTCTAACGTGCAACTGCCGACGAGCTCTGCAGGCAACGTTGTTTTCCGCGGCTGCGCCGGGTGTGAACCGGTGATCTGGCCCGTGGATTCGGCGACGACGTACCACATCGGCGTCGGTTCGGCAGCCGTATCGCTTGCCGACCTGCGCCAGGCTGCCGCGGGCAACCGAAATGGACTGATCTATGTTTTCTATGCGCCGGATTCCGGCACGGTCACGCGGATCGTGCTGAGCGAATTGCGCGTCACGGATGAATAAGAGGGGTATGGAGCAATGATGAACCATTACAAACGATTCTACTGGGCCGCGCTCGGCGCGATGATCGCCCTGGGTTCCGTGCCGCCCGTCGCCGCGGATGATACGGAACTGTTCTTCCCGGACCCGACTGCGGTCGCCTCCGAGGAAATCAATGCCAACCCGAACGTGCTGTTCATTATCGACACATCCGGCAGCATGAATGCGAAGGTTTACACACAGGAGCCCTGGGACCCGTCCCGCACCTGGTCCGGTAATTACCGGTCGGATGCGATCTACTGGACCGAGTTCAGCGGCGAGCCCTCGAGCAACAGCAGCAACTGGTTCTACAAGACGGCACAGCACTGCGACACGGCCGTTGATCAGCTGTACAACCTCGGCCTGTACGAGGACAACCTGGCCGCGTGGAAGGAAGAAGACGGCGGCGGCGGCGGCTGGTGCCCGACGTGGGCCTGGTGGAACTGCGGCGGCAACGGCACCGAGTACGCCTGGCTGGAACTGAACAACGATTATCACAGCCGGCCTGTCGAGTGCGAGTCCGACGCCGGCGAGCACGGCGAGGGCATCAATCACAACGAGGTCGACCCGAGCAAGAAGTATATTGCCGACGGCGAGAACGTCGGCCCGTGGTCGGCGACGCAAAATTTCACCTGGAACGATCACTACACGCTGTATGACGGCAACTACCTGAACTGGAAGAACAGCCCGGGAACGGTCATCGGCACGCGGCTGGAAGTCGTGCAGGACGTCACGAAGACGCTGCTCGACAGTCTTAGCGGCATCAACGTCGGCCTGATGCGTTTCAACTACTCGCAGGGCGGACCCGTGCTGCATGAACTGGCGCCGATCGATACGGCGCGCGACAGCATCAAGGCTTCGATTGACACCATGAGCCCGAACGGCTGGACGCCGTTGTCCGAGACCCTCTATGAAGCCGGCCAGTACTATGCCGGACGCCCCGTGGACTTCGGCAACGTGGATTCGAGCCAGCGCAGCGTCGCCAAATCCCGGGTCAACGACAACATCAATTCGACGAGTTACGATTCGCCGATCGAGTTCTCGTGCCAGAAGAACTACATCGTCATGCTGACCGACGGTGGTCCGACCCAGGATGACGACGCGAACACGAAGATCAAGAACCTGCCCGGATTCCAGGCGGCCACGGGCCAGACGGCCTGCACCGGCTCGAACGTCAGCCCGGATTCCTCCGCAGGCCCGTATGACGGTATCTGCCTCGAAGAGATGGCCGAGTACCTGAAGGATCACGACATGAGTGATCTGGACGGTGATCAGGAAGTCATCACACACTTCATCGGCTTCGATATCAACCTGCCGTTGCTGGATCGGGCCGCAGCCGCGGGCGGTGGCGAGCACAAACTCGCCACAAACACGGCGACGCTCGCACTCTCGCTGACCGAGATCATTCTCGATATTTTCGATGAGTCGACATCCTTCACGTCACCGTCCGTGCCGGTCAACGCATTCAACCGGATGCAGAACCTGAACGACGTCTTCGTATCGGTCTTCGAGCCGAGCAACCGGATGCACTGGGCGGGCAACATGAAGAAGTACCGCCTCGTCAACGGCAAACTCACGGGCGTGGGTAATACGCCGGCCGTCGACCCGGCCACGGGCTTCTTTTCGACGGATCCGGCCGCCCACAGCTACTGGTCGGCGGCTGCGGACGGTGACGACGTCAATCGCGGCGGCGCCGCGGAAAACCTGCCGGGATGGCAGACCCGGACGGTGTACACGAACCTGACGGGGTCGCAGAACGTCGTGCTGAGCAACGGCTCGAACGACTTCAGCGTCACGTCGAACGTCAGCGCCACCGCGCTGGGCATTCCCGATCCGAATGACACGGCACTGCGTGCCGAGGTCATAGACTGGGCGCGCGGAAAGGATATCTGGAACGAGGACGACGACAGCGAAACGGATGACGATCGCAACGTCATGGGCGCCCCGCTGCATGTCGCACCGGTCACGATGATTTACGGCGGCACGGCTGATAACCCCGATGCCCTCGTATTCACGTCGACCAATGACGGCTATCTGCACGCGGTCGATGCCAGAACGGGTGTCGAGGCATGGTCATTCATCCCCTCGCCGCTCCTGAGCCGGATCTTCGGTCTGTACCTGAATGACGAAGTGTCGAACGTCAGTTACGGCCTCGACGGCGATATCAAGACGTATATCAAGAACAATGACTACGAGCCGGGCATCGACCCGAGCACCGAAACCGCCTACCTGTTCTTCGGCATGCGCCGCGGCGGAAACCTGATGTTCGCCGTCAATGTGACCAACCGGAACGCGCCGAAACTGGCGTGGATCATCGGTCCCGGCAGCGATCCGGCGCTGGCCGATCTCGGCCAGACCTGGTCCTCCCCGTCCATATTCAAGGTCGACATCAACGGCACGACCAAGCATGTCGCGCTGATCGGCGGCGGCTACGATGACGGCCAGGATGCGACCGGGTACTTCGAGGACAATGTCGGTAACGCGGTCTATATGATCGACATCGATACCGGCGGCGTCGTCTGGTCCGCGGGTGATAACGCCGCACACGACCTGGTCATGAACACGGCCAGCAACGCCGAGGCCAATGCGACCATGAAGCATTCGATCCCGGCGCCGGTGCGCGGCATCGACATGACCGGCAACGGCTATGTCGACCGCATCTATGCCGCCGACATGGGCGGGCGCGTCTGGCGCTTCGACGTCTTCAACGGCGCGGCGAACGCGGCCGAACTGGTTGGCGGTGGCCTGCTGGCGACCCTCGGCGCAGCCGATCTGTCGTCACCGGCAGCGACCGACGTGCGTCGTTTCTACGCGACGCCGGATGTCGTGCCGATTCTTGCCCAAAGCGAACACGGCAAGTCATATATCGCGGTCAATATCGGCTCGGGCCACCGCGCCCATCCGCTCGAGATGAACAACAACGACTGGTTCTTCTCGGTGCGCGATTTTGATTTCTTCCAGAAACGCACAACCGATGAATTTGCATCACCGGCCGTCTTTGCGGATCTGATCGATATCACCGAGTATGACCCGTCACAGGTGCCGTTACTGAGCACGGACAAGGGCTGGCGCCTGAAACTCGAGGCAGCCAGCGGCGAGAAGATCACCAGTTCGTCGTTGACGCTCAACGGTACGATATTCTTCACGTCGTTCAGCCCGACGCCGCCGACCAACTCGTGTTCCGAAGCGGTACATGGCGGCGGCACGAATCGCCTGTACCGGGTCTCGGTAAATACCGGCAACCCGGCACCGCATCCGAACGATGTGCCCGAACCGCCGGCCGAGATGGACAAGACGGATCGGATCACGGAACTCAGCCAGGGCGGCATGGCGCCGGGCCCGGTCGCCTTCTTCACCGACGATGATCCGACGGATGATGATCCCAGCGATCCCAGCGATCCCGACGATCCGGACGAGGAGAACTGCGATCCCAACGCGGAAAGCTGTGACGGCCCGGGCGATCCCGACGTCTGCATCGGACCGGTCTGTTTCGAGTCAGGCATCGGTGACGGCTTCGTCCCGACGTTCTGGTTCCAGAACGAAACGCAATAGCCACAGGTATTGAAGATGTCTGCACAACAGAAAGGGTTTACGCTCATAGAACTGATGATCGTCGTCCTCGTGATGTCGCTCGTGCTCGGTCTGAGTATCCCCAGCTACCGGAACTACACGCTCAGGGCGGGCCGCACCGACGCATCCAATGCGCTGCTGCGGATTGCGGCAGCCCAGGAGCGGTTCTACCTCGCCCGGGGCCAGTACGCGACCAGCGCGGCCGAACTGACGGCGGCACCGCCGAACGGCCTCGGCTTCACGGGGGGTGAGTCGGATCGCGGCTACTACGACCTGACCGTGGCGGTGGGTCCCTCGGGGCAAGCGGCCGTCGATTTCACGGCGACCGCAACCGTCGATGCGACGAGCAATCAGAAGGACGATACGGACTGCACGTCACTAAGCATCAATCAAAGCGGTCGACGTGGCGCCAACGGCGTCTATGTCCCCGCGACGGTCGAGAAATGCTGGCGATAAGGCGCTGACAACGGCCGCAACGGCCTGATCAAACGCCTCCGGTCCCGACGATCGGGGGCGTTTTTTTTGGAATTAAGGGGACAGTTTACTTTTCTCCTCAAGCAATGTGGCTCGCCGCCTGTTCCGGTGCATAAGGAGATAAGTAAACTGTCCCCTTAATTCTCCTCAAGTTCCTGTCCCCTTACAGCCCCCACTTGAAACAGCGTCGCCCTGCCCGGTCGAGAGAAAAAACTTTCTTCAGGATTCAGGTTCGCTCTTGGATCGTCGCCGGTCCAGAATCAGGCCGTCATAGAGAATCAGGATGACGCCGCAGGTAATGGCCGAGTCGGCGATATTGAACGCCGGGTATGACCAGTCACGGTAATGCAGCAGTAGAAAATCAATGACGTAGCCGTACAGGGCACGGTCAATAATGTTGCCGACGGCGCCGCCCAGCACGAGCGCCAGCCCGAGCCCGAGCATACGGCGGCCTTCACCCGGCAACGTAATCAACCACCAGACAATCCCGATGCTGACGATGACGGCCACGATGGTAAACAGCCAGTTTTGCCAGCCCGAGGCATCGGCCAGAAAACTGAAGGCGGCGCCGGTGTTATGCAGGCGGACGAGATCGAAGAACGGCAATACGGGAATGCGCTGGTACAATTCGAGCGCATCGACGACCAGCCATTTCGTCGCCTGATCGAGCATCACGATGCCGGCCGCCAGGCTGAACCAGATCGCGTGACGATACCCCGGCGCCGACTTCATCGCTTCATTACTCATGCAAACAAACGCAGTTCGCCGTTGCCGTCGACATTGCCGGCGCAGCGCCCGCAAAGCTCGGGATGACCGTCAACGCTGCCGACATCCGCACGACGATGCCAGCACCGAACGCATTTTTCTTGCCCGGTGGCCGCTACGGCGAGTGCAAAACCATTTTCGACGGTGGCGTCGGCCGGCCGCTCGTCGAGCGGAACAACGGTCGCCTCCGACGTGATGAACACGAACCGCAACTCATCACCGAGACGCTCGAGCTGCGCACAGAGTGCAGCGTCGGCATAGACGCGGACGTCGGCATCCAGACCCGAGCCGATCTCGCCGGCTTCGCGCAGCGTTTCCATGGCCCGGGATACGGCCTCGCGCACCTCGAGCACGCGCGGCCAGTCGATCCGGGCGCGCCCGCTGTCAGGCAGTTCATACCAGGTCGAAAAGAACACCGATGCGTCGCGCTCGCCGGGCAATTCCCGCCAGATCTCCTCACCCGTGAAGCTCAAAATCGGCGCCACCCAGCGCACCATCGCCTCGGCAATATGCATCATCGCGGTCTGCGCCGAGCGGCGCGGCAGGCTGCCCTCCCCGGTCGTATAAAGGCGGTCTTTGATGACATCAAGATAAAACCCGCCCATGTCGACGACGCAGAAGTTGTGCAGTTCCTGATAAATAACGTGGAAATCATATTTATCGTAGGCCGCGACAATCGAAGCCTGCAGACGCGCCGCACGATCCACCGCCCAGCGATCCAGGTCGACAAGCTGATCGACGGGCACGGCATGCCGCGCGGGATCGAAGCCATGCAGGTTACCCAGAAAAAAACGTGCGGTATTTCGAATACGCCGATAGGAATCGGCGACACGCTTGAGTATCTCGTCCGATACATGCATCTCGCCGCTGTAATCCGTCGCCGCGACCCAGAGGCGCAGGATATCGGCGCCGAGCGCATTGATCACTGTCTGCGGCACGACCTGGTTGCCGAGCGACTTGGACATCTTGCGGCCCTTGTCGTCGACGGTGAACCCGTGCGTCAGCACCTGACGGTACGGCGCCGCCCCATCCATGGCGACAGCCGTCAGCAATGAACTCTGAAACCAGCCGCGGTGCTGGTCGGAACCTTCGAGGTACAGATCGGCCGGCGTATCGATTTCGTCGCGACTCTCGCTCAGGCAATGATGGACCATGCCCGAATCCATCCAGACATCCATCGTATCGGCGACTTTCACATAGTCCCCGGCTGTGTCGCCGAGCAACTCGGCCGCGTCGAGATCGAACCATGCATCGATGCCGCCCTGCTCGATCCGATCCGCGACCTCGCGCAACAGGCGCGGCGTGTCCGGATGCATCTCATCCGTCTCGCGATGCGTGAACAGCGGAATCGGCACGCCCCACGCACGCTGGCGCGAGATGCACCAGTCCGGCCGACCGGCGACCATGCCCTCGATGCGCTGCCGGCCCCAGCTGGGAATCCACTCGACGCGGTCGATTTCGGCCAGACTCGCCGAACGCAACCCGTTCTGGTCCAGGCTCACGAACCACTGTGGCGTGGCGCGGAAGATGACCGGCGTATTGTGCCGCCAGCAGTGCGGATAACTGTGTTCGACCTTGGCAACGCATAACAGCCGACCACCGTCGGTCAGCGTTTGCACGATGGCATCGTTGGCCACGGAGATGTGCATGCCACCGAACAAGTGCGTACCGTCGAGGTAGCATCCGCGACCGTCGACCGGGTTATCCAGCGGCAACCCGTTGGCGACGCCGGCCCGAAAATCATCGTGACCATGGCCGGGCGCCGTGTGCACCGCGCCGGTACCGGCCTCGAGCGTCACGTAATCCGTCAGGATTACCGGCACGTCGCGCGGATCGAACGGATGCGCAAGCCGGAGCCCTGCGAGCGCGCTGCCCGCGAAACCGGCAACCCGGCGAATGTCCTCCGCGCCATATCGCGCCAGCGCCGCATCGGCAAGCCCGCTCGCCAGAACGATGCGCTCGCGTACGCCGGCCAGCGTCATCTCGACGAGTTCATAGTCCAGGTCGGTGCCGAGCGCGACGGCCTGGTTCGCCGGCAATGTCCACGGTGTCGTCGTCCAGATCGGCACGGACACCGGCAGGGACGCATCGTCCGCTTCCGTGCCGACGGCCGCATAAAATGCCGCACGATCGACGACGGTGAATCGCACGTCGACGGCCGTCGACGTCTTGTCCTGGTACTCGACCTCGGCCTCGGCGAGCGCCGACCGGCAATCGAGACACCAGTGCACCGGCTTGTAACCGCGCTGCAGGTGGCCGTTTTCGATGATGCGTCCGAAGCCGCGCACCTGGTCGGCTTCGAACCGCGGATCGAGCGTCAGGTACGGACGATCCCAGTCGGCGAACACGCCGAGGCGCTTGAAATCCTCGCGCTGCGCATCGACCTGGGCGAGCGCATAGTCCCGGCAGGCCTGGCGGAACTCCGCCGGCGTCAACCGATCCCCGACCTTGCCCCGCTTCTTCTCAACCTGCAGTTCGATCGGCAGGCCGTGACAGTCCCATCCCGGTATATACGGAGCGTCATAGCCCGACATCGTCTTCGACTTGACGATGACGTCCTTGAGTACTTTGTTCACGGCATGGCCGAGGTGAATCTTGCCGTTCGCATAGGGAGGCCCGTCGCACAGCACGAATTTTTCGCACCCTGCCCGTCGGCGGCGCAACTCGCCGTATAGATCGCCGGCCAGCCAGTCGTCGAGCATCTTCGGCTCGCGCTGCGCGAGATTCGCCCGCATCGGGAACGCCGTCTTCGGCAGGTTTAATGTGTCCTTGTAATCCGTCACCGCTCTCGCTCTTCTTCCTGTCGCTGGTAAACTGCCGGGCTCAGCACCCGAGAATGTTGCGTGCCTCGGCCGCATCGACATGCATCTGTGCCGTCAACGCGTCGAGATCCGGAAACCGCACCTCATCGCGCAGCTTTTGCACGAACTCGACCCGGATATACTCGCCATATATGTCCCGATCGAAATCGAACAGATGCACTTCGAGCAAGGGTTCGATGCCGTCGATCGTCGGCCGGGTGCCGACGCTGGCAACACCCTTGCGCAGGGTCGGTCCGAGCCCGTCGACCCGCACGGCGAATATACCCGCAATCGGGCTCGCCCTGCGATTCAGGCTGACGTTCGCCGTCGGAAACCCGAGCTGCTTGCCGAGTTTTCGTCCGTCGACAACCCGCCCGGTCATCGAGTAGCAACGGCCCAGCAGAGCCGTTGCCGCAGTCAGATCGCCGGCCGCCAGCGCCCGGCGAATGGCCGTACTGGACACCCGCTGTGATCCGTCAAGGATGCTGCCGACCTGCTCGACAGAAAAACCCCGCTCCGCCCCCGCCCGCTCGAGCACCGCGACGGTGCCCGCACGTTTGCGCCCGAAGACGAAATCGTCGCCGACAACCAGATGACGAACATGCAGCACGTTTACCAGCAGTCGGTCGATAAACTCGTCGGGCGCGAGCCGCTCCATCGTCGTATCGAACGGCGGACAATAGAACCAGTCGATCCCCCGCCGACGGATCTCGGCATATTTCTCGCGAAACCGCGTCAGACGCGCCGGCGGCTCGCCGGCGCTGAAGAACTCGCGGGGCGTCGGTTCAAACGTCATGACGACGGACGGCAACCCGCGGGCCGCCGCCTCGTCCCGGACCCGGTCGAGAATCCGCCCGTGACCGACATGGACACCGTCAAACGTACCGATGGTGCCAACGCAACCGCCCGCGAGGGGCCCCGGTGTCGTTTGCGGGCGTCGCATCAGTTGCATGTTCGCGGACATCGGCAGCGGCCTCGGGTCATCGTATCAACGACGGTGAAGGCCGGGCATTATACGGGCGTACCGGGCGTTGTCATGCGCATGGCGGCCGGGCGCAACCCGACCGCTAACAGGGCCACGGCGTAGAGTGCAGCGCCACCGCAGACGGCCGCCGCGAGCCAGAGGCAGCGCGTCCAGCTGTCCGCCTCGAGCCAGTTCACCAGCGGCGCGACGAAACGGTCGAGCATGACGATCATGAGCCCACACGCGACGCCCACGCGCAGCAGGAAGCGCCCCCAGCCCGGCCGCGGAACCCAGACCCCGTCCGCGTGCAGACGACGCCACAATAACGCCGCATTGAGGAAGGCCGAGCCAGAGGTGGCAATGGCCAGACCGGCATGCGGCGCCGCCCAGCCGGCGCGCACCCACGGCACGACGATCAGGACGTTCAGTACCATGTTGGCGATCAGCGCGATGATCCCGATGCGAACGGGCGTACGGGTATCCTGGCGGGCGAAGAAACCGGGCGCCAGAACCTTGACGAAGATAAACCCCGTCAGCCCGAGCGAATACGCCATCAGGCTCGGCACCGCCATGGCGACATCGGCGCCGTCGAACTGCCCGCCGTAGAAGATGGTCGTCAGCACCGGGCCGGCCAGCATGAACAGGCCAATCGTCGCCGGCAGCGCAATCAGCACGGCCCAGCGCATCGCCCAGTCGAGCATCGCCGAAAACGCCTGCCGGGAATCGGCCGCATGCTGCCGCGACAGGTTCGGCAGTATCACCGTCGCCAGCGCTATACCGAACACGCCAAGCGGAAACTCCATGAGACGATCGGAGTAATAGAGCCAACTGATGCTGCCGGTCACGAGGAACGACGCGATCAGCGTATCGAACAGGATGTTGATCTGCGCGACCGACGAACCGAAGATGGCCGGCACCATCAGCCGCACGATCTTGCGCACGCCGGCATGCGAGGCGCCCCACCGAGGTCGCGGCAACACCTTGAGCCGGCCCAGAAACGGCAGCAGGAACAGTAACTGCACCAGCCCGGCCGCAAATACGCCGGCGGCCAGCGCCAGCCCGGGTCGCGCATACCAGGGCGCCACGAATGCGGCGAACGAAATCAGCACGACGTTGAGCAGCACGGGCGCGAACGCCGGGGCCGCGAAGCGCTGATAGGTATTGAGAATGGCGCCACCGAGCGCGACGAGAGACACGAAAAACAGATAGGGGAAGGTCAGCCGCAGCATGTCTACCGCCAGCGCGAATTTGTCCGCATCCTGCGGCGCTTCCGACCAGACCCACCCCATGCCGAAGACGCTGATCAGCGCCGGCGCGGCAATGACGCCGATGATGGTGATGACGAACAAAACGAGGCCGAGTGTCCCGGTCACGCGATCGACGAGTTCCTTGACCTCGGCCGGCGACCGCGTCTCGTCGTACTCGGTAAACACGGGCACGAACCCCTGCGAAAAAGCGCCTTCGGCAAAAAAACGGCGAAAGATGTTCGGAATCTTGAAGGCCACGAAGAAGGCATCCATGACGATGCCGGCGCCGAAAAAGCGCGCGAAGACGATATCGCGAACGAGCCCGAGTATCCGCGACAACAAGGTCATGCCGCTGACAATCGATGTCGATTGCAGCAGCCTGGGCGGCGGCGCTTGGGATTGCGAGGGCTTTTCGGACATCGGGCCGCAGTCTAACCGGAAAGTCGGGGTCGGACCCTTAATTTATCGGAATTAAGGGGTTGGACACCGAATTCCCGGGAACCACGCAAAATCAACGGCTTGGCCGTTTCCCGTCCTTGACAATACGGGCCCAAACACTGAGAATTCCCGGCTCTCCCGCCTTCGCGGCGGCACCAGTGAACAGAGGATCGATCCGAGTGGCCAATATCAAGTCAGCAGCCAAGCGCGCCAAGCAGGCGGAAGTCCGTCGCCAGCACAACATCGCATTGAAATCGCGGATGCGCACCGCTATCAAGAAGGTCATCAAGGCCGTCGAAGCGGGCAATGCCGACGATGCGGCTGCACACTACAAGCTGGCGGTGCCGGAGATCGATCACATTGCCGGCAAGGGGCTGATTCAGGCCAACAAGGCCGCGCGCCACAAAAGCCGCCTGAACAAGGCCATCAAAGAGCTACGCGCCGGCGCGTAGCCCGTCGGCGTGGCGATCTGCCGCGCCAGTCCGCAAATCTCACCCCGACCGACCAACGGCGGGAACATGATGTGCGCTGGTTACCCTGACCCGGGCCCGCTATTTGCCCCGGTCCTTTCAGTCAACGTCTGACCCGCCGCTGACCGGCTGATCCTCATCGTCGTCCGCCGCCCGGTTCAACGCCTCGATTCGCACCATGACAGCGCCGATTAGCGGTCGCGTACCTTGTCCCGCCAGCGCGCTGATCAGGTAGAGCGGCCCGTGCCAGTCGAGTTCGAGTACGATCCGCGCGCGCATCGCTTCGACAGCCTCCGCATCGAGCAGGTCGATTTTGGTCAGCACAATCCAACGTTCCTTCGCCGCCAGTTCGGGACTGAAGCGTTCGAGTTCCGCAACGATCTTGCGCGCCTCTTCGACCGGGTCCGTCTCGGCATCGAGCGGCGCGACGTCAATCAGATGCAGCAGCAATCGCGTCCGGTGCAGATGCTTGAGAAACCGGAAGCCGAGTCCGGCGCCTTCAGCCGCGCCCTCGATCAGACCCGG
>JAJFJS010000044.1 GCA_021773815.1 Gammaproteobacteria bacterium
GTACCGCAGTCGGCGTGGGCTGCGGCCTCGCTAGCGGCGGGTTGCGTCCGCGCGGCTGCGGAGCCAGCTTTCGATGGCGGGCGTCAACAGGTCTGCAACGGCCACATTGCCGAGCGGCGTGAAATGCCGGTCGGTCTGGTAATAAAACGGCTCGGTTGCGGCGGCCTGGCGGACCTTGAGTTCCGGCAGCAGGTCCAGGTAAGGAATGTCGAGCCGCAGGCAGACATCGCGTAGTTCCTGTTCTATGTCGATGTTGATCGGCCGCTGGCCCTTCAACCGACCGGCAGGGTCGACGCGCTCGTAATCGGGGATCGACACGATGACCAGCGTCGCACCGATCTCCCGGCTGCGCAGGTGCATGAGGTGCAGCAGGTTCTCCGTCACGGCCCATGCCGCGGTGCGCTGCTGTGTCGTTCGGATCTGCCGTTCCCGGCCGCCGAACCAGCGGTGGCGAAAGCCGCGTGCGCCTTCCTTGATCAGCTTGTACAGAAAGGTCCGGCGCAACCAGCGTTCATTCGTGTCGACCCGATAACTGTCCATGCGGTGTGCGAGCGGGTCGAACGTCGCCGGAACCACCAGATCGGTGCGGGTGGCGGCGCCGTCTTCCGACACGGAGAAATCCGGTGCGGACGCCGTGAAGTTGTCTTCGACGTCGTTCCAGAAAAACATCACGATGACCAGGTCCGGTGACAGCGCGGCGCCGAGTGTGTCGAGGATGGCCAACTGCTGTCGTTGGCCGTATCCATTTGCCCCGGTGTTGATGACCTGCGTATCCGCTAGCGACGCATCGATCCGCGCCACGAAGGTCTCATTATCCGGCGAGCCGTTGCCGTAGGTAAACGAGTCGCCGAGGAAGAGCACCCGGTGCGGGATCGTCGCCGGACGCCCGGCCGTGAAAAGTTCCACCCCTCGCAACCCCTGTGCCGTGTGGTGGAAGTCGTAGTCGAATTCCATCGTGGCGTGACGGCCCGCGAGTCCCGGGCGCGGAGCCCAACCATAGAAAGGATGTTGTTCGGTCGGTTGGGTGGTCAGCGTCGACGGCGGCGTCCATGCGATGCGAATGACCAGTTCCGCGATCCCCAGCGTGACCAAGAGGCTGATGACCAGTGTGGTCAGCCCGAGCAGCGCATTGCGCGATGATGTTTTCGGCTTCGGATCGGACACGTGGCGGAGTTTACGCGGGTGACGGGCGTCGTGGAAATTGGTGTCTGACACCAATTTCCGCGGCCGCTAGCGCGCCTTGCGCCGCTCGTTAAACGCCTTCATGAATTCCGCATCGACCATCTTGACGTCGCTTTTCTTGGCCTCGGCGATGATGCCCTTGAGCGCGACCTTCAAAAATGTCTTCGGCACGTCCACGAGCAGCTTGCAGGCTTCTTCGTCGAAGCGTACCTCCGGGTCCATCTTGTTCGCGGAATAGTAGATTTGGTTGTGTTCGAGCCCTTTAGGTGTTGGGATCGGCACCGGGAACGGTTTGTTGTGTGAACAGAAGAAGAACCGTCTGGCGCCCGAATCGTTGTGCCGGAATCCGTAGGAGATCGGTATATTCGGGAATTCTTTCTGCTCCACGAGGCGCTTGTGGTACGTGTCCTTCAACAGCACGTTCTTGACCCGCAGGCACCAGAAGTTCTCCGATGCGATCGGGTCGGTCTCTCGTGGCGGCTGCCATTTGAATTCGCCGTTGATTTCGCATTCGTAGATCTGAAACGCATCTTTCATGATCAACGGGAATTCGGGATCGTCGGCGTATTCCGGGCTCGGGGTCTTGCCCATCGCGAAGGGAATGTCCTTCATTTTTTCCTCGGGCTCGATGCCGGGATAGCCCAGGTTCACGATGGGTTTCAGCCAGTCCTTCCGGAATTCGATAAAGTGCAGCGCGGCCTTGCTGCCGCGCTTGAGGTTCTGCGACGTGTTCGAGCCGGCGCGCGAGATGAGCATCATCGACGGTTCTTCGATCAGGTCGAACGGAAACGTCAGTGAATGCGGGCCGATCGAGGTGAAGCCGTTCTCGTTGACGGTCGTGATCATCGCGAACGGCATCGGGAAGAAGGATGTGGACTGGTAGAAATTGTCCTTCGGATGGAGCCGCTGATAGCCCTCTTCCCGGTTGCTGGCCGGTCGACGCAGGCCGTCGAAAAGCGAAAAAAGATTCAGTATTGACACCGGCTCCCCCTTACGAAGCGCTGTCAGAACCGTGATCAGAGGATCATCGGGTTCTTCGTGAATGCAACATAGACGACATAGGCAAATGACAGGATTGCGCCGAAAAAAGCGCCGAACCGAACGCCGCGCGTTCGCCCGTAGGTCAGCGCGATGGCGCCGAGAACGATATAAGAGAGTAAACCGAGCACCTTGGCGGTCAGCCATCCGTCGACGAACGGGTATTGCCCGAGCAGGGCCGCGGCGGCGACGGCGCTGACCAGCAATATGGTGTCGATGAAATGCGGCGCCGTCCTTGCCAGTCTGGTTTCAAGCAGGGGCGAACCCGTGATCATCCAGATTCCGCGCAGCGAGAAGCTGCAGATCGTCAGCAGCACAGCGGTCTTGTGGATGAATTTGAGAATGAGAAATAGTTGCATGTACTTGATTGTCGAATAATGTCGGTCGTGCGCAGAAGACCGGATTCTGACAGAACAGGATCGGGTCGCGCCTATGTAGTTTCCGAATTCTCCCGATGCTGCGACGCGCTATAGTACCGGGGGCCGCCGGAACGGGCCATGGGCAACTGGCCGCGATGCGGTTTCGCACGGATAATGCACGGCTCGAACGGGTCCGTTGGCAATGCAGGCGAGGGGAGCAACGCATGGCGGAGGTCTATATCGGCCTGAAATGGCTGCACATCGTTGCGGTCTGCATCGCGTTCGGATCCAACATCACTCATGTATTCTGGATCATCGCCGCCAATCGCGATGCGGTTCATCGCGCCAATATTCTGCGACTCGTCAAGAAGATCGATGATCGGCTGGCCGTGCCGACCTGGGCGCTCGCGACGGTCTGTGGCGTGGCCATGTGGTTGTGGCAATGGCCTGTCAATTCGTCGTGGATCATCGTCAGCCTTATTGTGACGACGATCCTGACGGTCATGGGCATCACGTTCGGCCCGTTCATGTACAAGTGGATCGCGCTGGCGAAGGATCCCGATCCGGAGAATCAGCGCCTTAAGGACCTGTCGCGGCGGCTGACGGTCTGGTGGATCAGCATTACCGTCGCGACGTTTTTCGTCCTGTACCTGATGGTGTTCAAGCCCGCGCTCTGGTGATGCGGCACGCGATCACCCGCGCAACCGCCGTTTGCGGCCCGCAGCAAACAGCGCGCCGCCGAACAGGGTGATCAGTGCAACCGGATCGAGACTATTGGCGCTGCTCGTTTCGATCAGCGTGTCCTGACTCACGGTGACCTCGATCTGATCGGTGTCGGTGCCGCCGTCATCGTCCGTCACGGTCAGTTCGAAGACCAGCGTCTGCGGCGGTGGAATTTGAAAAACCCCGTCACGAGCCGGCGCGGGTGCCGTGAAGACGGGCCGCGGGGCCGTCGCGTCGGATAATGTCACCGGGGCGCCGGTGACCTGAGTCCATGCCATGCCGACGATGTCCCCGTCGATGTCGACGCTGCCCGAACCGTTCAGTTCGACGGTTGGCATGCCGATTAACGCCTGATCTGCGCCGGCATTGGCGACCGGCGTCAGGTTGCCGGGCGGGTTCTGCGTTTCGAAACGCGTCGTCGTCGTCCAGGCGCCGGCGGCGGGCAGCCGGTTCGTCAGCCAGTCGACGGTCGTCTGGATCATTTCCCGTTCCACGCCGACGAAGCCGTGCGCGTTGCCGCCGTTGTCGGTCAGCGCAAACGGATAGTTCAGCACCTGGTAGGTAGCGTCGACGCCGGCGCTGGCGGCCGCAGCGATGACGTTGAGCGACATCTGGTCCGGTGTGAACGCGTCGCCGTCCGCGCGCAGCAGCAATGCCGGCACCGTCAGCCTGGTGATCTCGCGCACGACGACGGATAACGAATCCGGACCCCAGAAGCTCAGGAAATTGGCCGGTGAACGGAACAGGTCAACGGCGAAGACGGTCGGCCACGCCACGATCTCGTCACCCCGCCCGCCGGCGACGAGTTGCTGTGCGCGGGCAATATCCTGATCGTAGGTAAATTTGAACAGCAGATCGCTCGCGGTGCCGCGGCCATCGTCCACCGTGCCATACAGGCCGACGGCGGCGACCCGGTCGTCGGGCGCAAATGACGGATAGATTGCCGCGTTCTGCGTGCCCTGACTGTGGCCGGCAACATAGATCGCGTCGTAGCCGAGTCGTGCCAGCAGGTCGACGCCGACGCCGACGTCCAGCGTCGTGTCTTCGAACAGCACGGCCCCACCGCCGCCGGTCGGTCCCCAGTCGCGGCGGTTCAAAGCCAGCACGGTGAAACCGAGCGGGGCCGCCTGCAGGCCGATGATCTTCGGCACGCTGGCCGCGAACGAACCCATCGCGCCGTGGCTCACGAGCATTGCCACCCGTCGCGTACCCTGCGCGGCGGCATCACGTGCCGGTACGTACAGCGCACCGTCGAGCGCAACGCCATCGGCGGCCTGCAGCGTCAGCGCATAGACGTCGCTGTCGGTGTTCGCGCGTGTCTCGCAATCCAGTCCGGCCGAATCGATGCCGGTAATGCCATCGCATTCGTCGTTGCCGGCGCCGCCTTCCATGACGTCATCTCCAGCGTCGCCGAATAACCGGTCGTTACCGGCGTCGCCGAGCAGATCGTCATTGCCGTCGCCGCCGCAGATGACATCATTGCCGTTGCCGCCGTTAATCCGGTCGTCGCCGCCGAGTCCGGCGATAACGTCATCGCCATCGGTGCCGGCGATGTCATCTGCACCTGCGGTACCGGTTATCGTCGCGGGCAGTCCATTGCAGGTCTGCGCGACGGCCCCCGACCAGGCCAACATCGAGGCAACGGCAAGCAGGCAGAGACAGGTCTTCATTTTCTTTAGTCCTGTGCGGGAATCGGGCGTTGCGCCGGCGCCGTGCGCAATTCACTCCGGTGACAAGAATATTATCATGCGGGCGTTTGGCCCCTCCCGGATCCCCGCGGCCGCCGCATCCCGGCGATTGCGGTTCGGCGGGTACCCGCGGGTGCGCTACACTCCGCGTGGAATTCGTCGCGACACTTACATCATTGCCGGGGAGCCGCGCCATTCGTATTCTCGACAGACTGCACATGATTCACCGCTGCTGGCGGCTCCGGTTCAAGTCCGAGGTGCCGTCGCTGCGCTACATCCGCGGCCAGGATTTTCGTGGTCGGACACTGCTGGATATCGGCGCCAACAAGGGCGTCTATTCGATCTATATGTCGCGTGCCGCCGGGCCGGAAGGCCGGCTGATCGCGTTCGAGGCGCAACCGGAGCTCGGCCGGCACCTGGCCGACGTCAAGTCGGCTTTCGGGCTGGATAACCTGGAAATCGTCAATACCGGATTGTCATCGGCGCCGGGCGTGCTGACGATGCGGCGTACGTCGGCCGGCTGGGGCGGCGCCGGCTTTCATCACGATGCGGCTCCCGGTCTTGAGGCGCTAGAGGTGCCGGTAACGACGCTCGATGCGGCCCTGGCCGAGCGCGCGTGCGGGCCGGTCAGTTTTATCAAGTGCGATGTCGAGGGCCACGAATTCGACGTATTCCGCGGCGGTGAGCTGATGCTCCGACGCGATATGCCCGTGCTGCTGTTCGAGTGCCTCCGGGAGGAGGAGGACCGCGGTGAACTCTTCGACTGGCTCGTCGGGCTCGGATACGACGGGTTTTTCTTCCACGTCACGCCCGAAGATCACGCGAGCTATTGGCGCAACGGGCGCGGGCGATACGTGCACTACACCGAACGCGCCAATTTCGACTACGTTCGCCCGTCGATCGAGGGCCGCAACTACCTGTTCCTCCCGCAAGGACAACGCCCATAGCCTGCAGCGCCTCTGGCCGATAACGGCCGCGGCAGATAACGGCACTGGCTGCCATTCGGCGGCCCGGTCCGCCTCAAGTTTCCCGGCCGCGCGCCGATATCCCCTGTACAGGCTGCGCAAACCCGCGCTGGGCGGGGCCGCGGCCCCGGCTGTGCGTGCCTCCCGGAACATGAGTCCGGGAGCGGTCGTGCATCCGGCAAGGACACAGTGAATTCGATCGACGCATGAATGCAGTATCACATTCCTGGCGACATACCTTTTACGGGTTGCTGGAAGGGCACAATGACATCGGCGATTGCAGCAGGCTGATTCGCGGCCTGATTGTTGCGCTGATCATGCTGAACGGCGCGGCGGTCATCATGGAGTCCAACCAGAACCTCTACCTGCCGTACCGGGGATGGTTCGATGCGTTCGAGCTCTTTTCCGTCGCCATATTCTCGCTCGAGTATCTGGGCCGCGTCTGGGTGTCCGCCGAGAAAAAGTGTTATGTCCATCTGCCCGACTGGCGGGCCCGACTTCGGTTCATGCTGTCACCGATGGCGCTCGTCGACCTGCTCGCCGTTGCGCCTTTCTACCTCTCGCTGCTGGTCTCCATCGACCTGAGATACCTCCGGTTCTTCCGCCTGATGCGGCTGCTGAAGCTGTCACACTATTTCGACGGCCTGCAGGTTTTTGCCAGCGTGCTGCGCCGGGAGGGATCGGCAATCGCCGGCGCCATGCTGACGATGATGACGCTGATTATCATCTCGGCCTGCCTGATGTTCACGGTCGAGAACGCGGCCAGCCCGGGACACTTCGAGAGCATTACCGAGGCGATCTGGTGGGCTGTCGTGACGCTGACCACGGTCGGTTACGGCGATATCACGCCGATTACGTTCGGCGGCAAGCTGCTGGGCATCGCGATCATGCTGCTCGGTGTCGGCACGATGGCCCTGCCCGCCGGCATTCTCGCGGCGCGGTTCACCGAGGAACTGCAGAACCGACGGGAAATCATGAATCAGCGGGTGATCGACGCGATGCGTGACGGCATGCTCGATGCGGATGAACAAGAAGCGATTGACAAGCTGCAGAAAGATCTGGGCCTGTCGCGTGAGGTTGTCGAGCGCATCGTGGAACAGGAGAAGCGGCAGTCCAAGAGCAGCCGCTTCTGTCCGCATTGCGGCGAGCATGTAGGGGGCGAATAGCCATGGCGGTGAAATCGGATCAGGACGGAGAATGATTATGTAACGGCTGTGATCTGTATCTCGGTATCACGGCCGCAATCTCTCTAGAGTCGGTTTTGCCCGGGTCTCAACCGGAGCGAAAACCATGCGCGGAGAGGCCCAGGAGCAAAGGAACAGGATTAAATGGATCTCGCAACACTAATAGGCATGGTTTTCGGCACGATTGTCATTTTTCTGGCAATCATCACCGGCGGCGATTTTTCGACCTTCGTCAATGTGCCCGGTCTGCTCGTCGTGCTCGGCGGCACGATCGCATCGACGCTGATCAAGTTTTCGCTGTCCGATTGCCTGTTCGCACTGAAGCTCGGCATCAAGCAGGCCTTTGTTGATGAGTCGGCGGATCCGCGCGAGTTGGTCGAGCAGATCAAGAGCATGGCGAATAAGGCGCGCAAGGACGGATTGCTCGCCCTCGAAGATGAAGATTTCACGAATGTCTTTCTTAAAAAGGGCATCCAGCTCTGTGTCGACGGCCAGCAACCGGAATTCGTACAGAAGATCCTCGCCGCCGAGATGGAAAATTCTATTCAGCGCATGCAACTCGGGTCGCGAATCTATACAGCGATCGGTGATGCGGCGCCCGCCTTCGGCATGATCGGTACGCTCGTCGGTCTCGTGCAGATGCTGGCCAATATGTCGGATCCGAGTTCGATCGGCCCGTCGATGGCCGTCGCACTGCTGACGACGCTGTACGGAGCGCTGCTCGCGAACCTGATTGCCCTGCCGATCGCCGACAAGCTCGGCCTGCGGTATCAGTACGATCGCAAGACCAAAACCCTGATTATCGAGGGGGTGCTCGGCATCGCCCAGGGAGAGAGCCCGCATGTCATCGATGAAGTCCTGACGACCTACCTTACCGAGTCCGGCGGCGGCGATCCCGAGCCGGCTGCGGAAGGCGCGGCCTGAGTTCGGCCGGCAGTTATGAGCGGTGATGCAGGTGGCGGCGGCGGTGGTGGTGCGCCGATGTGGATGGTCACCTTCGCCGACCTGATGGCGTTGATGATGACCTTCTTCGTGCTGCTGTACTCCTTCTCCAGCCTCGACGAGACCAAATACCGGATGATCGCGCAGTCGATGGCGTCGGGCTTCGGCGCCGTGCTCGTCGCGCCGAAAAGCGTGCCGACGCCAGCGATGGGTCCGCCGAGCCTGATGCCTTCGCCGATGAATCAACCGATGGGCCGGGCGGTGCAGAGTTCCGGCTCGAAGGCGAACGCGGCCAACACCGAGGTCGCCCAGCAGGTCAAGGAGAGTCTGCAGAGTGAGATCGCCGACGGCATCATTTCAGTGGATACGACGGGCAACACCGTCACGATTCGGTTCCCGGAGGAGATAGCTTTCCCGCCGGGCAGCGACCAGATCACAGATGCCATTATCCCGATTATCGAGCGCCTGACGAAAACCCTCGAGGAATCACCGGGTACGATTATGATCTCCGGTCATACGGATGACCGGCCGATCAACTCGGCGCGTTATCAGTCGAACTGGAAACTGTCGACCGACCGTGCCGTGTCCGTTATCCAGTTGTTTGAGACGATTGGCAAAATCGAGCCGGCGCGGTTGACCGCGGTCGGGTATGCCGACACGCGCCCGGTCGCGCCGAACGATACGGCCGAGAACCGGGCGAAGAATCGGCGCGTCGAGATCGCAATCGTCCAGCAGCAGTTTGAGTGAGGGAGTGCGGGGAATGTGCAGCCGGAACCACTATCGGAATATCCGACCATCGGCTGCGGCACGTCAGATTATTGTGCTGGCCGGGGTGTGTGTCCGGCGGCGATCGATCATTTTTTTGGCTTGAGTAGCACCGGGGATTTTCGATGTTGACGAAAGAGGACTTCCAGGCGAAAGCCTTCAAATTCGTGCAGGAACTGGCGGGGGATCTGAGCAACGATAAGTTCGAGTTGCCCGGATTCCCGGATGTGGTCATGCGCTTGCACAAGACGCTGACAGACGAAAGCAGCGCTGTGGCCGATATCGTCAAGCTGATCAGTTCAGAGCCGGCATTGTCCGCGCGGCTGATCCAGCTCGCAAACTCGGCCGCCTTCAATGCCGATGGCCGGGAAATGACGGATCCGCGCGCGGCGATTCAGCGCCTGGGTTTCAATGTCGTCCGTTCGACGGCGACGAACTTCGCGGTAAATCAGCTGCAACAGCAGGAGTGGCTGAAACCGGTCCGGCCGCAGATGGCGAAGATCTGGCGGCGTAGCAACGCCGTTGCCGCATCCTGTTACGCGGTCGCCGAAATTGTCGATGGCGTGCGTTCGGACGAGGCGCTGGCCTCCGGCCTGTTTCATCAGATGGGTAATCTCTACCTGCTGGCGCGGGCACACCGTGACGGCCTGCCGGTTGTGGATAACCCGGAATGGGATGAAGTCGTTGCAGGCTGGCATACGACGATCGCTCGGGCGATCCTGGAAAACTGGGGCCTGCCCGCATCGATTGCGGACGCCGTAGAGAACCAGGACGGCATCATCGATGAAGAGTCCGGCGACTTCCTGAATATGACGCTGCTAGCGCGCCTGTTGTCGGCGGCAAAACTCAGCGACACGATACAGAACGAACCGGCAGTCGCACAGCCGGGCTGGGCGGCATTGCTTGTCGACGTCAGGATGAATGGCGTGTCGTTCGCCGAACTGCTGGAGCGCGGTCGGGACAAGATCGAAGTGGTATCCAATACCATTTCCTAGCGATCAAACCCGGGGCGAAATTTTGGGAATTTTGGGAATTTTGGGAATTCAGGGGACGGGTTACTTATCCCCTTAATTCCCTCGGCCGACTCCGGGAAAGTTGAACCAGTGCGGCTGTAATTCAGGAGCAATAAAATATTGCGGCGCGACCGCTTGCGGTCGCCCGCAAACCACCTGCGGAAATTGCGTATCGTGCCGTGTGGGCTGCTCGCTACAATGCCCGCAATCCTCCTTCAGCGGGCTTCCCCCCTTAACCCGCAAGCAGGCAAGCCCCTGATCGCAATGTGCGGTCAGGGGCTTTTTTATTTGTGTAAACAGATCATTCCGGCAGCCGATCAGGAAACCGTAACGGCGGCAGAACGGCAGGCCCTGCTTCGGTGCAAGGTGCAAAAAATTTTTGCATCGTGCAATGTCGGCGGCATCGACCGTGGCCGCACGGTATCCCGGGTGGCTGGTTAAGGGGCGGTCGGTTAAGAGCCCCGCCGGAAACGGCGGGGCTTTTTCAATGGTGCGGATGCAGCACTACCCGCGCGTCAGCGGCGGGCGGTGGTAACGCCTAGATCGAGGCCAGAATACGGCGTGCAGGACCGTTCTGAGACTGTTGTCCGGTGGGGCTATACACGTCCGTTTGTGCGGGGTCTCCCCGCAGGATTCTCAGCGTGGTTTCGACCCGAACCCGTTGCCGTCTGATCAGCGCACCGTTGGCATCGTTGAGTTCGCGGCAGGTGCGTGTCAGCGTATCGAGATGTTCGCGCCGGCGGTCGATGTCCCGATCGATGACGATGGATGTCTCTGCCGACTCAGTTTCCCTTTGCTGCCGGGCGATGCGATTGGCCTCGCCGAGACAGGCCATCTTTCGTTCGGTGACGGCAAGCAGCATTTCCGGGTCCCGGGATTGCAGCGCCCGGTGCTCGTCTTCGAGGCACGTGTGCAGGTTTTCCAGTGCGGTGATCTGGTTTTCCAGACCTCCGGTCAGCCGGTCGGTATTCGTCGTCTGTTGAGAATGCGTCATTTGGTCTAGCCCAGGTCCTGGTCGAGTCGGAGCATCTTTTGCGCGAGTTGCTCGTGGTCGATTTCATAGGTTCCCGACTGCAGGCGCTGGCGAACGTCGTCCACCCGCGCGCGGTCGACTTCCGGGGTTTCGGCGAGGGCGGCTTCAATGCGTTTCAGACGCGTTGCCGTGTTCGTCAGTTCGACGGCGTCACGCGGCGCTTCGGCCCGTTGGTCGGTGTCGGATTCTCGGCTGCGTCGCGCCGTATCGACGGCTCGCGCTTTCGATTGGGTTATGTCAAGGCCATGCCGGCCCTGAGGGTTAATTTTATCTGTCATTGCTCACGTTCTCCGGACGCATTATTCATCGTCCCTGAGTGATATCGGCAGCAACCCGGAAAAACTTTAGGGGGAAATCGCATATTTATTACCGGATCAATATTTCGGCCGATTGTGGTGACCGCACGATGGCCTGCACCGACCGCTTGGATGTCGTGTTTTCGAATTCGATGACCTCGCCGAGGATGCCGTCCGACTGGGCAATCCCCACCATCCGTACGGTCAGGGCGCCGGACCGTGCCTCGAGGCTCACTTTCTGGCCGCGCCGTATCGTTGTCGGGATCTCGAGCAGCGCCGGTGTGATCGGATCGCCGGTCTTCACGGCCCGCCGGACCTTCCGGCCGACGGCCTGGGTACCGGCGACGATATAGCCACGCGGCAACAGCCCGGTGTCGAATTCCGCCAAGATTATGTCGTCGGGCGTCAAAATACTGCCACGTGTCAAAGGACGGGACGCGATCACTACCTGCCGAAAGACGGCGGTCCGGACCGGCACATAAAGTTTCCACGGCTTGGCGCCCGGGCAACGTACTTCGACGGTTACGCGCGGGGATTGCTTGTTCCCATAGGGTATCGATGTCGTCAGCGGCCGTTCGCAGGCCTCGAGTCGCACCCGCGCATCGATCGGGTTGGCAACGACGTCGATGCGCCCGTCTGCTGTTGTCACCGCCGTTCGTGCCCGTGCTTCCGCGGCGGTGCGGATGTCCGCGTGATCGTGCCACGCGGTGGCCCCGGCGGCCGAACAGCCAAGCCAGCCGACAATCATCAGCACTCGCATGGCCGCGTGTCCGCATCGCGCGAAAGCGGTGGGGGCAGTCGTGGCGAGCGGGTCATCGGCGCCATTCATTGGCATGTTCATCGGTCTCCGGCAAAAGCGGGTAACTGTCGTGTGATAGTACTTTTGCAAGAACCGTGCCGAAACAGGCGCGGGCGGTGATTCGGGTCGCATTGCGTGGTGACCGGCAAAACTTTGCCGATGATGCAGTTTATTGCCGTCGCAGCGGAACGGAGTTGCCGCGACAGTGCCAAAAAGCCGCCCCGGTGACATTTTTCGGCTGTTGGCACGCGTCTTGCAATGTATCCGGGCAGGAAAGTAACGGACGCGGATATGGCTCTGGATATCAACAAGGTTCTCGACGGTCACGCCCGTGCGCTGGGCCTTGCCAATCAGCGCCTCCAGCTGCTTGCCGACAACGTCGCGAATGCCGATACGCCTAACTATAAGGCGAAAGACATCGACTTCGTCGGCGCCATGCAGGCGGCGGACCAACAGGGCGCGCAGATGCGGGCAACGAACGCGAGACATATCGCGTCGACCGGCGGGCCGAATCGCGCCGAGACGATGTATCGCGTGCCCGATCAGCCATCTCTGGACGGCAATACGGTTGATTCACAGAAAGAAAGTTCGGCAATTGCCGAAACGGCGGTGCGCTACCAGGCGACGCTGACCTTTCTGAACCAGCGTATCTCTGGCCTGCGCATGGCGATTACGGGGGGGCGGTAACCAATGTTGCCCGATCGGCATGACAACGCATTAAAGAGTGCCGCCGGCAATGGCCGACGGCCGATGACGGATAGAGGAATAGATCATGGGTCTGTTTAAGGTATTCGATATCGCCGGCTCGGCGATGAGCGCCCAGTCGCTGCGGCTGAACACGACCGCAAGCAACCTGGCCAATGCCGGTGCCGCGGCAGGATCCGCTGAAGAAGCGTATCGCTCCCGGCAGCCGGTCTTTCAGACGGTCTTGAACGAGTTGTCGGCAGACAAGGCCTCAGCCGGCGTGCGCGTCAGCGGCGTCGTCGAGAGTGATGTGCCACCCGTCAAAGTTCATCAGCCCGGCCATCCGCAGGCCGATGCCGACGGTTTTGTCTGGATGTCCAATGTGAACCCGGTCGACGAGATGGTCAACATGATCAGTGCGTCGCGGTCGTATCAGAACAGCGTCGAGGTACTGAACACGTCGAAAGACCTGTTGCTCAGAACCCTGTCGATCGGCCAGTAACCGATTCAGCCAGTTACAGATTCAGGAGATTTAGCACGATGATCACGATGCCCGGTAACGAAGCCGATTTCAGCCGATTCGCGCTGCCCGACGTACAACAGGGAGCGGAGCGCAATCAACTCGGTCAGGAAGAGTTCCTGCAGCTGATGATTACCCAGTTGCAGAACCAGGATCCGATGAAACCGATGGAAGACGGTGAGTTCATCGCCCAGATGGCGCAATTCAGCACGGTCGAGGAGATCGGCACGATGAGCCGCTCGCTGGAGACGCTGGCCGAATCGCTGACGGCGTCGATGGCTCTGCAGGCGTCGACGATGGTCGGGCGTTCCGTGCTGGTCGAAGGTGATACCGGACTGCTTTCCGAGGGACAGACGATGAACGGCGGTGTCGAACTGCCGGCGCCGATCAACAACGGCGTCGTGCGGATCTACGACGTGTCAGGCCAACTCGTCCGCGAGATGCCGCTCGGGTCTCAGGGGCAGGGCGTTGCGACATTCGAATGGGACGGCACTCAATCCGATGGATCTGCCGCCGATCCGGGCACGTACTTCGTGCAGGCCGCCTTCATGAACGGTGAGGCCGAAGAGGCCCTGCCGACGTTCATGGCGTCAAGGGTTTCCAGTGTGACCCTGACGGCCGGCGGCAGCAGCGCCCAGATTACGACCGAAGACGGGCAGAAAGTTGGCCTGTCCCAGATCAAGGCCATCATGTAATTCAACGCGCCGCGTGGCGCAACGGTTTTTTCGAGGAGAAATTAAATGTCATTTCAAGTTGCACTCAGTGGTTTGAATGCTGCATCGACGGATCTGCAGGTCACCAGTAACAACATCGCCAACGCGAACACGACCGGCTTCAAGTCGTCGCGTGCGGAATTTTCCGATGTGTTCTCGGGTGATTCTGCCGGTATCGGCAACGGTGTGCGCCTGACCGATGTACGTCAGGAGTTTACCCAGGGCAATGTCGAGATCACGTCGCGTGAACTCGATATGGCGATCAGCGGCAACGGTTTCTTTATCGTCAACGACGGCGGCAGTCTGTTGTACTCGCGCGTCGGCGCTTTCGGTCTGAATGCAGATGGCTATGTCGAAAATGCGCAGAACGAACGCCTGCAGGTCTATCCGGCCCAGGCCGACGGGGCCAGCTTCAATACCGGCTCGCTGTCAGACCTGCGTATCACGACCGATACGAACCCGCCGCTGCCGAGCACGAGCATCGACATGAACATCAACCTGCCGGCCGATGCACAGGTTCCGGTCGTGGCGACGTTCAATCCGGCCGATCCGGAGACCTACAACCACAGTACATCGACGGTGCTGTTCGACAGTCTCGGCGTGGCCCACACGGGTACCTACTATTTCGCCAAGACGGCGACCGGCTGGGAAGTAAACCAGACGGTTGACGGCAATGTCGTCGGTACGGCGCAGGCGTTTGACTTTGCCTCCGACGGCACGATTGCGACACCGGCCAACGGTGTCGTGAACTACCCGGCCTATGACCCGGGCAACGGCTCCGACCCGCTGACGCTGGACCTCGATCTGTCGGCGACGACCCAGTTCGGTTCGAACTTCGTCGTCAACAGCATGAATCCCGACGGGCGTGCCGCCGGTCGGCTGCGGAATATCGGCATCGAGCAGAACGGCGTCGTGTTTGCCCGGTTCTCGAACGGCCAGTCGCTGGCACTCGGCAAGATCGCGCTGGCGAACTTCTCCAACCCCGAAGGCCTGGTCAAGTCCAGCGACACATCCTTCCAGGAGACGTTTGCTTCCGGCGTGCCGCAGCGGGGCGAGGCGACGCTGTCGAACTTCGGTCTGATCCAGTCCGGTTCGCTCGAATCGTCGAATGTCGACCTGACGGAACAGCTCGTCAAGATGATTACCGCGCAGCGTCTGTTCCAGGCGAATGCGCAGGTGATTTCGACGATGGATACGGTCACGCAGACGATCATTAACATCCGCTAATACGGGTAAGACGGAACACCTGATATGGACAAGATGATCTATGTGGCGATGAACGGCGCGCGCGAGACGATGCGTGCGCAGACCGTCGTCAGTCATAACGTCGCCAACGTCAGCACCAACGGGTTCCGCGCTCTGCAGCACTCGCTGCAGAGCGTGCCGATCCCGGGTCAGGGTTTCGAGTCCCGGATCAATGCGGTCGGCGGACCTGACGGGTGGAATGCGGCCTCGGGCAGCATGATTAACACCGGTCAGGACCTCGACATTGCGATCCAGGGTGACGGCTGGCTCGCGGTGCAGACGGCCGACGGCGGCGAAGGCTATACACGGGCCGGTAGCCTGCACGTCAACGCATCGCGGATGCTGGAAACGGCGAGCGGTCACCTCGTGCTGGGCAACGGCGGCCCAATTTCGCTGCCGCCGTACCAGTCGGTCGACGTCGGCCATGACGGGCAGATTTCGATCGTGCCGCAGGGACAGAATCCCGACACCGTCGCCGAGGTCGACCGCCTGAAACTGGTCAATCCGGCGGCCGGGGAACTGAGGGCCGGCGGCGACGGGCTGTTTCGGATGATAGAGGGCCAGGCCATCGTCGATCCCTCGGTACGCGTCAACAACGGTCAGCTCGAGGACTCGAACGTGAACCCGTCGGAGGCGCTCGTGCAGATGATCGAGTTGTCCCGTCACTATGAAATGCAGATTCGCGCGATGAATGAGGCCGAGAAGAACGACGAGGCCGCCGCGCGCCTGATGCGCGTGGGTTAATGACCGAATGCCCATAGCAATACAGATGAAACACAGAGGAAATACATCATGCAAGCGCTCTGGATAGCCAAGACCGGCCTCGACGCCCAGCAGACTCGGATGTCGATGGTTTCGAACAACCTCGCCAACGTCAACACGATGGGATTCAAGCGCGACCGTGCGGTCTTCGAAGACCTGCTGTACCAAAACATCGCGCAGGCAGGTGCGGCGACTTCGCAGGACACCGAGAACCCGTCGGGTGTAAACATCGGCACCGGCGTGCGCATTGTCGGCACCGAGAAAAACTTCTCGCAGGGTGCCATTGTCGCCACAGAGAATCCGCTCGATGCCATGATCGACGGCCGCGGCTTTTTCCAGGTATTGCTGCCCGATGGCTCCAACGGCTATACCCGGGACGGCTCGTTCAAGATGGATTCGAGCGGGCGCCTCGTGACGGCCTCCGGCTATCAGATTCAGCCGGCGATCACGATCCCGGACAGCGTCGAGACCATCACGATCTCGTCGGACGGCATCGTCCAGGCGAAGCTGGCCGGCCAGACCGACCCGGCGACGCTCGGCAGCCTGCAAACGGCAGACTTTCTGAATCCGGCCGGGCTGCAGGCGCGCGGCCAGAACCTGTACATGGAGACCAAGGCCAGCGGCACCCCGCAGGTCGGAACCCCGGGACTCAATGGTCTCGGCGAGCTGCGCCAGGGGGCCCTCGAGGGCTCGAACGTCAACGTCGTCGAGGAACTGGTTGCGATGATCCAGACGCAGCGCGCCTACGAGATGAATTCCAAGGCGATTTCCACGGGCGACCAGATGCTGCAGTACCTGAACAACAACCTGTAGTGATCGGGCAAACCCGAAACGGATGAGATGAGCGCATGAACTTTTTGAAATTGACGAATCCGCTGTTGGCTTTGGCGCTTCTGGCTTCAGCGTTGTTGAACCTGCAGGGCTGCACAAGCGTGGTCGGCGCCCGACCGGGTGAATATCCGTCGGCGCCCCCGCCACAGCCCGTCGCAAGCGCGCCATCGGGCGGCAGTCTGTACCGGGAATCGAGCAGCATGGAGTTGTTCAATGACGTCAAGGCGCGCAGGGTCGGCGATACGATCACGATCTTGCTGAACGAGCGGATGCAGGCATCCAAGAGCGCAAGTACCGACGCCAGCAAGGACACGTCACTCGATACCGGCAGCCCGCTGCTGCTCGGCTCCACCGTTACCCGAAACGCCAAGGAGATCCTGAGCAGCCAGTGGGAAAGCGAGCAGGCGTTCTCCGGCTCGGGTTCGAGCAGCCAGAGCAACCGGCTCGACGGCAGCATCACCGTGACCGTGGCCGAGGTCTATCCCAACGGCAACCTGCTGGTGCGCGGCGAGAAGTGGCTGACGCTGAACCAGGGCGAGGAGTATGTGCAGGTCATGGGGATCGTCCGCCCGGCCGATATCTCGACCGATAACTCGCTCCCCTCTTACAAGGTCGCCGATGCAAGAATTACCTACAGCGGCAACGGCGCGGTCGCCGATTCCAACCGGCCCGGGTTGCTGGCCCGGCTGTTCATCAAGTTGTGGCCGCTGTAACGGCGGCCGACAGGGATTTGCATACCATGAAATATTCGCACGACAACAGCCGCAGCCAGGTCGCCTGGTTGTTGCTGGGCCTGCTGCTCGTTCTGGCGGGCTCGATCGAAACGGCGCGGGCCGAGCGGGTCAAGGACCTGGCAACGTTCAGCGGCGTGCGGTCGAATCAGCTGGTCGGCTACGGGCTGGTTGTCGGCCTCGATGGTACGGGCGACCGCACGACGCAGGCGCCGTTCACGACCCAGACGCTGGTCAATATGCTGGAACGCCTCGGCATCACGCTGCCGAAGGGCATCAGCCTGCAGCTCAAGAATATTGCGGCGGTCACGGTGCACGCGGATTTGCCGCCATTCGCCAAGCCCGGCCAGACGATTGACGTGACCGTGTCATCGATCGCCAACGCTTCGAGCCTGCGCGGCGGCACCCTGCTGATCACGCCGCTCAAGGGTCTCGACGGTCAGGTCTACGCTATCGCGCAGGGCAATCTCGTCGTCGGCGGCCTCGGTACCTCGGGTCAGGACGGTTCGCGCATCACGATCAACGTACCGAGCGTCGGCCGCATCCCGAATGGTGCAAGCGTCGAACTCGAGGTGCCCAATACGTTCGCTGACGGCAATTCACTGCAATTGAACCTGAACCGATCGGATTTCACGACGGCGACGAGACTGTCAAGTCGGATCAACGAGATGCTCGGCGTCGGCACGGCGCAATCAATCGATTCCACGACGGTGCGCATCCGGGCGCCGGAATCGATCAGTGATCGTATTGCATTCGTCTCCGTCATCGAGAATCTCGAATTCGTGCCGGGCGATGCGCCGGCACGCGTCATCATCAATTCACGCACCGGCACGGTCGTGATCAGTTCCCACGTACGCGTCATGCCGGCCGCCGTCTCGCATGGTTCACTGGTCGTCAGCATTTCCGAGGATTTCGACGTCAGCCAGCCCCAGCCGTTCGCGCGCCAGGGCGAGACCGTCGTGACGCCGGACTCCACTATCGATGTCGTGCAACAGGACAGCAGGATGTTCCTGTTCAAGCCCGGCGTCGATCTGAATGAAATCGTGCGGGCCGTCAATGATGTCGGCGCGGCGCCGGGTGACCTTGTCGCCATCCTCGAAGCCTTGCGCGAGGCCGGGGCATTGCGTGCCGAACTGGTCGTTATCTGATCGCCACGACGGACGCAGCACCGGATTATTGCAATGAATCAGACAGGCTCCGTTTACAACGACTTTACCGGTCTGGCGAACCTGAAGGCACAGGCCGCCAAAGAATCGCCGGAGGCCACGCAGGAGGCAGCCCGGCAGTTCGAGGCGCTGTTCGTGCAGATGATGCTCAAAAGCATGCGCGAGGCCGGTGCGGTACTCGGCGAGGAGCGTGATACGACCTACGAGGAGATGTTCGATCAGCAGGTGGCGGTCGATATGACGCGCGGCCGTGGTATCGGCATCGCGGAAATGCTCGTTCGGCAACTGGCGCCGACCACTGCTGCCGCCCAGGCACCGCCCGCTCCGTTCGATGTTGCCGCGGCTCGTTATACCGGCCCGGATCGGGGCGTGACGGCGCCGCGCGAGGACTGGCGACCGGATGGCCCGCAGCAATTCGTCGCTGACATCTGGCCGTTGGCGGAACACGCCGCCAGGCAACTTGATATCGATCCGCGCACGCTGGTGGCCCAGGCCGCGCTCGAGACCGGCTGGGGACAGAAACTGATTCGTGACGGCACCGGGATCAGCGGTAACAACCTGTTCGGCATCAAGGCCGACAGCCGCTGGGACGGCGAACGCGTCACGGTGAATACGCTGGAATACGAAGGCGGCATGCCGCAACGCACGTCTGCAGAGTTTCGCGCCTATCCGACACTGCGCGAAGGATTTGCCGATTATGTGAATTTTCTGCAAAACAATGCCCGGTATGAGTCCGCGACGCAGGGCGGGCTGACGCCGGAGGACTACGCCGGATCCCTGCAGGATGCCGGCTATGCGACGGATCCGCAGTATGCCGACAAGATTGGCGAACTCGTCAACGGTTCGCGGCTGAACGATCTCGTCACTCATTCGGCCCGGCTAAAGATTGAGACGGATGAGTCGATATATTTGTAAAGCAGCGTGCCGGTCAAAACCGGCATGCCGAGGTGAGTGCTAAACGCCATGTCTTTGTTTATTAACAATGGATTATCGGGACTGCTGGCTTCGCAGCGGGCATTGGAAACAATTTCCAATAACGTCGCGAATGCGAGTACGGACGGCTATATCCGTCAGCAGGCCAATCTCGTCGAGAACGCTTCCCGGAACCGGGGTGGATTCTCGATGGGCACCGGCGTGCATGTCGGCAGTATCGAGCGCGTCTACGACCAGTTTCTCGGCAACGAGGTCAAGGTCTCGACGATGGCGCAGTCGCGCGCGCAGAGCTACAACGACATGGCGATGCGGCTCGATGGACTCCTGGGCGATCCGGATCTGAATATCTCGACGAGCATCCAGCGTTTCTTCGATCAGCTCGAAGCCGTCAACCGGGACCCGACATCGACCGTCAACCGGGAGCAGCTGCTGGCGGAAGGCGAAGCGCTGCAGAGCCGATTCGGGCAGATCAGCACGCAGATCAACGGCATCAGCAACGAGATCGACAACCGGCTACAGGCGTCGGTCACGTCGATCAATGACATTGCTGCCGGCCTCGCGGACATCAACGACCGGATCGGCGGCGCCCCCGGAGGCCCGCCCAACGATCTGCTCGATCAGCAGGAACGCCTGTTGACCCAGCTGGCACAACAGGTTGATTTTACCGAGATTCGCCAGGCCAACGGCATGACGAACATCATGATCGGCAGCGGTCAACCGCTGGTTCTCGATGATCGTGCGTTTGAGCTGGCCGTCGTGCGCGATGAATTCGACGCCTCCAAGCTGCAGCTTGCCTACAATGACGGCAGCGGCTTGCAGAATATTTCGAATCGGGTCTCCGGCGGCGCTATCGCGGGTATGCTCGGCTTCCGCAATGAAACGCTGTCGGCGATCGACCGGGAGCTCGGCCAGATCGCGCTGGGGCTCACCGAGACCTTCAACGCGCAGCATGCACTCGGTGGTGACCTGAACGGTCAGCCCGGTGCGGATTTCTTTGCCTCCCTGTCGCCGGTCGCGTCCGCCGGTTCGCGTAATGCGGGCTCGGCAACAGTCAGCCTCAGCTACGGAGACGTTTCCGCCGTCAACGCCAGGGACTACCGGCTGCTGTTTGACGGGACGAACTGGCAACTGAACGATGCATTCACCGGCGCACCGGTCTCGATGACCGGATCCGGTACGGTCGGCGACCCGTTTGTCGCCGAGGGCATGGAAATCGTCATCGGTGCGGGCGCCGCGACCGGCGACCGGTTTTTGTTGCAGCCTGTGTCGCATGCGGCCGGGAGCTTCGCGATGGCAATTGTCGACCCCAGCAAGATTGCCGTGGCGTCGATGTTGAGCAGCACGAGTACATTGCAGAACACCGGCAACGCCACCGTTTCGGCCGCCGAGGTCACGGATCCGTCGGCGCCGGGCCTGCTGCAGTCGGTCAAGATTGTGTTCAGCGATCCGGCGACATTCCGGATCTACGACAACCTTGGTACGGATCTCAGCGGTCCGCTGGCCTATACCAGCGGCGCCGATATCAGTTTCAACGGCTGGCAGGTTCAGGTCAGCGGCGCGCCGCAGACCGGCGATCAGTTTGCGATCACGCAGAGTGCAGCGGGCAGCGGTGATAACACCAACGGCCTGACGCTGTCGAACCTGCCGTCACGGGGATTCTTTTCGAACGGACGATTGTCGGTCGAGGGCCTGGGCGCATCGATGCTGACGTCGATTGGTTCGGCTGCCGCGCGCTCGGGGCAGGACCTGATTGTGCAGAACTCCCTGCGTGATCAGGCGGAAATGGACATGCAGAGCCTGTCGGGCGTGAACCTCGAGGAGGAGGCGGCCAACCTGCTGCGCTACCAGGAAGCGTACCTGGCCGCGAGCAAGGTTATCGGCGTCGCCAACGACCTGTTCCAGACTCTGCTGGGTGTGGTCGGCAGGTAGCAACATGCGTATTTCGACAAAAGTATTTCAACAGCAGTGGCTGGCGACGATTCACGATCAGCAGTCCGGGCTGGCGAAGGTTCAGCGTCAGATCAGCACCGGCAAGCGGATCGCGACCTCGGCGGACGATCCGCTCGGCGCCGCGCAGGTCGTTCGGTTGCAGCAGGGACTCGATCGTCTCGATGCGTACTCGATGAATGCGGATACCGCGCAGCGGCGTCTGAATCTCGAGGAAAGCACGCTGGACAAGGTAACCGATTCACTGGATCGCGTGCGCGAGCTGGCGATCCAGGCCGGCGGTGCGAGCCGGTCGCCGGAGTCGCGCGCGGCGATCGCTGACGAGGCGCGCCAGGTTCTGGGTAACCTGCTCGACCTTGCCAACACGCAGGACGCCGAAGGGCGCTTCCTGTTCTCCGGCAACCAGGTACACAATCAGCCGTTCTCGATCGGTTCGACGGGGGTCGTCTATTCCGGCGACACCGGTACGCGATCCGAACGCATCGGCGATAACCGGACGGTCCAGGAAAACGATCCCGGATCGGCCGTGTTCCAGAGCATTCGCAACGGCAACGGCATCTTTTCGGTGCAGCCCGACGCCGCTAACGGCGGGACGGCCCTTTACAGCGCCGCCGTCGTGACCGATACGGCGAGCTGGACACCGGATGACTATGAGGTACGCTTCAACGGCACCGGCCCGTATACCTATGAGGTACGCAACGGCGCAGGTACGGTCATCGACAGCGGAGCGTTCGTCCCCGGCGACACGATCAGTTTTCAGGGCGCGGCCGTGACGTTCGATGGTGAGCCTGCCGATGGCGATACGTTCGACGTTTCGGCGAGCCGTAATCAGGACATCTTCCGGACGGTGCAGAATTTTATCGACACGCTGGAGCGATCGCTGCAGACGCCGACCGATCAGGCCCGGGCGCAGAGCGAATTGAACTCATCGCTGCTGGATATTGATCAGGCCATGGAAAACATCAGTATCGTTCGCGGCCGCGTCGGCTCCCGCCTGTCGGCGATCGACCAGCAATTGTCGACCAATGCCGATATTTCGCTACAGTTATCCGAATCGATGAGTTCGACTCGCGACGTGGACTACGCGAGTGCGATCTCGGAACTCGAATCGCGCCTGTTCGGTCTCGAGGCGGCGCAGAAGACCTTCCAGAGCACCCGCTCCTTCTCCCTGTTCGATCTTCTCTAATAGATTCGAGGAGGGCGGTTTGCGGCCGCCACCGCGGCCTTCGCGCCTTGTTCGCCCGGGCGTCAGCAGTCATCGCGTCTTCCGGAACCGGCATATTGCGACACGGTTCACAAAATAAATTACAGATTCCCACCAGCCCGCCGATAACACGGATGGAATGCTTCAAAGGCGCCACTAAAAGATCTTTGATGATCGTTGCTTTGGGCCCGTTAGAGCGTAACTTCTCAATCAGTGTGTAAGGAGGGCAGTCATGCCTACTACAGTTAACACCAACGTAATGTCGCTGAACGCCCAGCGCAATCTGACGCGTTCTGACGGCATGCTTCAGACGGCCTTGCAGCGGTTGTCGTCCGGTCTGCGCATCAATAGCGCGCGGGACGATGCGGCAGGCATGGCCATTGCCAATCGGTTCACAACGCAGATTCGCGGCCTGAATCAGGCTGTGCGAAATGCCAACGACGGCATCTCGCTGGCGCAGACTTCCGAGTCGGCGCTCGACGAGCTGACCAATAACCTGCAGCGTATCCGGGAACTCGCGGTGCAGTCCGCCAATGCGACGAACTCCGCCTCGGACCGAGCCGCACTGGATCAGGAGGTCCAGCAGCGTATCGCTGAGATCGACCGGATTGCGACGCAGACGTCGTTCAATGGCCAGAAGGTCCTTGACGGCTCGTTCGGCAACGCGCAGTTCCAGGTCGGTGCCAACGTCGGCGAGACCATTTCGATCAACCTGACAACCGGCGTGCGCGCCGACCAGATCGGCCAGATCGCGACCGAGACCAGCGGTGCCGTTGGTACGGGCGCCATCAGCGATGGCGGCGTCACGATTGCCGTCGGCGGCGCCTCCGCGGTGTCGATCGGCGCCAGCACGGCCGGTACCGGTGCGGGCCAGACGGCCGACAGCGCCTATGCGAAGGTCAAGGCGATCAACAACGCTGGTGTCGGCGGCCTGACCGCGACGGCGACGAATGCCTCTTCTCAGGTCTTCTCGACGATCGACGGTTCGAGCGCGACCGCCGCGTCGACCTACAACCTGTCGATCAACGGCGTGGATATCTACACGGGTACGGACAACGTCGCCATCGGCGCTTCGCTGACGGTTGCGGATGTCGCCGGGCAGATCAACCTGTTCTCGACGCAGACGGGCGTGTCCGCGACGGTCTCCGGCACGAGCCTCGTGCTGACGGCTGCCGACGGGCGCAATATCGATGCCGATGAGACGGTTACGTTGGGTGCGAGTGCGACCGGTACGGGTATGGCTGCCGCCCAGGAAGCCGTACTTCGTGGCACGGTCACGATGGCCGCGGCGGAGAATATCACGCTCGGCGGCGCCGATCTGGCGCAGCTGAACTTCTCCGGCACGTCGATCGCCGTGGATTCGAACACCATCTCGATGCTCGACGTCCGGTCGGTGACGAACTCTGAGGCGGCAATTCAGCGGACCGATGCGGCTCTCACGTCGGTATCGGCGCTGCGTAGCCAACTCGGCGCCGTGCAGAACCGGTTCGAGTCGACGATCGTGAACCTGCAGACGGTTTCGGAAAACCTGCAGGCCTCGCGCAGTCGAATCCTCGACGCGGACTTTGCCGCCGAGACTGCCGCGCTGACCAAGGCGCAGATCCTGCAGCAGGCCGGTGTTGCGGTGTTGGCCCAGGCCAATGCCGTACCGCAGACTGTGCTGGGTCTTCTCCAGTAAGCAAGAAGCATCGCCCGGCGATGACCGGCCTTCGGGCCGGTCATCGACCGGGTTTTCGGCCCGGCAAATTGCGGGTGCCGCGGAATGTGCAGCGAGATCTATCTACCGTGCATTCCAGGGTATCCGAGCGAGTTGGAAACCAAAATCCTCGCAAGGTGTTCGCATCCGGTTCATTGCATGAGTTCTGACCGATGGATGTACAGCTGACCACATTGCAGAACAGCCTGACGCCGAGTCGGGCGCAACCGCAAGCTGCGGCGCAGCCGGCACCTGTGCGTCCGGAAACCGGCAAGGGATTGCCGGTCGAAGGCAAAGATGAGCCGAAGCCACGGCCGAAACCGCAGGATGTGCAGCGCGCCGTGCAGCAAATCCAGACCTTCCTGTCGACCACCCAGCGGGAACTTGAATTCCGCGTCGATGAACAGAGCGGGCGGACCATCATCACCGTGATCAACCCGCAGACCAAGGAAGTCGTCCGACAGATACCCGGCGATGAGGTTCTGCAACTGGCCGATGCCATGCGCCTTTGGGGCCCCCGTTTCGTCAGCGAAACGGTCTAATGGCACGGATCTTGCTATATACCCATCAGTAGTCGTGAGCTCGATGGAATCGAGCGGGTTTTCTGTATGGAATTATCAGCCACAGGCCTCGGTACGGGGCTCGACATTTCGGGGATCGTTGAGCAGCTCGTCAGCGCCGAGCGCCAGCCGACCGCGAATCGCCTGAATCTGCAGGAAGCGCGCGCGAATGCCGAACTTTCGGCGCTCGGCCAATTCAAGAGTGCGCTCTCGACATTCCAGGTCTCGCTGGGGAATCTGACCGAAACCGAGAATTTCCAGCAGCGCAGCGTCACAGTCAGTGACGATACGTTTTTCACCGCCACTGCTGAATCCACCGCGGTCCCGGGTATCTACGAGATCGAGGTCACTTCGCTGTCCGCGGCCCACAAACTCGCGTCCGCCGCGATCGCCGATGCGACGGCACCGGTCGGCACCGGCAACCTGCTGGTCGCCATTGGCGGCGAGTCGACGAATATCGCGATCGCCGAGCCGGCCAATTCGCTCGAGGACATCCGCGATGCGATCAATGGCGCGCCGGACAATCCCGGTGTGCGTGCGACGATCGTGCATGCCCAGGACGGTGCGCACCTGATCGTGACATCGGCCAAGACCGGCGCCGCGTCGGAGGTTTCGATCACCGCCAGCGGCGGTGACGGCGGGCTTGCCGTATTCGACTGGGACCCGGTCGCCGAGACCGGCAACATGACCCAGGTTCAGGCGGCGACCGATGCCACCGCGATTGTCGATGGATTCACGATTTCGGCTTCGACCAATGTTATTGCCGGCGCGATCGAGGGCGTCACACTGGACCTCCAGGAGGCCGAGATCGGCACGCTGACCAGGTTGCAGGTTTCGCTCGACAAGACGGCGGCGACGCAGTCGGTCAAGCAGTTCGTCAGCGGTTACAACGGCCTGATGGCCACAATGTCCCAGCTGACGGCTTACGATGCCGAAGGCGGCACGGCCGGCGCCCTGCTTGGTGATGCCACGCTGCGCACGGTCAAATCGCAGCTCCGGCGGGAGCTCAGCAACGTCGTCACGGATACCGGTGCCAGCTTCCGGACGCTTGCGGATATCGGCATCACCACCAAACCCGATGGCCAGCTCGAGCTCGATGACACGAAGCTGACGGCGGCGATCGACACCAATTTCGACGCGGTCGGCGTTTTGTTTGCGAACACCGGCAACGGCATCGCTGTGCGCATGGACGGGATTGTCGATGCGGTACTCGATACCGCGGGTCAGATCGATACCCGCGAAGGCACGCTCAAGGAGCGGCTCGATCGCATCGGCGATCAGCGGGAGTCTCTGGAACTGCGCATGGAAAGTGTGCGCGCGCGCTTGTTGCGCCAGTTCAACGCGATGGATGCGCTGGTTGGCCAGTTGAACCACACCAGTAGCTTCCTGACCCAGCAGCTCGCGCAGCTGCCCGGCTTTACGAAATCAAAGTGAATACGATACCGCCAACAATGCCCCGTCATCAGCCTGATCTGGAGCCCCAGCAATGAGTTCGACCACATTAAACAACGCCCTCGGGCAATATCGCGTCACGAATGCTTACGGCGCGGCCGCGGCCGAAGATCGACTGCAACTCGTGTTGCGCATGATGCAGGGCGCACACGACAGCGTCACGATGGCGCGCGGGCATATCCGGCGCGGCGAAGTGGGGCCGAAGGGTGAGCAGATCGGCCGTGCTATTGGCCTGATCGACGGGCTCCGCGTCTGC
>JAJFJS010000045.1 GCA_021773815.1 Gammaproteobacteria bacterium
TGTTCGGGGGGGGTAGTCCCGGCAATAAATCTCAAGGCCTGCCCTGGGACGATGGAGGATCAATGCATGAAGACGTTTAGGACCTTGCCCGGTCTGTTGGCCGCGAGCGCGCTGGTTTGCGCTGTTCAGGTTCAGGCCGCGACTCGAACGACGACGCTGGATGGGGCCAACAGCAAGATGGGCGTTGCGGCTCACGGCTGCCTGCAGCAAATCACGACCAGCGTCAGCGAGGGCGAGAACTGCATGTACGACGGCGGCGCGACGGCCTTCGAGTTTCCGTCGGGCACATTTCCCGCGAACCCGTTCGGCGAAGCCACCGGGCCGTTCAGCCAGGTGCAGTATTACGATTCGGTCGCGACGCCCGCGGCCTATGCGGCGAGCTATCTGCCGACGCCCGGCGACGGCAAAATCCAGCAGGTCATCAACGGCTGGATCAAGATCGACGACAACGGCGACGGATTCGGCGCCAATGACCTGATCAGCTTCAATATCACGATGACGTCCCCGGGCAGCGGGGACATCGTGCGCAACCTCGGCTCCGATCTGGCCGACAAGTACACGAGCATGCAGCAGGAGCTGGCGCCGACGCCGGTGAGTTCGGCGACCGCGAATGGGTCGGGCGGGTTCGATTACGTGATCGGCTCGGAGGGCTTTCCGGTCCTGCTGACCTTTACCGAAGCGCCCTGCGTCGGCCAGACCTTCGGCGACATGGAGTGCGACTCGGCGTTTGACGTCAACGGCCGTACCGATACGCTGAAGTGGTCACCGTGGAAACCGACCGATCAATCGACGTTTGCGGGCCAGTTCCCGGTACCGCACGTCGGGCCGCCGCAAAGCGCGGGCCTCGGTTCGCTGGAGGATAACCTCGGCGCGCGCACGACGGGCAAGGTCTTTTTGGGCGCGGCCGAAGGTATGGATTGTATCGACGACGGCGTCACGGCGCCGACCGGCGCGCCGCTCGGCTCGACGTTCTGTACCGCCGGCAAGACGTCGTTTTACCCGATCGTCGTCGGCCCGAACGAGGCGCCGGCCAGCGGTGACGGCGCCGAGGATGTCGGCTGGGACCAGCTGGTATTGAAAGTGTCGACCGACGGCTCGGGCAATGTGCTGACGGCCGAAGGGTTCGACGTGCAGGAATACATGATCTTCGGACCGCCGGGGTTTTGCGGCAGTGACCCGGGTACGGCATTAGTGCCCCCGGATAATACCGAAACAAAACGCTGTAACACCTGGCTGGCCGGTCATTTCACGCTGACCGGAGAGCCGGCGGCGACGGCCGTCGACGACACCGCGCAGGCGCTGCAGGATTCGCCGGTCGATATTGACGTGCTGGCCAACGACACGGGGTTTGTCGACGATGTCACGGTTACGCTGCCCGGTTCGGGCGTATCGACGAACGGCGGTACCGTCGTCATCAACGGCACGAATCCGGGTCCGCAGGCCGGCATCGATCTGACCTTCACTCCGGCGCTCGGGTTTTCCGGCTCCGATACGTTTGATTACACGGCCGATGACGGCGTGACCACGAGCACGGCGACCGTGACCGTCACGGTGCTGGCGGCCGGCGCCAATGACGATACGGCGTCGACGCATCTGAACACGACGATCGCCGGCATCCCGATCGGTGCGAACGATTCGGGCTTCACCGATCCGGTCACCGTCGTGATTTCCGTCGCGCCGGACATGGGTGGCACCGTCAATGCCATTAACGGCAGCCCCGGTCCGAATGCCAGTGTGACGATCGACTTCACGCCGGCCGCCGCGCTCGGCACCGCGACCTATACCGAGACGTTCACCTACGAACTCACGGATTCGGCCACGGTGCCGGTGACGGACACCGCGGTCGTGACGGTGACGGTGAACAACCAGGTGCCCAACGCGGTTGCGGCCGCGGCCACGGCTGCCGAAGGTGCGACCGCCGCCACCAATGTGGCGACGGTGGCGGGCGTTATCCTGGGTGATCCGCCGGCGACGATTGCCGTGACCTCGGCGCCGTCGAACGGCACGACCTCGGTTGCCGGCAATGTCATCACGTATACGCCGACCGGGTTCTTCACCGGCACGGACAGCTATGACTATACGATCACCGATGTCGACGGTGAGACCAGCGCGGCGACCGTCTCGGTGACCATCGGGCCGAAACGCGTGCCCACGGCCAACGGCGATACGGCGAGCGTCGACCAGGACGGGTCGGTCGCGATCAGCGTGACGGGGAACGACCAGGCCGGCAGCGGCGCGCTGTCGGCGCACACGGTCGCGGTATCTGCAGGGCCGTCAAATGGTTCGGCAACCGTCGGTGCGGGGAACGTCATCACCTATACGCCGGATGTCGGGTACTCGGGAAGCGACAGCTTCCAGTACACGTTGACGGATCTGGACGGGGATACGTCGACAGGAACGGTGGCCGTGACGATCAACAGGACCCAGCTCCTGGTTCCGTTGCCGAGCAACAGCGCGATGGATCCTTGGAGCCTGTTGTTGCTGCTGACCGGCGGGGCGTGGCTCCGGCGACTGCAGCGGCAACGTGTCTGATCCGGGGAGTCCCTGGAAACGCTTTGAAGTTTTGACAATAGATAACCGATACGGAGACAGGCCATGGGGATGGGGTTGAACGGCTTGAGCCGGATGAGTGGCGTGACGGCAATGATCGTCCTGCTTTTTGGGGGGGTGACCAGTGCATGGGGCGCGCTCGAAGAGATCGTCGTCACTTCCCGAAAAGTGGAGGAGAGTCTGAAAGACGTGCCGCTTTCGATTACGGCGTTCAATTCGAACATGATCGAGGACATGGGCATCACCGATCTGCAGGATGTCGCCGATTTCACGCCGGGACTGTCTTTCTTCAATGCCTTCGGTGAGAACCTGCCCGTGCCCATTATTCGCGGTGTCGCGCAGACCGATATTTTCGGCGAAACCAACGCCGGTATCTTCGTCGACGGCGTCTACGTCGCCGGTCGGGAAGGGCTGAACTTCAGTCAGCTCGACGTCGAGCGGATCGAGGTCGTCAAGGGTCCCCAGAGCGCACTGTACGGCCGTACCGCATTCAGCGGCGCGATCAACTACATCACCAAACGTCCCAGCGAAGTATTCGAATCGAAAGTCAATGTCGAGGCGGGAAACCGCGGCAAACAGAAGGCCAGCGGGATGGTCAGCGGCCCAATCTTCGGCGACTTGCTGCGCGGCCGGTTTGCCGCGCTGTACGACGACTGGGACGGTTCGTATAACAATTCCGATCATCCGGAACTCGATATCGGCGGTCACCGGTTCCGCAGTTTTCAGGGCAGCCTCGTCTCGAATCCGACGGACAACCTCGAGATCTACGGCAGCGTGTACCTGTCCAACGACGAAATCGATGATGCGTCGCTGGTGGGGCTGTCGGCCAACTGCGAGAATCGTATCGACGACGACATGACCGATGTCCGTTTCAATAATTTCTGCGGACCGCTGCCGGACCTGGATCAGGTCCCCAGCCCCGGCCCCGGGCTGATCGATCAGGATTCGATGCCGAAGGTGGCCCGGGCGCTCGGCGAAGACCGTGACCTGTTGCGCGCCAACGTAAACATTACCCTGGACCTCGATTTCGGTGAGTTCACATGGCTGACGGCCTTTTCCAGTACCGAGCAGCAGTCGTTGTCGGATTTCGGTCACCTCGGTGACCACATTCCGTACCTGTATTGTGCCGGCGCGGCGATCGAGAATCCCGGCAGTCCCAACTCCTGTGGCCCGAACCCGGCCGATAATGTGTTCTTTTCCGGCGTGCTGGACGAGGAGCGCGGCGCCGAGGTCGAGGAGATCAGCCAGGAAATTCGCTTCACGAGCCCCCAGGATCAGTTTATTCGATACACGGTCGGCGGCTATTACTACTCGTCGGGGCTGGATTCATTTGACGGGGGTATCGTCAACCAGGGAATGCTGCCGGCAGCCGATATTGGCCTGCCGCCGTTCGATCCCAGCGCGCCGAACTTCGCCATCGGCACCGCGATTTTTTACTGCGGCTTTACCGATGACGGTTGCCTGGACCCGCTTAATCGCGTGGGCCTGGAAGAGGATACCGACTCCTGGGCGGCATTCGGCGGCATGGATGTCGATTTTAACGACCGTCTGACGGGCCGTGCCGAACTGCGCTTCACGCACCAGTCGCTGCAGGTCCGCAGCTCGGCTTACACACGCTGCACACCGACCGGCCTCGACCCTGCCTGCGGAGACGACTGGTACGATCTGCGCGTAGTGGAACCAGACGTGACATCCCGCTCCGTGCGCTTTTCGGAGGTCACCGGTCGAATCGGCCTGGACCTGCGCGTCAACGACAACTGGATGGTGTTTAGCTCGATCGCCACGGGCGACAAGCCGGGCGGACTCGAGATCGATAGGTCAAATGTCATCACACCGACGGGGACGGAACTCGAGGTCATTCCCAACAGTTGGGAGACCGAAAAGCTGGTCGCGTACGAAATCGGGCTGAAAGGCCGCACGGAGGACGGTCGGATCAGCCTGGATGCATCGCTGTTTCTGCTGGACTGGTCGGACATCGTCTTGCGTCAGCTCGTGGAGACTTCACCAACCAGCGGGCGACAGCTCGAGCAACCGACGGGATTTCGTTTCAATGCCGGCACCGCCGAGGTCTTCGGCTGGGAAATGACGACCGATATCGGTTTCACGGACAATCTCAATGGCCGTCTCACGGTGAACTGGAACGATGCCGAATTGACAGATGCCAGTCAGGATACGTTCGAGACGTGGCCGACATTTGCCCCGGACGGCAACGTCGCCGGCAACAAGCTGTTGCGGCAGCCCGAGTGGATGGGCAGCGCGTCGCTCGATTATGCGCGGACATTGTGGGGCGACTGGGATGGGTTCGCGCGAATAGATGCGACGTACCAGGATAAAGTCTTCATCGGTAACGATAATCAGAGCTGGCTGCCGTCACGCACGACGGCCAATATGCGCTTTGGACTGAAGTCGGAGCGCATCACCGTGACGTTCTGGATGCGCAACATGTTTAACAACGACAATGCCGTCGCCGCCTTCCGGGATATCTATTGGAGCAATACCGACAGCCTCACACTGCCGCTTGTCGACCAGGGTCCCCGGCCGACTTTCGACAAGTTTGTGCCGATACGTTACACCGTGACGTATCCACGGCTGCGGACTTTCGGGGTGAGCGCATCGGTTCGTTTCGGCGATCTGTAAGTCACGATTGGTGCGTCGCCGGGATGCATGCCCGGCTGGGCTTTGATGCGTTTCGTGCCTGTTGCATGGCAGGCGTGCTTGCCGCTTCCGGCGCGATCGCTCGTCGGTTGCGGCCGCGGGATGCGATTCCCCGTGTGATTGTGTCAGCGATCGATTGCCCCCGAAGATAGAGGCCGCGATCCCGTCGTTGTCGGGTGCCTGTCCGTCGTCCGGAGTTCGCGGATTGAGGTCGTGACGGCACGCGCGGTGCCGCGACCGATGATCGATAAACCCGCGGCATATGCATTGCGGCAGTTTGGTATACCATTTCGATGTCCGGGCCGACGGTGACGCATCGATGGCAAGCAAGAACAGCCGCGGCAAGCATGGTGCCGGCTCAACGATATCTGGTTCCCACGGCGAGAGACCGGGAGAGGTCGCTTTCCCGGATGAGCTCACGCTCGCGTATCGGCACTTGCAGGCCGGTCGGGGCGCCGAAGCCGAGACGATTTACCGTCAGATCATCCTGCGACAACCACTGCATCCGCAGGCGAATCTCGCCCTCGGGATGCTCATGGATGCCCGGGGGCTTTCCGGCCCGGCGATCGAGTGTCTGCAACGCGCGGCCCGGTCATTGCCCGATAACCTCGATGCCCATCTGCGGCTCGCCGCCAACCTTCGGAGACTGGGGCAGGACGAGGAGGCGCTGCATCATTTACAAATTGCCGCGCGCCTGAGTCCCGGCAACGTTGCCGTGTACAACAACATGGGCAATATCTGCCGGGAACTGCAGCGCGTCGAAGAGGCCGAACGCTACCTGTCCCGGGCGATCGAGCTGCAACCTGCGTTACCCGAAGCGCACAATAACCTCGGTGCGTTGTTCAGCGAACAGGGTCGAACCGACGAGGCGATCGCGCAGTTTCGTCAGGCAATTGCGTGCAAACCGGATTATTCGAAGGCGCATCGCAACCTCGCGACGACGCGTAAACATGCGACGTACGACGAAGAGATTCGCGCGATGGAACGCCTGTACGAGCAGCCGGACGCAACGGATTTCGACCGGATGCAACTGGGATTCGGACTGGGCAAGGCCTTCGCCGAACTCGGTCAGCATCGTCGGGCATTCGAGTACTGGTCCGTTGCCAATCGCTGTCAGCGGGCACTGTCGCCCTATGATATCCGGGCGGGACTTGCCGAAATTCAGGCGATGCAACAGATATTCGATAGCGCCCGGCTGCGTGACGCCGACGGTGCGAGCGGTGGGCCGATCCCGATCTTTGTCGTCGGCATGCCGCGGTCAGGTACGAGTCTGACGGAGCAGATTCTGGCCAGTCATCCGGCCGTGCATGGGGCGGGCGAACTGGACCTCGTCGGCCGGCTCGCCAGCCGCGCCGTCGGGCGCTATCCGGCGGAGCTCGCCCGGCTCGACCCCGCGGAATGGCGCGCACTCGGTGCGCAGTATCTTGCCGAAATCGCGCGCCTCTCGAACGGGAAGCGCTATGTCGTCGACAAGTTGCCGGGTAATTTTCTCTATATCGGCATGATTCGGATGATGCTGGCGGATGCCCTGATCATCCATTGCCGACGGAACCCGATGGACACCGGGCTGTCCTGTTACCAGAATCATTTTCTCGGCGCCGGTCTGGGGTATACCTGTGATCTCGAGGATCTCGGTACCTATTACCGACACTATGCGGCACTGATGCAGCATTGGCGGCGCGTGCTGCCGTCCGGCGACAGGTACGACAGCACATACGAAGCGCTCGTCATGTCGCCGGAGGAGCAAACCAGAAATCTTCTGGCGTACTGCGGCTTGCCGTTCGATGCGGCGTGCCTGGCGTTTCACGAGACCCGACGCATGGTGGCGACGGCGAGCATGACGCAGGTCAGGGAGCCGATCCATCGGCGGTCGATGCAACGCTGGAAACATTTCGAGCAAGAACTGCGTCCGCTACAGGATGCGCTCGGCGGCGACATCGATACATGAATCATCGCACCGGGGTTGCTCCGTATCCCGGTGTCGGCCCATGGCGGACCGGTTGTCGTCACGCATCTAGTCGTTCGTCAGGTCGAGCAGCGGTCCGAGATGTGCCGCATATTTCTTCCAGCGATCGATCGCATCTGCATACAGGGGCTGGCGTACCTGCGTGTTGCTGGCCGTATGCACGGACCGTGCGTTGCGGTGAAATTCCAGGCAAGCGTCGTTCCAGGGCAGTCCGCAATAATTCAGCAGCGCCCTGGTGACGGCTTCCTGTCCGCCGACGAGTTGTTCGTAATTCACGGTGTGGATCCTGCCGGGCAGCACCTTGTTCCAGTGCCGCATCACCTGTCGGTAGTCTCGATAGCGGGTCGCCAGGTTTTCCAGGTGGTAGCTGTACGGCACGGAATTGAGGTGGAACAGGTATTTGTAGCAGCTGTAACACACGTCGATCGGGTTGCGTTGTACGTGGATAATCTTCGCATTCGGAAAGATCAGATGAATGGCGCCGATGAATTTGTAGTTATCCAGCAATTTGTCGGTCAGGAACTCGCTGTGTTTGAATGGGTGAACTTTTTGCAGGTATTCGTTCGCGATCTGTATCAGTGCATCGGCCGGCTGTGTCTCCAGCCAGTAGGGATAATCCTCCGGCGGACGTATTAACTGCTGAAACGCCAACAGGGAGTGCCTCAGGGCAAAGGTTTCGCCGGCTGCCGAAACAGATGGATGGCTGGACAGGATTTGCTCGACCAGCGTCGATCCGCATCTCGGGAAGCCGACGATAAAAATGATATTTGCGGAGTTTCCCCGCTTCGTTCCGTGTCGGTCGAAGAACCCTTCCGAAAAGAACCGGACGATATCTTCCGCCTCGTGCCTCGACGCATCCCGGTCGTATGTCAGCGTCGTGTTCTTGAGCGCATTTCCCCGGTCGAGATGCGAGAAATGCCGGGCTATGTCGCCCTTCCTGTCATAGGCATGCCCCAGCGCAAAGTGCGCATTGATCCGTTCATCGGCCGGCAGTTGATTCGAATCAATCAAAAACTCGATCTTCTTGACCAGGTCTTCGCTGAAATTGTCGCCGGGCAGTCGCGACAGTCCCAGCAGGCTGCCGGTGCGCCGGCTATCCGTTTCAATGGCCGCGAGGAAGGCATCACGCGCGCCGTCGAGGTTGCCCGCATCTGCCAGCAGTTCGCCTTTCTCCAGCAATAGTTGCGTATTCTTCGGGTTCAGGCGAACCGCCGCATCAATCAGTCGCATCGCTTCGGCGTGTTCGCCGGAATACAGGCAGAGCCGGGACTTGATGACCAGAGCGGCGATATTCTGCGGATCGATTTGAATGGCGCGGTCGATATAGCGGAGCGCCGGTGCGAGCTGCTGGTGCAGGTACAGCGATTCGGCGGCGACGAGGTGTGCCCATGGATCATCCGGCAGCTGATCGGCGAGCTGCATCGAGATGGCCGCGGCTTGCTGGTAGTTTGTTGCCTGCAACTGCCGGTGAATCAGCTGTTGTACGTCGGCATACGAGAAGGACCGTTTCCCGTCCGGACCGTTGGCATCAATCGTGATGATTGTATCTTTCTGCGTCATTTACTCGCTGCGTATCGAAGGATCGATTCGAGATCAGTCATGCGTCATTCTAATAGATCGAAGAGCCCGCAGTCGCCCGGGAAATTCCGGCATGCACGGACGGCGCTGTATCGGGTTTCCCTTCCGCCGGTCTCCGGCGGGTCGTCAGGCACAGCGAGAATTTGGCCAGGAAATCGATGCCAGACCTTCGTGTTACGATCTGTCAGCGCGCGATTCTGCGAACTCCTCGTGGCGGCAAGGGCTATGTTTCAAACCATAACGCTGGACATTGTTGACGGCATCAAGGTCGTCGTGCCTGACTCGCTGGACTTGCTGACGCCTTTCGTTCTGAGGGAGCAGCGAGACTGGTTCGAGGATGAAATCAGGTTTCTGCGCGGCTTGCTGAAACCGGGTCAGAAAGCTATCGATATCGGCGCCAACTACGGCCTGTACACGCTGTCGATCGCAAGGGTCGTGGGGCGGTCCGGTCGTGTCTGGGCATTTGAGCCCGCTTCGGCAACCGCCGGTATGTTGCGTCAAAGCGTGGCCGCCAACGGATTCGACCACGTCACGGTAGAGCAATGCGCGATGTCGGAAAAGGAAGGGTCCGCGCAATTGACGATGCATGACCACTCGGAGTGCAATGCGCTGGTGCGCGGAGCATTGATGTCGCAGCCGACCGAGTTCGTGTCACTCGTCACGTTGGACAGTTACGCACGGGCCCACGACTGGTCGGGAATCGACTTCATCAAGATCGATGCCGAGGGTGAAGAGGTCAATATTCTGCGTGGTGGGGAAGAGTTTCTGACCCGGAATTCGCCGCTGGTACAGTACGAAATCAGGGCGGGACGGGATCTCAACCTGGATCTCGTGCGGGGTTGTGCCGATCTGGGCTACGAGTCGTATCGCCTGGTGCCGGGCATGAACGTCCTGATCCCGTTCCGGGCCGATTCGGAGGTGGACCGGTACCTGCTCAATGTGTTTGCCTGCAAGCCGGAGCGAGCCGCCCGGATGGCGTCGGAGGGCCGGCTGATCAGCGAACCGTCCATGCCCGATGCGCTCGATGCGATATCCCACGGTAGCCCGGGCAGCGCGACCGACGATGCCGATGCCGGGTGGCCTGTGACGCTGACTGCGTTGCCGTACGGCCAGATGCTGGCCGCGCAGTGGCAACAGCGCGTGGCCGACACCGATGCCGGAGCAATGGCGCAGGCGCTGGCTTCCTACCTGAACAGCCGGAACGACTCGTTACCCGTTGCGGAGCGATTCGATGCCTTGAACCGCAGTTACCATCGGTTCAGATCGCTGGTCGATGCGTCTCCGACTCAGGCGCGGTTGTCCAGCCTGGCGCGTATTGCACAGGACTACGGTGCCCGAGCCGTTGCCATCGATGCGCTCTCACGCCTCTTTAACAGTATCGCGCAGCGTGGTCGCGTGGATCTGGACGAGCCATTTCTGGCGCCAGCAGCACGTTTCGATTCGCTGGACCCGAAGGGTGCATTGGGCGACTGGATGCTGGTTGCCGCTGCCGAGCAACTGGAACGGCTGCAGGAATACTCTACGTTCTACAGGGGACGGTCGGCGCAGCAGCGGCTCGAGATGATTTGCCGCAGTGAATTTGCGAGTCCGGACATGCACAGGCGCCTCGGCCTGGTACGGCAACGCTTCGGCCTGGCCGAAGCGACATCTGCAGATTAGCGGTATCGGTTACCATTATTCCGATCGTGGCCTGCGACCGATGTCGGTTGTCATCGTTCTGCTATGAGTGGATCAGGAACTGGGCATCGGACACGAGCCAGGCGAATGATGAGAATGACGACCCGGCCGTACCGCAGATCAGGTCACAGGCGGCAAGCGTGTAGAGGTCAACGATAGCCGCACGCGATCCGGCGGTAGAGTTTTCGAATTTTACCGGGTTGTCGTACGTCGTAATGCCGGCACGGGCCTGTGGCCGCAGCGACGTCTGCACAAAATCCGTGAGCCATTCTTCGGAGTCGCTGGCCAAAAAGATTCGTGCTGCCTGGCCCGGGGTGCAGGTCATTTGATGAATGATGTCCGCCACGCGTGCATCCCGATCGACGGCGCTGCGTTGTTTGAGATCCGTCGCCCGGACATGAATGCCGACAAGCCGCCCGCCGCCCGGCGCCCGGCGCATGCTTGCCACCAGTTCATCGACGATCTGCTGTTCGGCGGGTCTGGGCTGAATCCTCCTGGCATACGCCGACAGCGACTCGAGATACGGATCCTTGCGGTTCATCCCGAGCGCACTGGGGTATACGGCAAACCGTTCCATGCCGTCATCCGGTCCGCCCACCGGCATTGTCGACAGGTTGATCCATACATCGTCGGCGGCGGCGATCGCGGGATCGGCCATGTCGAGAATCCGCGGCCCGGTCGCCTTGGCGGCCAGGGCCGGCGTGATCTCGGGCGTTCGTCCGGCCTGCAGCGCCAGAGTCAGGGTATGGACGTCGCCGAAGTCCAGGCCCACGGCATGCTCGTCCAGGATCGGCGGATCGGTCACGGCACTGACGGAGGCCAGACCGTCGACTTGCCGCCGGAAGAAATCTGCGAACGCGGAGGCCTCGTCGCCCTCGTAGGCGAGGCCGACACGGCCCGTCCGCGGCAGCCACAGCGCCTCGACTTGCCGGCCCGAACGATCGGCAAGACGCAGTGCGCAGGCGAGTACCCACAGACGGTTGCACAGGCCGGACGTGACGCTCACGATGAGCCGTCTGCGCGTATCGTTCTCAGAATTCATTGCGATGTGCACCCTGTCCGCCGGGTATCACGGGATCGGTTGTGTTATGTATCGCCATTCGCGGCTGATCGGTGAGCCTGTCGTCGGGTACGAAGCGGCAAACAGTATCAGAACATCCGCCGGCAACAAACTCACCCGCGGCCGGCGATGCGGATTCGGGGGTTGCTGTCACCGTCGAGCGGATAGAAATTTCCCAGGTCATGTGTAAGGATTCATCGATCACATGCCCGACGCTGGTCGTCCCGACGTCGCGATGCCGGATGATTGTCGTCCGGCGTTGCGCCGGGATCACGGATACCATACATCATGCACATTGCGATTCCTTTCGCCACGGATACGATCAGGAACTCTTTCGGCAAGCCCGAAGCGACGTGGGGGCGTGACGTCGCAAACCATGGATTCCTGATCGGGTTGGCCGAGGCCGGTGCAGGGCACCGCATCACATTGTTCGTTCCGTCACAGCAGGACATCGAGATCCTGAACAGCACACTGTTGGCTGAAAAACAGACCAATATCACGGCGGTTGCCGGATCAGGAATCGCCGGGTACCTGGAAGAGCACCCGGTCGATGTGTTGCATGTGACGGATCCGAACATGTGGCTCGGTGGGCATATCCGAAACCGGTTGAGCAAACGTGACTTCGTGATTACCGGCGTGACGCACTCGCTCGGCAACCAGCACTTTCTCGACTGGATGTTGCAGAACAATGCGAACGGTATCGAGCCCGGCGACTGCCTGATCTGCACGACGCCGACGGCGCAGACCGTGATCGAATCGATGTTCGCGCATCTGCGGAGCAATCAGCCGGAATTCTTGACACCCCGTACCGAGGTTATCCCGCTGGGCACGAATCTGGCCATGTTTCGCGCGCCGACCCGGCTGACGCGAGCGGATCTGGGTCTGCCGGTCGATGACTTTGTGATTCTGTCTCTCGCGCGCTTCAACCCGATGTTAAAGATGGACCTGATGCCGCTGTTCAACCTGATGCAGATGATCGGTGGACAATCGGAACGCACTTGCAGACTCGTCATCGCGGGTAGTGAAGACGACGGGAGGTACGCGCGGTTTCTGCAGGACAAGGCGCGGGAACTCGGGTGTGCGGATTCGGTTCAGTTTGTGCTCAGCCCCACGGATGAGCAGAAGGTGGCGCTGTTTCAACTCGCCGACGTGTTTCTGTCGCTCAGCGATAACGTGCAGGAAACCTTCGGGCTGACCGTCATCGAAGCGCTGGCCAGCGGGTTGCCGGCGGTCGTCAGCGACTGGAACGGCTACCGCGCCCTCGTGGACCATGACGTGACGGGCGTGCTCGTCCCGACCAAGACGCTGCCTGCAGACCGCGACTGGGAGGCCGGGTTGAGTCTGCAGCCGGACCCGACGGTTCACCTGCTGTGCGCGCAGATGACTGCGGTCGATCTGTCCGCCGCGCGTGATGCATTGTTGCGGCTCGCGGCGGACCGGGATACTGTCGCGCGCATGAGTCGGGCTGCCGCCGCCGGTGCGGAGCGTTACGACTGGAAACAGGTGTTGCCGCAATATCTCGCGCTGTGGGAGCGGTTGTGTCACGAAAAGGCAACGGCGCAGATCGGCGAGGCGCAACGGAATCGGCGCACGAGCGCGTTGCGTTTTCTGCAGGATTTTGCGAGTTATCCCAGCAGTCGGCTGGCGCCCGGAGACCGGTTTGCGACGAGTGAGCTCGGACGACGCCTGCTGCAGGGCGGGCAGTCCATTCAGCCGTATGACAACATGAAGGAGATACTCGATCTTCAACTCATGGGCGGGATTCTGAATGCCTGCCGGTGCGAACGAACCAGTGAGGAATTGGTCGGGATCATCCGGCCGTCCGCGACGCCGCAGGAGACCCTGCGCATCTCGCAGAATGTGATGTGGCTGTATAAGTACGGATACCTCGAGGCTCGCTAAGGGGCGGGATTCAGCCCGCCGGACGGCGATCCGCGCCGAGTCGCAGTCCGTCCGCCATGACAGCGAAGTTGGCGTCCGCGGCCGCCCGCAGTTCATCTGAAATCTGTCTGAACAGTGCCGAGCCGTCTGTTTCGCCGCCGGTCGTGCCGTCGACCAGCGAATCCAGGCAGGTCCGGATATCGTTCATATGCGGCGCATAGCCGGATTGCCTGAAGTGGTCGATGACGAGTTCCTCGACCGCTGCAAAAGCGTTCGACTGGTTTCCGGGCAGGCGGTATGACGTCGGCTTGAAGCCGCGCAGATCCAGGTCCGGAAAATCCCGCTCGAAGAGGTCCAGAACGCCCAGCGTCAGTGTGGTTCTCGTTTGCTCCGCGTCCGTATCGATGATCGGAAAGCCAAGCCGGATGGCGTCGATGAGACCGAGGCACCAGAGGCAGAAGAATACATAGTATGACGTGACGGCGCTCAGTTCGGCGAAAGTCTTGTAGAAGACAAGAGTATTGCGGAAGGATTTCCCGGAATAATAAAAAGGGATGTCCACGAACCGCAGGGCGTCGCTGTCGTTCCTGCGCACTTCCGCAGCGAACTGCAGGTACGACAGCCCGATGTAATAGACCCGGCCGGCGTTTTCACAGGAAGTAAACTGGTTTCTCGGATTCCGGAGAAGATAGGCGTTGTATAGCGGTGGATCGAAGTCCACGAAGCTGTCCATGCACAGGAACGTCCGGTTCGACTGAATGAACGGCCGCTTGCCGCTCGCCTGTGCGTGCTCGATCAGGTTGCCCAGATACGTGCGGCAATCGGCATCGAAGCCGGGCAGTAATCGCTGCAGGTAGGAAAAATACAGGTCGAAACCCTGCGGGTGCCCCCCTTGCTGCAGGCCTGCGTATTCATCGAAATAGGGCCTGTCCAGGTCCGGGTGTGACGGTTCCGGTCCATCGGCCTGCCGCAGCGCGCTGTCGAGGTCGATCAATTGCTCGTTCAGCGGTTCGTAGAAAGTGAGGTATCCGTCGTGCTGACGAAACAGCGAAAAGAACCAGGTGCTCGATGTCCGCCACATCGAATGAAAGAACACGGGCTGGTCGTTCGATTGGCGTGGCATGGTCATGCTGGGTTCGTTGTGGACATCGCCTGATGTTGTCGCCGGCCGTCCGGAACCGGGTCAGTGTTATAACGGACCCGCGCGCCCGGTCGAATCGTCGTTCAGCGCCAGCAGCGGCCCGAGATACTTCTCGTAGATCCTCCAGCGATCGACCGAGTCCCCGTAGATGGGCCGCCGGACCTGGGCGTTGCTGCTCGTCTGCACGGCGCGGGCATTGCGGTGGAATGCGAGGCATGCATCGTCCCACGGCAGTTGACAGAAGTCGAGCAGCGCCCGGGTGACCTCTTCCTGGTGACTCACGAGCCGTTCGTATTGCACCGTATGGATTTTTCCCGGCAGTATCGTATTCCAGAGCCGGATAAACCGCCGGTAATCGCGGTACCGGTTGGCCAGATTGTCCATGTCATACGTGAAGGGAACAGAATCGAGATGGAACAGATTCTTGTAGCAGCTGTAACAGGTGTCGACGGCATTGCGTTCGACATGCACGACCGCTGCATTCGGGAACATGAGATGAATCAGGCCCACGAACCGGTAGTTGCCGAGCGCCTTGTCCGTCATCCAGTCGCCGCGGTCGAACGGTTGAACGGTCTCCGCGTAGCCATCGGCGATCGCATTGAGCGCTTCCTCGGTCCGAATGTCGATACAGAATGGGTATTCTGCGGGCGGCTGTATCGATCGGGAATACGTTCGTATGGCCTGCCTCAACGCAAAGATTTCTCCGGCTGCCGTAACCGAAGGGTGGCTGGACAGGATCTGTTCGACCAGCGTCGAACCGCAGCGGGGGAAACCAACGATGAAAATGATCCGGGCCGGGTTGCCGCGGATATTCCGGTTCTTCGCAAAGAATGACGGCGTGAAGAAGCGCTCGGCATCTTCCGCTTCCCGGCGGGATGCGCCGGCATCAAATCGGACGGTTTGATTTTTGAGTGTATTGCCGGCAGTGAGGTGCCGGAAATGCCTGGCCGGGTCACCTTTCTGGTCACAGATATGCGCCAGCGCGAAATGGGCCTTGATTCGCTGCTCGGCGGTCATCTGACCTGAATCGATAATAAACTCGATTTTCTTTACGGTGTCTTCGTCGACGTTGTCTCCGGGTAATTGTGCCAGCCCCAGAAGTCCGTCGGCATTACGGGGATCGAGGCTGACAGATTGGCGAAAACCGGTGCAAGCGTCATCGATGCGGCCCAGGTCTACGAGCAGCTCGGCCCGGATGCAGTGAAGCTTCGAGTCTTCGGGCGCCTGCGTGATGGCCGTGTCGATGAGTCGCATGGCCTGCGCCCGGTCGCCGGTATGCAGGCACAGGCGTGATTTGATGACGAGACACGCGATGTTACCCGGGTCGATCGCCAGCCCCCGATCGGCATATCGCATCGCCGGTTCGATTCGCTGGGCAAGGAAAGCCGATTCCGCAGCCAGGAACTGGGGCCAGAGCAGTTCGGGCAGCTGATCGGCGAGTTGCATCGATATCGATGCGGCCAGCGCATGGTTCGATCGGCGGCGCTGTTCGGCGATGGCCTGTCTGACCTCCGCGAGCGAGAGGCGGAGGACGGGTGAGGGACCGCCGGGATCGATCGCGATGATCGTGTCCCGTTCCGTCATCGGGCCGCTGCCTTGAACCGGGCAGGAGCGGGGTGTTGTGGGCGCGTTCGGTGCGTGTGGCGCCGGCCTAATGCGACTTGTTGCACCAGGTGACCCACATCTGCCGGTACGCAGTCTCAAGTGATCGGGTGAACAGGGCGATATCCATCAGCGGGGATTCCTGCATCTGCTCGCGCAGTCGCTTGCGCAGCGCGTTGCGCTTCTCGTCATCGGCCGCGAGTGCACACGCCGTGTCTATATACCCGTCTTCTGTTTCGGCGACGAGTTCGGACAGGCCGACGCGATGCATGATGCTGGCGCCGACGCGCCCGGCATGCCGATCGCCGCGCAGCGTACAGACTGGGACTCCCATCCACAAGGCTTCGCAAGTTGTGGTCGTGCCGTTGTAGGGGAACGCGTCGAGTCCGATGTCCACGCGTGAATACAGGTCCAGGTGATCGTGTCTGCGTGCAACGCTGTTGACGATCTCCAGTCGTTCTGCGGTGATGCCGTGCTCGGCGAAAGCGTTCACGAGACCGGATCGCGTGGTGCTGTCTTCCAGCGACTTCGCTTTCAGCATCAGTCTCGCGCCGGTGACGGAGTGCAGGATCTGCGACCAGACGCGAATGACGTCGGGGGTGACTTTGCGGAGTGCGTTGAAAGAGCCGAATGTGATGTGCCCGTTCTTGCGGCAAGGGGGTGTCGATATCGGGGGCATCGGGTCGTCGGTCTGATAACACAGGAAGCCGTGCTCGAGTCGCACGAGTTTTTCCGCGTGCAACCGGTCGGCATCGCCTGCGGGGTCGGCGATCTCATCGGTCAGCCGGTAATCCATCGCCCGCATTCCCGTGGTGTTGGGGTAGCCGAGCCAGTTCACCTGTATGGGCGCCGGTTTGCGCGCGAACACCAGCAGCCGGTTATTCGATGTGTGCCCGGCAAGGTCAACGAGAATATCGATGCCATCCTGCCGAATGCGTGCCGCGACCGCGTCGTCGGGCATGTCCTGGATCGGTACCCAGTGATCGGCCTGGGCCTGGAACTGCCCCGTCCAGTCATCGGGCATGTCGACATCCGCGTAACAGTAGACCGTAACGGCTTCGCGGTCGTGCTGCCCGATCAGTTTGCGGGTGAAGTGCGCGACGGAATGCTCCCGGAAATCCGGAGACAGGTAGCCGACTTTCAGGATTCTTTCCTTGTTGCGCAGGTTTCGGAACGGTTCGCGGCCGCGCATCAGTTTCCGGGCGTGTCGTTCGTCGAACTGCAGCGACTCCTCGAAGATCTGTGCCGGCGTCGACCCGGGCATATAGTTCATGGTCAGCAGAATATTCGAATGTACTCTGGAGAATTCCGGCTCGATCTCCAGTGCCTTTCTGAAACACGCCATTGCGGCGTCCAGATCGTTTTGGGCCAGCAGCGCGCCGCCGAGGCTGTTATGCGCCGGCGCGAAATCCGGCTGCCTCGCGATTGCTTCGCGGTAGCAGGCTATTGCCTCGTCGGTTGCATCGAGTTCCCGCAGCGCCAGGCCCAGCCGGTGATGCAGCAGCACCAGGTTGGTCCGGTTTTCCGGGGTATCGGCCGTATGGCGAAGCGCCTTCCGGTATATTTTGACCGCGTCGTTGTGGCGCTTGTTTCTGGCCAGTATGTCCGCGAGGTTGATGTATGCGGGCGTATAAGCCGCATTCAGCGAGATGGCCTTGCGGTAGCAGTGTTCGGCCTCGACCGGATTGCCGGCCTGCCTGTGGCAGTTGCCCAGATTGCCGTGTGTGGCCGGATCTTTCGGGGCGAGTTCGGTTGCGCGCCGAAAACAGTCCAGCGCCTCGGGAAGACGTCTGAGGTTGCAGTAGGCAATGCCGAGCCCCTGTTGGTAAACCGGCTGCGCGGCGTCGATATCGGCGGCTTTCGTGAAATGCTCGATCGCGCGCTGGTTATCACCCTGATGCAGCGCGATCCCGCCGAGCAGATTATGCGTGTCGGGATTGTCCGGTTCGGCGACGAGAAGCTGCTGGCAGATCTGGTGCGCCCGGGCCAGGTCGCCGGACTGGAGGAAATCCCGGGCCCGCTGGATTTCGGGATGGTCCGATTTGGCTTTTCGGGACCCGGTGCCCGAAAAAAACTTTGCGATCAGTCGAAGCATGGCGCGGCGGCCTCGTCATTGGATCTGCGGCACATACAGCCCCGGCCCTGAATGCGTTGGCGACTATTTCTTCGATAACTTGATGGCCCGGTACTTGACCGATTTCGGCAGCAGCTGGCGATACTCCGTCAGCCACGGCACCTCGATCGTCGTGTCGGGCCAGTCACGAAGCACGATTTGCGCCTGCATGTTGGTCTCGAAATCCTTGCGTCCCGTCAGCAGGTTCGGGAAGGTGTCGATTTTGGACACCGTGGACCAGGGGATGTAGAGAGGCTGATTCAGGAAAGAAAGGATTCGGTTGATCTCCAGTCCGGTCGGCGAACCGAAGCACCGGAGGCCGAAATACGCGTATTCACCCACCTGGCCGCGGCCAGTGCCGAAATTCTTTTTGTCCAGCGTCTCGCCGAACGCCTCGCCGAAGTGGTCCCGCAGGCGCCGCCAGCTGACATTCTTCGGCCGTGTCAGGTCGAACATGAAAAAGGCGATCAGTGCGACGATGAGTACCGACAGTGCGACGAGCCAGCCTCGGGAAAGTACCCATGACAGCCAGCCAAGTTTGGCGACCGCACTGTAGGCGACGGCCCCCGCCAGCAGCGTCAGTACGGCAAGCAGTGTGATGGTGGCGCGCCGTGCCGTTGGATCGAAGCGCGTCGCCTGGGTTGGAGCATCACTGTTCATGCAGTTCGATCGTCCTGTAGCTGCCGAAAGATTTATTCGACCGGTTTCCCGTCGGTTCCAAGCGGAACTGGTCGCAGAATCTAGCATACCGCTCAAACGGATGCATAGACGGCCTCGTACTTCTGTTGCGGGCGTCTCGCGTGACCGTTCGGGTGCGCTCTGGCTTCGTGGCTAAATATCAGTGTCCCGGTGGTCAATGTTGCGCGCATCGATAACCTGGTGCGACTGGCGACTGTTGTGGTTTGCAGATGCGTGCAAGGCCGGTGCCGCCATTCCGATTTGCTCGTCCGGAATCCGGCGCGTGCCCGAGCGTTATGCGAATCGTCGCTGCCCGAGCGAGCGATGTGCCGGCGGCGGATGCTTGCAGGGCGTGCTCGATTGAAAATCCGGCTGGGGGGTAGGGCCGGGCCGAGGCAGGTGCAGGTGCGATCGGCCGGCAGTATGCCGATGCCCGTTCTGCCCGACGAGTGGTCGTTCGGAGGCCCGGTAGCGGGACCAAGTCTGAACGGTCAAATATAACTCTTTGAATATAATAGTAAAACCAGAAAAAAAATGGATGACAGGTATCTGTCATTTTTTGACAGGTTTCTGTCCATTATGTCAAGAAACCTATTGCCCTCCCCCGGAGGCGTGCCTATACTCGGTCGCGTACAAGAAGGGAAAGGCCACACCAGGCGCGAGTCTGGGTCGGAAAACCACGGGTCTTGTGTCGCCGCACTGCCAAGAAGCAATGGGGAGGGGCGATAAGGGGAAGACGGCCGGGTTGCTACCTCTCAAATACGAAACCCCGTTAAGGGACTTGGTAGTTTGGAGGATTTTTCATGAAAAAAGTAATACTAGCCTTAGCGTTGTTTGCAGTATCCGCTGCCGCCAACGCGATTACGGTTACGCTCGTTAAGCATAACCAGACGAGCGGCAGTGGTTCGATCAGCACGCTGATCACGGACGGCAGCCACGTTCAGGGGCAGCCGGCCTCGACCGCGGTTTTCGATTGGGACGGCACGACACTGACGTCGACCGGTCTGTATTCGGCCACGTCGAGCCTCGGCAGCAGCCCGTACGGTCCGACGATCCTGAACGATCGCATCACGGATCTTTCAATTGACACGAGCACGAGCTCGGCAGGCGGAACAGCCTATTCATGTCATGAAGGCACGTTCCTCGCCGGCGTCGGCGCGAGTGGTTGCGGCGGCCATAATCTGGGCGCGAACTACTTCAACGAGAGCACCACGACCTGGGGTCCGGGTCTGGCTTTCTCGCGCACGCTTGGTGGTGATGATGTCGCGACGGGCACGCAGCGCTCGATTTCAGCTTACGACTTCGGTCTGGTGAGCTGGGACGGCACGACGCTGGTGATCGGCACGACCACGCCGGTTGGCACGCCGGGTGGCGAAGCGATGTATTTCGCTGCGGTTCCGGTTCCGGCCGCTGCCTGGCTGTTTGGTTCGGCGCTTGGCCTCCTGGGCTGGGCACGTCGCCGGGCTGCTCAGTAAGCACCTCTTCCGGTTTATTCCGGATCGGAAAACCCGCCTTCGGGCGGGTTTTTCTTTGCCCGGGTGTTTGTGGGAGAATCGTCGCGACTCTTTATATAGGGGGGAGGGACCAAGGTCTGTGAGCCTGCACAAGGCCGGCCCTGGAGTGTCTGCTGCGACGATTGCCAATAGTGAAACGGCCACTGGTCAAACAGCCAACGGAGAAACAACCGATGTGGTTCACGAGACTACTATGCCTGTGCTGCCTGGCGGCGGGACTGGCGGGCTGCGGCACGCCGGAGGAGCGAGCAGCCGCACATCTGGAGACGGCGCAGGAATTGTTCGATCGCGGCGATTACATCAATGCCAGGCTGGAGGCGCAAAATGCTGCCCAGATTGAGCCCAAGGACGCCGGGGCCCGATACCTGCTCGCGCTGATCGCGGAACAGGACGGCCAGGTACGCGCGATGCTCCAGCATCTGCTCATTGCCGTCGAGGCCGATCCGGATTTACTGGCGGCGCGCATCAAGCTCGGCACACTCTATGTTTCCGCCCGCGCCTATGAACTGGCAGCCGAGCAGGCTGCCGCCGCGATGGCGCTGGCGGCCGATGCACCCGATGTCCGGGTGCTGAATGCGCGCCTGCTGATACAGCAGGGGCAGCTCGAGCCCGGTCGGGCCGAACTTGAGCGGGCGCTGTTGCTCGATCCGGCCCATGTGGAAGCAATCGGCATGAAGGCCTTGCTGCTCCAGGAAGGCGAGCCCGACCGCGCGCTCGAGCTGCTCAATGGTGCAATTGACGGACTGGCGCGCGATGAATCCGTTTCGCTCCGGCAACTAAAACTCGACATCCTCGAAAGCCATGAGCGCACCGGTGAATTCGAGCAGGCGCTGCGGGCGATGATCGATGATGCCCCGGACGGTGATTCGACCTATCAGGCGCGCCTTGCCGATTTCTATCGGCGACAGGGGCGGATCGATGAAGCCGAAGACATGCTGCGTGAACTCGCCGCGGCAGCCAGCGAGAACTCCGTTGCGAGACTCGATGTCATCCAGTTCCTGGCCGAGGTTCGCACGCCGGACGAGGCGGCACAGGCGCTGCGGGACTTCATCAGTGAGGACCCCGAGAATCAGGAACTCCGACTTGCTATTGGCGACCTGTATCTGAGCGAAAACCGGCGCGAAGATGCGATGGCGAGTTACCGGGAAGCGGCTGCGCTGGATCCGGTTTCCCAGCCGGGCCTGCTGGCGCGGGCAAAACTTGCGGCCGACCGCATGCAACAGGGCGATAACGAAGGTGCCGGATCAATCGTGGCGGGCATCCTCGCCGATGCACCGGCCGATTCGCGGGCGCTGCTGATGCGCGCCGGGCTGCGGTTTGGTGAGGAAAGTTACGACGAAGCAATCGCCGACCTGCGTGTCCTGTTGCGCAACGAACCCGGCAATCAGAATGCGCTGCTATTGCTGGCCCGCAGTCATATTGCGGCCGGTGAAAAAATTCTCGGCAAAGACACGTACCGGCGGTTGCTGGATTTGAATCCGGCACTCGCTGCGGCGACGCAGGAGCTCGTCACGCTGATGGTGCAGGACAACGAGGTCGATGAGGCGGAAGCGGTCCTGGAGCAGTTGGCACGAAGCGATTCGGATAATTCCGCCGCCGAGATACTCAAGATCGAACTGCTCCTGCAGCGAAAAGACTGGCCGGCCGCCGAGGCCGCGGCGCGGCGCCTGGCCGCCGGTACAGACCCGAACGGCGTCGGTGCGTTCCAGCTCGGGCAGGTGCTGGAGGCGCGTGAGCAGTATGCCGAGGCCGCCCGGACGTATGCGGAGGCGCTCGAAAAAAGCACCAATAACCTGCGGATGATGCAGGGTCTGGCGCGAACGATGAATGCACAGGGCAAGCAGGTCGAGACGATTGCTTTCCTGCGCCGGCGTGCGGCGGATTTTCCGGACAATACCGGGATTCGCCTGATGCTCGGCGGTGCGCTGGCGGACCGGGGCGAGACGGCCGAGGCGCTGCGGATATTCGAGTCGGTCATTGATGATCAGCCCGATCAGTCGCCGCCTTACGTTGCCGTCGCGTCGTTGTTTCCCGATGATGCGGACAAACGTATTGATGCCTACCGGCGCGGACTGGCCGCCTTGCCCGGCAACCTGCCGATCGCCTCGTTGCTGGTTGATGAGTACCAGCGTCTGGACCGGGTCGATGACCTCATCGCGCTTTACGAGGAGTTGCTCGCGGCGAGCCCGGACAATCAGGAGATGATGAATAACCTGGCGGCGCTGCTCGCCGACCGGCGCTTTGCGGATCCGGACAGCCTGCAAAAGGCCGTTCGAATGGCCGAGCGGCTCGTCGATACCGACGACCCGCTGATCATGGACACCGTCGGCTGGGTCTATTACCGCAGCGGTGACGGGGAGCGCGCCGTCACGTTCCTGGAACGATCGGCGGCGGCGGTCGATCTGCCGGTCGTGCGTTATCACCTGGGGATGGCCTATATCGCTGCCGGGGATCGGGCTGCCGCCCGCGCCGCGCTCGAGAGCGCGACCGGATCGAATGTTGCGGCGTACGACGGTATCGAGGCGGCCCGTGCGGCGCTGGCCGGGCTCGACCGGGGATGAAAGGATCCCGGGCAAGCCTCGCGGCACCGTTGGCGGGAACCCGCTGCGGTCCGGCGGCCCGTTTCCGTGAGGGGCACGGCCGACGTTGAATACATCAGCGCAGCAGCGAATCGTCCTGGGGATCGGCGCCGGCCCGTGCGGGCTGGGCCTGCTCAGGGAAATACTCGCCCGACAGCCATCCGCACAGTTTTCCCTGGATCAGGCGCCATTGCTGCCCTGGACGGTCCGATCGGATGCGGCGTTGATCGAGCGGCGGATCGACCGTTGGAAAGCAACGGCGCACGAGCGGCTGATCGGCGACGCGGCGGCGTTCTATCTGCCATATGCCGAGGCGGCAATTGCGCACGAACCGGAGATCCGCATCGTCTGTCTGCGGCGCAGCCGGGATGAAGTCGTCGCAGCCTTCGCGCAGTTTCTGAACGACAGTTCCCCGCTGCCGATCAATCACTGGGCGCGAGCGCCGGCACCGGACTGGAATCACGATCCGCTCTGGACACCGACGTTTCCCCAGTACGAGACCCGGGATCGTGCCGAAGGAATCGGCCAGTACTGGGATGAGTATTATCAGCGTGCCGAGGCGCTGGTGCGCCAACACCCGAACAATATCATCGTCGTCGACGCACAGTCGCTGACCGCACCGGACGGGGTTCGACGAATTCTCGATTTCATCGGCGTGGCGTCGGAGCAGCAGGTCGTCGTATCGGGTCAGCCGCCGCCCCCGGTACGGCCGCTCGGCAAGCAGGGCGACATCCCGTTGCCGAGATATCCCGACCCGCTGGATCCGCGCAGATGCGTCGTCCTTGTTCCTTTTGTCGGAGCCATTCATGAAGAATGCGAGGCGGCGCTGAAGGAACTCGAGCGACGTGGCTACACGGTTTCGAGAGTCAGCGGATATGCGGCGATCGATCAGGCTCGGAATCAGCTGGCGACCGATGCGCTGATTCATGGTTTCGAGGAGACGCTGTGGATCGATTCCGATATCGGGTTCCATCCCGACGATGTCGAGAAGCTGCGGCGGCACCGGCTGCCGATCGTCGGCGGCATCTATGCGCAGAAAGGCAAGCGCATCTTCGCGTGCGAATTCATGCCCGGCATGCAGAGCGTCACGTTCGGAAAAGATGGCGGGCTACTGGAGATCATGTACGCGGGGACCGGCTTTCTGCTGATCCGCCGTGAGGTCTACACGACGATTCAGAACCGGCTGGCATTGCCGGTCTGCAACGAGCGTTTTTCACGCCCGATGATCGCCTTTTTTCAGCCCATCGTGCGGCCGATCGATGACGGTCACTGGTATCTCGCCGAAGACTATTCATTTTGTGAAAGGGCGAGGCAGTGCGGATTCGATATCCATGCGGATACATCGATCCGGCTCGGGCATATCGGCACGTACCGGTACGGCTGGGAAGATGTCGGCACCGAGCGGGCGCTGATCGATTCGTATACGCTCCGGGCGGATAAGGGCTAGTGTTCAGTCGGGTGTCCTGCCGGTGACGATCCGCGACGCGCTGCGATTTTTCCGGGGGAAGAAAAGTCGGCCCGGTCCGGCGTCGAATGGCACAAAGATCAGCCTGCTCTACACGTCGGCCCGGCCCCATCTGATCGTCGGCCTCCTGAATATCTGGAAGACGAGAGCGAAATGCTGGGACGACGTGGAAGTTGTGCTCGTTACCGACGAGGCGTTCGATGAACGCTTCCCGAATATGATTCCGGTCGTCAACTCCGGCCGGCGGGATTGTGTCACGGGCTGGAATCTGGCTGCCAGCAAGGCAACGGGTGACATGTTTGTGCAGGTATCGGATGACCTGTTCCCGCCGCAGCACTGGGACGAAATGCTTGTGACGATCGCCGGCGATACCGCGGACTACAGCCTGCAACTGGCCGACGAACGGGGATTGCGGGATTGTGTGCTGCATCCCGTGGTCTCGAGAACGGTTTATGAGCACTTCGGCTACCTGTATCCGCCCGACTTTCGGTCCGTGTATTGCGACGACTGGCTGTACTATGCGCACAAGAAGGCCGGTTTCCTGCGCAGCATCGCGGGCGAGAGATTCTGGAATCACGTGCACCGGACGACGCACAGCGTCACCGTCGATGACGTCCTGCTCCGGCATGAGTCTCACGAGCGATATGCTGAAGGGCGCGAGGTGCTCGTCCGGGAGCTGGCAAAAATAGGCATCCGGCTGGATTCCTCACCCACGGATCCAGCGACGCAGGGCTAGCCCGCCTGTTGAAAGATTCCAGGCGGCGCAAACCTGCATGGAGAATGGCTCACCCTTGCCGATGCAACGAGGGTTCGCCTATAGGCATCGACACTGCGCATTTTTCCTGACTTGTCCGGTGCGCACCTGAGACTTTCTCAGCAGGCAGCTAGCGCTGCGCCACGAGTATCGTGCCGATATTGTCGTTGTCCCTGTACGCGAGTACGGATTCCTCGACGATGGTGAAGCCTTCTTTCTGAATCAGGGCGGTCAGGTGTTGGCGGCCTTCGGGCGACAGCGCCGCCGCCTCCAGGTCTTCTATCCGGACGATATGCGTATTCAGGGCATCCCGTGCCTGGCAGATCAACGCCTTGCTGTTGCCCGCGCGATTGTTGCGCGCGAGGTCCAGCGCCTGGTTCAGTCTTTCCATGTACAAATGGATCGGTGAGCGTGGCGGGTAATTGCGGACGATCTCCCTGACCCGGTTGGCCATGGCGTTTATGGTGTCGATGAGCCCCTGAATATCGGTCGATCCCTGGCGCGCCTCCGGTCTCCTGATGCGTCGGTACAGATTCTCGAGCCGGAGGGCGGCATCGTGTATGGCGATATCATTCAGGACCGTCCGGAAGTCGTCGAGCGGGGCCGTTGCGCCTTTGATAATTGTCGATGCCTTGTCATGCAGGATGAAACTCATCCGCCCCGCGGGGACGAGCACTCGGGATAATTCGGGGACGGTTTCGTCGAGATTCGTGTATTCCACGCCGTACTGGCTGATGACCATGTCGACGGATCCGTCTTTGAACGGCAGACTTTCCGCAGGTGTGTTGCCGATAAAACGGATGGATGGGAAATCGTTCCTGTTTCTGCGCAGCACCCTGAACGGGGCGATGTCGGCAAAGTCGACGCCGGTAATCCGGGTATTTCCGCCGTCTCGATTCAGGATCTCGTTACCGATCCACGTGAGCGCGCCGTTGCCGCAGGCGATGTCTACGATATGCCCGGTCCGGTTCGCCAGTTGTCGTTGCCAGAACTCGAGAATCGATGCATCGTAGTTGTTCGGAAACATATCGCCGAACGATGTGATTGTGGGTCGTTCCCAGTATGGGCCCCATTGCTGTGGGTCGGGTTTTCTCATGGCGTGGATTCCGGTGTTCCGATTCTGGCTGCTCGGTCATTGACCGTCGCGGTCGGCCCGGGTCGTTCCGGGTCGTTTCCGTCGGCGCGCAGAACGTGATGACGACCGCCGGCATTATACCGGGATATTCCCGGTTGACCGAGGCTGTGGGCGCCGTGATTTTAACGGTAGGGAATCACTGCCGTCCTATAAAGTCACCGGTGTTTCACCTGCGACATAGCTGGAATCGATCATGCGTAAAGATCGAGAACGGGCCGACATGACGGAGCGGCACCATTCCGAGACACCCCCGGAACACGTCCCGGTGGGGGTGGGGGCCGCGGCCCAGCGGGCCCCCGACACCGGAAGGGGCCGCACCCGCAAGCCAC